>NZ_CP012700.1:3193586-3506444 GCF_001307295.1 Sphingopyxis macrogoltabida | reverse complement strand
CGAGCTGCGCCTCGTCGATGCCCACAAAGGCGACGTCGCGCTCGACCGGCAGCGCCTCCATCGTGCCGAGCAGATAGCGTGCTTCGGGCGGCATGATCCGCTCTTCGCCGGTGATGAGGGCGACTTGTGACGCGCCCTTGATGGCGACGACGCGGTCGTAAACTTCGCGCGCGAGCAGGCGCAGCGGAAAGCCGATCATGCCGCTCGACCGGGCGGTCAGACGCTCGACCGCCAAATGGGTTTTGCCGGTGTTGGTGGGGCCAAGGACAGCCTTGACCGGGTGGGAAGAGGATGACGTCATTGTCTTGATTCTCACGCTGGCATGCGGCGCGTCCGCGCGCAACAGGCGATCGATGGAAGCGGGGGCCGGGCCGCCATTTTCTTCGCTCGCTCACGCCATAACGCGGTCACGCCACGGCCCGCCGCAAGCCAAATCGGCGAACCGTCCATTAAATTGACTTTAACGCCCTTTGTTTACAGACATTGGCACGGAAACATCATCGACGGCGCCTTTTCGGGGGGCAATGCCGGCGAGCGGGGGTTGCAAAACTTTGTTCCAGCGTCACGAACCCATTGCGGGGATGTCCGGCAACGCGGCTGCGCTCACCATGTCGCAGGCGGTTTCGCTGCGCCGGGCGCCCGCCGAGGCCGAACCGCATGCGACGTGGCGCGATCGGCTGGCGCAGCTCGACCTGGTTCCCGATCTTGGCGACAATATCGGTTCGGCCGAATGGTGGCGCGGTCTTGCGACATTAACCCTGCTCTGCGGGACCGCGATCGCGACCTTCCCCGGCATCCAGCCGCTCCAGACCGCGGGCACGCCTGCGCTCGACGCCGCCGATTTCAACGAGGCGCGCGCGCAGATGATCGTCCCGCTCGCGCTCGGCGGCGATACCGGACGGCATATGGCGGCGACCGATGCGGTGCGCCCGCTGACTCAGACCCCCGAACGGCCGCAGATCGAACTCACCGCCACCCTCGGCAGCGGCGACAGCTTTGCGCGCCTGCTCGAACGCTCGGGCGTCGGCGGCAGCGAGGCACAGGCGCTCGCGAGCCAGGTCGCGGGCGCGGTGCCGCTCGCCGATATCGCGCCGGGCACGCGGATCGACCTGATCCTCGGCCGCCGCGCCGCGCGCACCATGCCGCGGCCGGTCGAAGCGCTGGCAATGCGCGCGCGGTTCGACCTCCGCATCGAGATGGAACGTATCGACGGCCGGCTCGTCATGCGCCGCATCCCGATCGCGGTCGACGCGACGCCGCTGCGCATCCGCGGCCGCGTCGGCGACAGCCTCTATCGCTCGGCGCGCGCTGCGGGGGCGCCGCCCGAGGCGATCCAAGCCTATCTGCGCGTCATCGGCAAACAGATTTCGGTCGGCAGCGATATCCGTTCCAGCGACGAATATGACATCATCGTCGACCACCGCCGCGCCGAGACGGGCGAAAGCGAGACCGGCAAGCTGCTCTATGCGGGACTGATCCGCGGCGGCAAGCCGAAGCTGTCGATGCTCGAATGGACCGTCGACGGGCGCAGTCAGTGGTATGAAGCGTCGGGCGTCGGCGAACAGCGCGGCGGCATGGCGCGCCCGACCAACGGCCGCGTCACCTCGACCTTCGGAATGCGGCGCCATCCGATCCTCGGTTATCGGCGCATGCACAGCGGGATGGATTTCGGCGGCGGCTATGGCGCGCCCATCTATGCGGTGACCGACGGCATCGTCACGGTCGCGGGGCGCACCGGCGGTTTCGGCAATTATGTAAAGCTCAACCACGGGAATGGGCTCGGCACCGGCTATGGCCATATGAGCCGCATCGCGGTCCGTCCCGGCCAGCGCGTCAATCGCGGGCAGGTGATCGGCTATATCGGCTCTACCGGCCTCTCGACCGGCCCTCACCTCCACTATGAACTCTACCGCAACGGCCATGCGGTGAACCCGGCGTCGGTGACCTTCGTCACGCGCGCGCTGCTCGAGGGCAAGGCGCTCGCCGACTTCCGCGCCCGCATCCGCACCCTGACCGCGGTCGCGCCCGGCGCCGCACTCACCCCGATTGCGGCGAAGCAGGCCGAAGGACCGAAGCTGGGCTCACTCGCCGATGTCGCCTCGAAGCGCGCCGGCGACGGGATCTAGTCCCACATAAAAGTGGCAATATCCATTTGCCCGGCAGCGCGGCGCCGCTATGCACGCCGCATGACCCAAGCCGCTTTCCCCGACCTCCGCCTCCGCCGTACCCGCCGCACCGGCTGGAGCCGCGCGATGGTGCGCGAGACGCAGCTTTCGCCGAGCAACCTCATCTGGCCGCTGTTCGTCTGCGACGGGTCGGGTACCGAGGAGCCGATCGGCAGCCTGCCCGGCGTGTCGCGCTGGTCGGTCGACCTGCTCGTCGAACGGGCCCGCGACGCGGTCGCGACGGGCATCCCCTGCCTCGCGCTGTTCCCCTATACGCAGGCGGACCGGCGCAGCGCGGACGGCGCCGAGGCGCTCAGTCCCGACAATCTGATGTGCCGCGCGGTCGCGGCGATCAAGCAGGCGCTCGGCGACGATATCGGCGTGCTCACCGACGTGGCGCTCGATCCCTATACGAGCCACGGGCAGGACGGGCTGATCGACGATGCGGGCTATGTGCTCAACGACGAAACGGTCGAGGCGCTGGTGGGACAGGCGCTCAATCAGGCGCGCGCGGGGGCCGATATCATCGCGCCCTCCGACATGATGGACGGCCGTATCGGTGCGATCCGGCAGGCGCTGGAAGCCGAAGGCTTTGGCCACGTCCAGATCATGAGCTATGCCGCCAAATATGCCTCGGCCTTCTACGGCCCGTTCCGCGACGCGGTCGGATCGCGCGGGCTGCTGAAGGGCGACAAGAAGACCTATCAGATGGACCCCGCGAACAGCGAGGAGGCGCTGCGTGAAGTCGCGCAGGATCTTGCCGAGGGGGCGGACAGCGTGATGGTCAAACCGGGATTGCCCTATCTCGACATCGTGCGCGCGGTGAAGGACAATTTTGCGGTGCCCGTCTACGCCTATCAGGTGTCGGGCGAATATGCGATGATCGAGGCCGCGGCGGCTGCCGGCGCGGGCGACCGTGACGCGCTCGTCCTCGAAACGCTGCTCGCCTTCCGGCGCGCCGGCGCGTCGGGCGTGCTCAGCTATCATGCGCTCCATGCCGCCCGGCTGCTGACCGCGTGACCCTTTCCGCACCCGCATCGCCGCGCCGCTGGCTGTTCGTGCTGACGATCCTCGTCGGCAGTTTCCTGCTCTTTCTCGTCCAGCCGATGGTGGCGCGGATGGTGCTGCCCAAATTGGGCGGCGCACCGGCGGTGTGGAACAGCGCGATGCTCGTCTATCAGGCGCTGTTGCTCGGCGGCTATGCCTATGCGCACTGGCTCGGACGGTTCACGCTCCGGCGGCAGGCGACGATCCATCTCGGGCTGTTTCTCGTCGCCGCGCTATGGCTTCCCATCGGCATCGCGGCGATTGCGCCGCCCGCGCCCGGACAGGAAGTGCTGTGGGTGCCGCTGCTGCTGCTCGCGTCGATCGGCCCCGTCTTCTTCGTGGTCTCGGCGCAGGCGCCGCTGATGCAACGCTGGTTCGCCGCCGACGCGCGCGCGGGCGACCCCTATTATCTCTACGCCGCATCGAACCTTGGCAGTTTTGCCGGGCTGCTCAGCTATCCGGCGCTCGTCGAGCCGAGCCTGCCGCTCGCGGCGCAAAGCTGGGGCTGGACCGCGGGTTATGCGCTGCTCGTGCTGCTCATCGCGGCGAGCGCGGCCGCGCGCTGGCAGCGCGGCACGGTGCATGACGAAGGGGCGGCACCGGACGAAGAGCCGCGCCCCGCGCTGCGGCGCCAGCTTCACTGGCTGCTGATCGCGGCGGTGCCGTCGGGGCTGATGCTGTCGACGACGACGCACCTCACCACCGACATCGTCGCGATGCCGTTGCTGTGGGTATTGCCGCTCGGCCTCTATCTGCTCAGTTTCGTGATCGCCTTTTCGACCGCGACGCGGCTGACGCAGATCATCACCTTCACCGCGCCCGCGGTCCTGCTTTCGGTCGGCGGACTCGCGCTGTTGAGTTCGGGCGGCGGGTCGATGATGGTCGCGCTCGCCAGCCTCGGGATGCTGTTCGTCGTCGCGGTGGCGTTGCACGGCTATCTCTATCACCTCCGCCCCGCAGCGCAGCATCTGACGCTCTTTTATCTCATCATGTCGGCGGGTGGGGTGCTCGGCGGGCTGTTCGCGGCGCTGTTCGCACCGCTCCTCTTCGACTGGGTTTATGAACATCCGCTACTCGTCCTCGCCGCCGCGGCGCTGCTACCGCTGCCCGCGCTGCTGCCGTGGGACCAGTGGCTGAAGCTGTCGGCGGCGAAAGCGCGCGCCGTCGCGGCGCTGCTCGTCGGGTTCGCCGCTTTTGCCTGCTGGCAAATGGTCGGCGGCTGGACGGGGTCGCTTGCCGGGGCGACGGCGATCTGGGGTCTCGCCATCTTCGTCATCGGCCTGCTCGTGATCGGCTGGCGCTGGGCCTATGTCGCCGCGCTCGCGTTGCTGATGGTCGGAGTCGGCGGCTGGGACACGATGGAGGAAAGCTTCACGGGGATGCGCGTGCGCAGCTATTTCGGCGTCTATACCGTCACCGACGACGGCTATCGTCACCAGCGCCGCCTCGCCCATGGCACGACGCTGCATGGGCTGCAGCGCACCGATACGGGGGGACGGCTCGAACCGACGACCTATTACGGGCACCAGTCGGGGGTCGGGCTGACGCTCGACAAGGCAGAGGCGCTCGCCGGACCCGATGCGGCGGTCGGCATCGTCGGGCTGGGGGCGGGGACGCTCGCCTGCTACCGCCAGCCGGGACAGCAATGGACGATTTTCGAGATCGATCCGGTGATGGTCGATATAGCGCGCGATCCCGCCAAATTCACCTTCCTGTCGGATTGTGCGGGCGACACCCCGGTGGTCATCGGCGACGCGCGCCTGCAAATCGCCAAACAGCCGGCGGGCAAGTTCGATGTCCTCGTCATCGACGCCTTTTCTTCCGACGCGATCCCGCTGCATCTGCTGACCGAGGAAGCGATCGGCATCTACGCGCGGGCGCTGAAGCCCGACGGCATATTGCTGGTCCACATCTCGAACCGCTTCTTCGACCTCGAACCGGTGCTTGCGGCCGAGGCGAAGGCGCGCGGCTGGACGGCGGCGATCCGGATGGATCCGGGACCGATGGGCGACGATTTCGGCGATCTCACCGGGTCGAACTGGGTGGCGCTGACCGCCACGCCCGCACGTATGCGGGAATTGACGGGCGGTATAAAGCTTCGCAAGGACCGCTTCGACAACGGCGCGTGGGTGCCGCTTGCCGCGCGTCCGCATTTCACCCGCTGGACCGACGATTACGCCTCCACGCTGCCGATCCTGCTCTGGAAACATCTCGTAGGAGGCCGCGAATGAACGACATCAGCATCATCAGCGTCAACGGCAAGACGCCGCAGATCGACCCGAGCGCCTTCGTTGCACCGGGATGCCGGATCATCGGCGACGTGACGATCGGACCCGATGTCAGCATCTGGTATAATTGCGTCCTGCGCGCCGATGTCAGCCATATCGTCGTCGGCGCCCGTTCGAACATCCAGGACGGCAGCGTCGTCCATTGCGACGGCCCGATGCCGCACCGACCCGAAGGCTTTCCGACGATCATCGGCGAGGATGTGCTGATCGGCCATCTCGCGATGGTGCATGGCTGCACGCTGGCGGACCGGGCGTTCGTCGGTTTGAAGGCGACGGTGATGAACGGCTGCCGCATCGGCAGCGATGCGATGCTCGCGGCGGGCGCGCTGCTCACCGAGAACAAGGAAATCCCCGATCGCGAGCTTTGGGCCGGCTCGCCGGCGCGCCGCGTGCGCGAGATCGGCGACGCGCAGGCGGCGGGCATGCAGATGGGCGTCGCGCATTATGTGATGAACGGCCGCATGCACAAGGCGGCGGTGGAGGGCTAACTCTCCCCTCCCGCTTGCGGGAGGGGTCGGGGGAGGGCCTGTCTCAGTACAAGCCCGGCTCTCGACATGCCCTCCCCTAGCCCCTCCCGCAAGCGGGAGGGGGACTCATCAGCTGAAGTTCACCATCGCATAGAGCATCGGGATCGACAGCAAGGTGTTGGTCCGCGAAAAGATCATCGCGGTCTTCGCGGCCTTGGCTTTCGTGGCATCGTCGGCCTCGACGATCCCCAGCGCCTTTTTCTGGTTCGGCCAGATCACGAACCAGACGTTGAACGCCATGATCAGCCCCAGCCACATGCCGACGCCGATCAGCTTGTACGGATCCTGCAGCCCCAGCGCGGGCCCCAGATATTTGGCGTGGCCGGCGATCGCGAGGCCCAGCAGTACGGTGATCAGCGCCGCCCAGCGGAACCAGAACAGCGCGGCTGGCGCGATATGCTTGCCCACGGCGGGTTTCAGCTCGGCCGGGATTTTCGGCATCGTCGGAATCTGGACGAAGTTGAAATAATAAAGCAGGCCGATCCACAAAATGCCGAAGAAGGTGTGGAGCCAGCGCATGATCGCATTGCCCGCGGCGACGCCATCCTCGAAATTCTGGCCGTTGAGCCCCAGCATCAGGATGATCGCGAGCACGAGGCCCGCTCCGAGCACGGCGTGAAGATTCCCGAAAAACTTGTCCATGGCATTCCCCCTCGCTTGTTATGGGGCGCGGCGCGACCCGGTGCCCTCGGCATTGCTATGCCAGCGACGGGGGATGGGCTCAAGCTTGCTTGTCGAGCGCCGTTTCGTCGGGAACCGCCAGCCCGTACTTCAGCATGACGGGAAGCTGGCTCAGCGTGAAGAGGAAGGAGAGGGCGGTGACCCCCCAGACCTTGATCGTCAGCCACAGGTCGAAGCTCATCCGCTTCGCCTCGATCAGCTCGTACATCACATGGTTGGCGATACCGAGCGCGGCGAAGAACAGGCCCCAGTTGCGCGACAGCAGCAGCCAGCCCTGCTCGGTGACCCCGTCGAGCGCAGATTGCAGCAGATATTTGAGCATCGGTTTGCCGAACCAGTATCCGCCGAGCAACAGCGCCGCAAAGGCGGCGTAGATGATCGTCGGCTTCATGACGATGAAGCGTTCGTCGTGGAACCAGATGGTCAGCGCGCCGAAGCCGATGACGAGCACGCCCGACATCCACAGCATCGGTGAAATCTTGCCGAGCTTCCACTTCGACACCGCCATTGCGATGACGATCGCAACCATGAAGGCGACGGTGCCCTTGATCGCGCCGGTCGTCGCGGCAAAGGCGCCGGTCCCGCCCGAGGAGAATTTATAGGTCAGGAAGAAAACGAGCAAAGGCCCGAAATCGATCGCGAAATTCAGCCAGCCATGTTTGGCGGGCGGCGGCGCCGGCGCGGCCTCGGGGCCGCCGGGAAGCACGTCGCTCATCTTATATTTCCTGCAATGATGCCCGCGATCTCGTCGGCGTCGAAGGGGCGGAGGTCGCCCATCGTCTCGCCGATACCGATCGCGTGGATGGGGAGGCCGTGGCGTTCGGCGGCGGCGACCAGCACGCCGCCGCGCGCGGTGCCGTCGAGCTTGGTCATGACGAGCCCGGTGACCCCGGCGACCTCGCGGAACACGTCGATCTGCGACAGGGCATTCTGGCCGGTCGTCGCGTCGAGCACCAGCACGACGTCGTGCGGCGCGGCGGGGTTGAGGCGGCCGAGCACGCGCTTGATCTTGGCGAGCTCGTCCATCAGCTCGCGCTTGTTCTGCAGGCGCCCGGCGGTGTCGACGATCAGCACGTCAATGCCGGTCGCGGTCGCCTGCTTGACCGCGTCGAAGACGATGCCCGCGCTGTCGCCGCCTTCGGGCCCCGCCATGATCGGTACGCCCAGCCGCTCGGCCCAGACCTTCAATTGCCCGATCGCGGCGGCGCGGAAGGTGTCGCCTGCGACCAGCATGACGCCATAATCCTGTTCCTGGAACAGGTGCGCCAGCTTGGCGATGGTGGTCGTCTTGCCCGATCCGTTGACCCCGATCACGAGGATGACCTGCGGCCGCGGGAAGGCATCGATCTCCAGCGGCTCGGCGACGGGGCGCAGCACCGCGGCGATCTCTTCGGCGACGACCTTGCGCAATTCCTCGGTGCCGTTGGCGGCGACGTCGCGGCGTTCGGACAGGCGGTCGCGGATACGCGCCGCCATCGCGGGACCGAGGTCGGCGGTGATCAGCGCTTCCTCGATCCGGTCGAGATCGTCGTCGTCGAGCCGCGACTTGCCAGTCAGCCCCGACAGATTCTCGCCGAGCCGTTCCGATGTGCGCTTGAGGCCGCCGAGCAGCCGTTCGCTCCAGCTCGGCCCGCTCATGCTGCGATATCCCGTTCGATGGTGGTGGCGATCATGCGGTCTCCGTCGCGCGCGGTCATCCGCACGTCGTTGATGGTGCCCGGCGCCGCGGGGGCGGCGAGGCTGATGGCAACGAAATTTTCCGCATGGCCGGTCACCCCGTCGCGCTCGACGAGCATCGATGCGGTGCGGTCGATCTGCGCGTCGAGCCAGCGGTGGCGGCGGCGGCCGTTGGCCTCGCGCAGCGCCGCGGCACGCTGGCGCGCCATCGCGCGACCGACTTGCGGCATCCGCGCGGCGGGGGTGCCGGCGCGCGGGCTGTAGGGAAAGATATGGCCGAAGACGATGTCGCAATCGTCGATCAGCGCCAGCGAGTTCGCGAACATCGCCGCATCCTCGGTCGGGAAACCGGCGATCAGGTCGGCACCGATGGCGATGTCGGCGCGCGCGGCCTTCAGCCGCTCGACCAGCCGGACGGCATCGGCGCGGCGGTGGCGGCGCTTCATGCGCGTCAGCACCATGTCGTCGCCGGCCTGCAGCGACAGATGGACATGCGGCATCACGCGCTTTTCCTGGGTCAACAGCGCGAACAGGCGGTCGTCGATCCGGTCCGGGTCGAGCGACGAAAGGCGAAGGCGTTCGACCGGCAATGCCAGCAACGCCTCGACCAGCGCCGCCAATGTCGTTTCGCTGTCGTCGCCGTAGCTCGCCAGGTCGACACCGGTCAGGATGATCTCGCGCTGGCCGCGGTCGAGCGCGGTGCGCGCGGCGGCGATCACCGCATCGGCACTCGCCGACCGTGCCGTCCCGCGCGCCAGCACCGTCGCGCAAAAGGTGCAGCTATGCGAACAGCCGGTCTGCACGCCAAGGAAGGCCCGCGCGTGATCGGCGCCCGAGAGGGCAGGGGCGTAAGCGAGCCTGCCGGGCGTGACGGCCACGCCACCATAGCTTTCGGCGCGCCCCTTCGCGTCGTTGCGCACGACCCGCGCGCCCATCGCCGCGAAACTTCCGGCTTCGAGCTCTGCCGCGCAGCCGGTCACCACAACGTCGGCGCCGGGCCGTTCGCGGAGCGCGCGGCGCACCGCCTGCCGCGCCTGCCGCACTGCCTCGTCGGTCACCGCGCAGCTGTTGAAGATGATCGCGTCCTTCGCGCCCGCCGCTCTCGCCGCGGCGCGTACCGCCTCGCCCTCGGCGATATTGAGCCGGCACCCGAAATTGACGACGTCAAGCCCGCCGTCCAAAACCTCGATGCTCATCCGAACTGCGCCCAGTCGGTCTCGCCCTCGAACACGCGCGTCGCGGCGCCGCTCATCACGATCGGCTCGCCCGGCGCCCAACGGATGACAAGGTCGCCGCCGGGCAGCGATACGGTCACGGGCGACTGGACGATACCGGCGCGGATTGCCGCGACGGCGGTCGCACAGGCGCCGGTGCCGCACGCCTGGGTCAGGCCGACGCCGCGTTCCCAGACCCGCAGTTGCAGGCAATCGGGTCCGTCGAGGCTCGCGACATTGACGTTGACGCGTTCGGGGAACAGCGGATCAGTCTCGATCCGCGGGCCTAGCTCGTCGAGCGCCACCGCATCGGCTTCGGGGACGAAGAAGACGATGTGCGGATTGCCGACATTGACCGCCGCGCCATGCTCCAGCTCGTCCCACGCGACGGGCATGTCGCGCGTGTCCATCGGCATGGCGAGCGGGATATGCTCCCAGTCGAACTGCGGTTCGCCCAGCACGACCTCGGCACCGCCGTCGGCGGGCGTCACGCGGAGCATGCCGCCGAGCGTTTCGATCACCGCGGGCTGGCCGATCAGCGTCGCGACACAGCGCGTCGCATTGCCGCACGCCTCGACCTCGCCGCCGTCGGCGTTGAAAATGCGCATGCGGACGTCGGCCTTGCTCGATGGTTCGAGCAGGATGAGCTGGTCGCAGCCGATGCCATGGCGCCGGTCGGCGATCGCATGCGCCCGCGCCGGCGTCATCTCGACGCTCTGCTCGCGCGCGTCGATGACGACGAAGTCGTTGCCGAGGCCATGCATCTTGGTGAAGCGATCCGCCATGGGCCGCATTTAGGAGCGCGGGGGCGGGAAGTCTAGCGACGTGCCTCATGTTCCGTCACCCCGGCGAAGGCCGGGGTCTCGCCGGTGCGTCATGTCGATAGGTCGAGATCCCGGCCTTCGCCGGGATGACGAAGATATGATTACGCGCTCTTGCGCAGCGGAGACTCATCGCCGGCCGGCGGCGCGGCCTTGGGCACCACCGGCGCGCGCAGCAGCCCGCGTTCGGCGAGCAGGGCGGCGGTGTCGGTGGCGGAAGCCGCGCGCCCGTAATACCAGCCCTGACCCTTGGCGCAGCCGAGCCGCGTCAGTTCGATCGCGGTCGCTTCATCCTCGACCCCCTCGGCCGTGATCGGCATCGACAGGCTTTCGCCCAGCCGGACGATCGCGACGACGATCGCCTGCGCGTCGGGGCTGCCGCGCATCGCGGCGATGAAGCTGCGGTCGATCTTGATCCGGTCGAAGGGCAGCGCGCGGAGGTGCGACAGCGAGCTGTAGCCGGTGCCGAAATCGTCGAGACTCAGCGACACGCCCTGATTCTTCAGGCTGGTGACGATCGAGCGGACGAGCGGCAGATTTTCGAACAGCGAGCTTTCGGTGATCTCGACCTCGAGCTGGCTGGCCGGGAAGCCCGTTTCGACGAGCAGCTTGGTGAGCTTCTGGCTGAACCACGGATCCTTGAGCTGCTGCGGCGAGATATTGACCGCGAGCATGATCGACGGGTCCCAGCCCTTGGCGATTTCCATCGCACGGCCGATGACCTGTAACGACAATTCGCCGATCAGCCCGCTTTCCTCGGCTACCGGAATGAAGCGTTCGGGCGGGATCATGCCATATTCGGGCGATTCCCAGCGCATCAGCATCTCGAAACCGAGCAGGCGACCGCTCGCGATGTCGACCTGCGGCTCGAAATGGGGGACGAATTCGCCGCGCGGCATGCCGGTGCGAATCCCGGTTTCGATCTGGTTGCGGACCTGCACCGCCATTTCCATGCCCGGCTCGAACCAGCAGAAGCGGTTCCGCCCCTCGTCCTTGCAATGATACATGGCGATGTCGGCTTGGCGCACGATCGTTTCCATCGTGATCCCCGCCTCGCTCGCCAGCGCGACGCCGAGCGAAGCGCCGGTGCGAATCTGCTGCGCGCCGTGAAAGATCGGTTCCTCGAGCGCGGCGATAAGCTGCGCCGCGAGCGCTTCGATATGATCGCGCGCCGCAGGTTCGAACGGCAGCATCGCGACGAATTCGTCGCCGCCGAGCCGTGCCTTGGTCGCGCTCGGCGGCAGCACCGCGGTGATGCGCTCGGCCGCGACCTGCAGCACCCGGTCACCCGCTGCGTGGCCGTGGATGTCGTTGACCGTCTTGAAATGATCGAGATCGAGCAGGAACAGGGCGACCTGCCGCTTTTCCAGCGCCGCATCGACGATCAACTGCTGCCCGTTCGCCATCAGCGCGCGGCGGTTCAGGAAACCCGTCAGCGGGTCGGTGTCGGCCAGATAGCGCGCGCGCTGTTCGGCCTCGGTGCGTTCGACGATTTCGCGATTGAGATCCTCGTAACGGCGCCAGCCGAACAGGATCAGCGCGATGTTGAGCACGAGCGTCGCGGTCAGCACATTGTCGGGGCCGCCGCCGATGCCGATCAGCGACCGGATCACCGATTGCATCACGTTGCTGCCGGTGCCGACGAACAGCAGGATGGCGGCGACGACGATGCCGCCCGCGACGATGTCGCGTTTGGCGCCTTCGCTGCGGTCCCTTGGTCTTGGCATCGCTGTCATAGATATTTCCCCACCACCCGCGCGCCGTTCTGGACCCGAAGCGGTGAAATTTGCGTTAAACGGAGTGCGGCGGCGCTCGCTTGCCAGCCTGCGCGTAAATGTGTATTGGCCGCCGCGTTCGCGCGCATCTTGCGCACGGACATATCGATGTCCGCGACGGAAAGTCTGTCCACGGATAGCCGCTGGTTGGCGAGGTTTCGCTCACCGGCGTCTTTTGCGTTGCGGGCCTCGAAACGAAGGATTTGAGGCGTATGTTCGACAGTCTGAGCAATCGGCTTGGCGATGTTTTCGGGAAGCTCCGCGGCCGCGGCGCGCTGACCGAGGCCGACGTGCGCGCCGCGATGCGCGAAGTGCGAATCGCCCTGCTCGAGGCCGACGTCGCGCTGCCCGTCGTGCGCAGCTTCGTCGATCAGGTCACCGAACTCGCAATCGGCCAGAATGTTCTGCGCTCGGTGACCCCGGGACAGCAGGTGGTCAAGATCGTCAGCGATGCGCTGACCGAAATGCTCGGGTCCGAAACCGCCGAGCTCGATCTGAATGTCGCCCCTCCCGCCGTCATCATGATGGTTGGTCTGCAGGGCTCGGGTAAGACCACCACCACCGCGAAGATCGCGAAGCGGCTCAAGGAAAAAGAGCGCAAGAAGGTGCTGATGGCGTCGCTCGACGTCAACCGCCCGGCGGCGCAGGAGCAGTTGGCGGTTCTCGGCAGCCAGATCGACGTCGCGACGCTTCCGATCGTTGCGGGGCAGCAGCCGGTCGAAATCGCGCAGCGCGCGATGCAGGCCGCGAAGCTTCAGGGCTATGACGTGCTGATGCTCGACACCGCGGGCCGCCTCCACGTCGACCAGCAGCTGATGGACGAAATGCAGGCGGTGTCGCGCACCGCGAACCCTGCCGAAACCTTGCTCGTCGTCGACAGCCTGACCGGGCAGGATGCGGTGCAGGTCGCGCAGCGCTTCACCGACCAGGTGCCGCTGACCGGCGTGGTGCTCACCCGTATGGATGGCGATGCGCGCGGCGGTGCCGCGCTCTCGATGCGCGCGGTCACCGGCAAGCCGATCAAGTTCGCGGGTACGGGCGAAAAGCTCGACGGGCTCGAACTTTTCCAGCCCTCGCGCATCGCGGGTCGCATCCTCGGCATGGGCGACGTCGTCAGCCTCGTCGAGCGCGCCGCCGAGACGATCCAGGCCGAAGAGGCCGAGGCGATGGCCGCGAAGCTGGCCAAGGGCCAGTTCGACCTCAACGACCTGCGCACGCAGCTCAACCAGATGCGCCGCATGGGCGGCCTCGGTGCGCTTGCCGGGATGATCCCCGGGATGAAGAAGGCGCAGGCGGCGATGGCGCAGAGCGGCACCGACGACAAGATGCTGGTGCATTTCGACGCGATCATGGGGTCGATGACCCCCAAGGAGCGCGCGAAGCCCGAGATCATCACCGCGAAGCGCAAGATCCGCATCGCCAACGGTTCGGGCACCAATGTGCAGCAGGTGAACCGGGTGCTGAAAATGCATCAGGAAATGTCCACCGCGATGAAGAAGATCCGCAAGATGGGCGGCCTCAAGGGGCTCGGCGCGCTGTTCGGCAAGGGCGGCGGCATTCCCGGCATGGGCGGCGGCGGAATGGGCGGTGGGGGCGGTGGCCTCGGCGGCCTCCCTGGCCTCGGCGGCGGGGCGATCCCGTCCGAACTCGCCAATCTGATGAATAAGAAGAAATAACCCGATCAACCGACTTTGAATTTGAATTAGAAAGAAGGACTTACATCATGGCTACCTCCATTCGCCTTTCGCGCGGCGGTTCGAAAAAGCGCCCCTATTACAAGATCGTCGTCGCCGACTCGCGCAGCCCGCGCGACGGCCGCTTCATCGAGCGCATCGGCAGCTACAACCCGCTGCTCGCCAAGGACAATCCGGAGCGCGTCAAGCTCGACGGCGAACGCGCCGCGCACTGGCTGAGCGTCGGCGCCCAGCCGAGTGACCGCGTTGCCCGTTTCCTCGACGCCGCCGGCATCAAGGAACGCGCTGCCCGCAACAACCCCAACAAGGCGGTCCCGGGTGAAAAGGCCAAGGAACGCGCCGAAGAAAAGGCCCAGAAGCTGGCTGACGCCGAAGAAGCCGCAGCCGCTGCTGCCGCCGCTCCGGCCCCAGAACCCGAGGCCGCTGAAGAGGCCGCTCCGGCCGAAGAAGCCGCTGCTGAAGCCCCCGCCGCTGAAGAGGCTGCCGCTCCCGAAGCCGCTGAATCGGATGCAACCGGTTCGGTGAAGAGCGAAGCGACCTCCGAAGCCGTCGCCGAAGCCGTCGCCGACGAAACCCCGGCCGACGCAACCGCCGACGACGCGACCGCGATGGCCGAACAGGCTGCCGAAGGCGGCCCGGCCGAAGAAGCCCCGGCTGCTCCGGCCGCCGAAGAAGCGGCTGCCGAGGAAGCGCCTGCCGCCGAAGCCGGCGAAGAAAAGGCCGAAGGCTAAGCCTTGGCCGACGCCCATCGCCCCGTCACCCTTGCCGCCATCGCCGGCGCGCACGGGGTGCGGGGCGAGGTGCGTCTCAAATTGTTCGGCGAAGGCGCGGAAGCTCTCCGCGCTTTTTCCGTTTTGAATGCAGGCGAGCGTAGGCTCACGCTCAAATCGGTGCGTCCCGCCAATCAGGGCGCCGTCGCGACCTTCGCCGAAGTGACCGACCGTAGCGCCGCCGAGGCGCTGCGCGGAACCGTGCTCACCGTGCCGCGCTCGGCGTTGCCGCCGCTTGGGCCGGGCGAATATTATCACCACGACCTGATCGGCCTGCCGTGCGTGTCGACCGACGGGAACGTGATCGGCCATGTCGCCGCGGTCGAGAATTTCGGCGCCGGCGACATCCTCGAAATCGAGAAGCCCGACGGCAAGCGCTTCATGGTGCCGATGAACGTCCAGGCAGTGTCCGCGTGGAGCGAAGACGGCGTGACCGTGAACGCGGCATTCGTCGAATAGCCGATTGTCCTTACCCGCCATTCTGATAGCCCCGTCGTAAATGGCCGGGGAGATTGTCATGCGCTGGAAATCGGGTTTCGCTTTGGCTCTCATACTCGGCGCCGCCGCGCCTGCGACGGCACGGGAGCCCGCTCCCAAAACCCTCGATCAGCTCGCTCCCGAAATTGACGCGCTCTTCGCCAGATATCAGGCCGAACAGCATATTCCCGGCATGGTCTATGGCATCGTCAAGGATGGCAAGCTCGCCTATGTAAAGGGCGTCGGCGTCCAGAATATCGCCGACAAGCGTCCCGTCACTCCCGACAGCCTGTTCCGCATCGCGTCGATGACCAAGGCGTTTACCGCGCTGTCGATCCTCAAGCTGCGCGACGACGGCAAGCTCCGCCTCGACGACCTTGCCGAGCAATATGTGCCCGAGATGAAGAGCTGGACCTATCCGACGGCGGACAGCCCGCGCATCCGGATCCGCGACCTGCTCCAGCATGTCGGCGGTTTCGTCACCGACGATCCGTGGGGCGATCGGCAACAGGTGCTGCCGCAGGAAGAATTTACGAAACTGATCGCTGCGGGCGTGCCGTTCAGCCGCGTACCGCAGAGCCAACATGAATATTCGAACTTCGGCTATGCCCTGCTCGGCCGCATCGTCGGCAGGGCGTCGGGCATGGCCTATACCGATTATGTCCGGCAGACGATCCTGACCCCGCTCGGCATGACGAGCAGCGGCTTCGATGCGCCGGGGGCGCCGAAGGCGCGTTATGCGCTCGGCTATCGCTGGGAAAATGAGCGATGGACCGCCGAGCCCGAGATGGCCGACGGCGCCTTCAACGCCATGGGCGGGCTGCAGGTCAGCGCCAGCGACTATGCCAAATGGGTCGCCTTCCTGCTCGCGGCCTGGCCGGCGCGCGACGACGCCGACACCGGCCCGGTCAGGCGCGCGACGGTGCGCGAAATGGCGCAGGGCCTCAACTTCGTGTCGGTCACGAACCGCCTCGGGGCGAGCGGTCCGACCGCCTGCAAACAGGCCGCCGCTTATGGCATGGGCTGGCGCGTCGCACAGGACTGCGACCTCGGCCTCACCATGGCGCACGGCGGCGGCTATCCGGGCTATGGCAGCCATGTAATGCTGATGCCCGACCATGGCGTCGGCGTCTTCGCACTATCGAACCGCACCTATGCGGGGCCGTCGGCGCCGGCATGGGATACCGCGGTGCTGATGGAGCAGGCGGGATTGCTTCCCGACCGCGCGGTGCCCGTCTCCCCGGCGGTGGCCGACATGGTCGCTGCGGCGCGCGGCGCTTATGCCGCGGGCAATCTCGCGCCGCTCGACGGCAAGCTGGCGATGAATTTCCTGCTCGATCGTTCGGCCGAAAACTGGACCGCCGAGTTTGCGCGGCTGAAAACCGAAGTCGGCGAATGTCCCGCCGCCGAGCCGCTCGCGCCGATGGGGGCGATGTCGACGGCCTTTCGCCTGAACTGCGACAAGGGCAAGCTCGACGGCATGCTGCTGCTCGCCCCAACCACGCCCGCAACGCTGCAGGCGCTGCGTCTCCGCGTCGTGCCGCCCGAACAGCCCTGAATTATAATCTAGGCCGCGGCGGCTTCGATGAACACCACCCGGTCGCGGCCGCTTTCCTTTGCGGCATAAAGATTGATGTCGGCCGATTTCATCGCCGCGCCAAAGCTTGTGTCGCGGCTGATATGGACCAGCCCCATGCTCGCGGTCACCGGCCGCTTCAGCGACGGCACCATCTGCGCGATATAGGCGCCGACGCGCTGGCGCAGTCGCTCGGCCTCGCCCGCAACCTCGCCCGCTTCGCAGCGGAACAGCAGCGCAAATTCCTCGCCGCCGATCCTCGCGGCGAGCGCGCTTCCCGACCCCAGCGCGACCCCGGCGGCGAAGATCACCCGGTCGCCGGCATCGTGGCCGTGATGGTCGTTGATCGCCTTGAAATGGTCGAGGTCGACGATGGCGATCGCCACCGGGGGCTCGTCGTTGAAGCTCGCCTCGATCGCGCGGCGGTTGGGTAGGCCGGTGAGCGGGTCGGTGTGCGCGATGACGCGCATCGCCTCGGCCTGCGCGCGCGCTTCCTGCCGCTCCTGCCGCAGCCGCACCAGCCGGTCGAGGATGCCGAATGCGGTCAGCATCACCTCGAGCCCGAGCGCCGGAAACAGCGCGAACAGGAACAGCTCGAACGGCGTGTGCAGGACGATGTCGTGGAACAGGCTGACGCCATAGACCGCGACGATCCCGCTCCACGCCGCAGCCTGATAGCGCGCCGTGCGGCTGCCCCGGGCAATCGCGATCACGACCGTGGCGATGCAGAGCGCGAGCATTGCGAGCAGCACCACGCTGCGCAATGCGAAATAGAGCGGCGGGCCGGCCATCAGCGCCGCTGGCGTCGTGAGGAGGATCAGGAAGGGCGGCCAGCCGAGCAGCGGATAGAGGCGCTTGTGCACCGTTCCGGGCTCGAGATAGGCGCGCAGGAAGGGCCCCGAAAAGACGACGCCAAGGTCGAACAGCACGCAAATCCATATTTGGCGCGCAAAGCTGTCGGGTGCCAGCGCCGGTCCCATCGCCAGCGGCGACAGGCCGATGGCGGGGCGAAATAGCTGAGCGTGCGCGCGCTTTGCCAGATCAGGAAGCGTTCGCGCAGCAGCGCGAAGAAGGCGGCGTTATAGGCGAGCGAGAAAAGCAGCAGCCCCAGGAACATGCCGGTTAGCGCGCCGTCCCAGTTCATGGTAGTTGCGTCGGCAAACGAGGATTGCGCACGCGCCGGAACCGTAGTGCCCCAAAGCACCACGCCCGCAGCCGCCGCTCGCGCCCATCGCCTCATCAATTCCCCCCGGATTTGGTCGAGGGGATGCTAAGCTCTTAGCCGCTGATTTTTGGTTAACGGCGGGCGGAATAGCGCCCGCCGCTTCCTGCGTCATACACGCGAGCGCCGCCGCGCGCGGGGCAGCGCGGCCCATTCGCCCAGCCGCCGGAATGCCGTCCGCAACCGCATAAGGCCGCGATGCAGGTCGGCGCTGAACTGGGGATGGCCTTCGTTCCAGCTCCGCATCCAAAGTTCGTCCTTCATGATCTTGTCTCCTGGCGATCGAATGATTGCCAGATGCGCCTTTGCCGCGCCGCGCGCCAACAAAAGGCGTGGACCATATCATAAGGACAGCTTATAGAGATTGCGATGCCCAAACTGCCGCCCCTTGCCGCGATAAGGACCTTCGAGGCGGCAGGGCGCCTACAGAATTTCTCGCGCGCCGCCGAAGAGCTGGGGATGACGCAGGCGGCGGTAAGCTATCAGGTCCGCCAATTGGAAGACCGGCTCGGCCGGGCGCTGTTCGTGCGCGAAAAGGGGCGGGTGCGCCTGTCGGAGACCGGGCTGCGGCTGCTCCCGGCGGTCAACAACGCCTTTACCGCGATGGGCGACGCTTTCGCCGCGCTCGACAGCGACGAGGCCGATGTATTGACGATCAGCGCGATGGCGACCTTCGGCGGTACCTGGCTTAGCGCGCGCATCGGCGCTTTCCAGCTCGCCTATCCCGATCTTGCGGTGCGCATGTCGATGAACAACGACCTCGTCGATTTCGACGCGACCAACGTCGACGTCGCGATCCGCGTCGGCCGCGGGCCGTGGCCCGGGCTGCGGGCCGACTTCCTCTATCGCAGCCATGTCACACCGATCTGCGCACCGGCCTTTCGCGACGCCAACCGCATCGAACGGCCCGAAGACCTGCTGCGCGTCGAACGGCTGGCGCCCAATGATCTGTGGTGGGCCGGCTGGCTCGCCGCCGCCGGCGTCGATGCGGTGCCGCCGCCGCAGCGCAGCGGCGTCGAACTCGACAGCCAGCTTCAGGAAGCGAGCGCGGTGCAGGCGGGCTTTGGCATCGCGATGATGACGCCGCTGCTGTGGCGCGCCGAACTCGATGCCGGGCGGCTCGTCCAGCCGTTCGCGACACTCTACGAGCCGGGGACCGCCCATTATCTCGTCCACCGCGAAAACCGCGTCGGGGTGCGCAAGATCGAACGCTTCCGCGAATGGCTGCGCGCCGAATTGGCGAAGGATCGCCACTTGCTGCCCGAGGCGCTATGGCGGCCGCTGTCTTGACCCTCCGGCAGGATGTATATACATGATGTATATACGGAGTTCCTCATGACGAAAGAATATCGCGCCAAAGTTTTCAAATCGGGCAATTCGCTCGCGCTGCGCTTGCCCAAGGCGCTCGGAATCGAGGAAGGAACCGAGATGATCGTCCGCGAGGAACGCGGCGAGTTTCGTTTCGAACCCGTCGACAAGCCCAAGGCGAAGATCGACGTCAGCGGCTTTTGGGGCAAGGCGCCGGGCCTGAAACTTGCGCCGCGCGAAGACTTCGAAGAACGCCCAAGCACGATCGCCGCGCGCAAAGCCGCTGAGGCAGCGAGGGCGGAAAAGAAAGGGTGACGCGCTATTTGATCGATGCTGATTGCGCGGTCTACGCGATGACCGCGCGCTACGAGCCGTTGCGCGATCGGCTTACCGCTCGCGCGCCGGGTGATGTCGCCATCTCGGCTGTCAGTTTCGCGGAAGTCGCTCTGGGAACCGAAAATGGCAAGCCGCCAGCGCCCGAGGTGCTGGAGGCTTTCGTCGCAGCCATCCCGCTGCTCCCATTCGACGAAGCGGCAGCGCGCGAATATGCGCGGCTGCCCTTCAAACGGGCTCGCTTTGATCGGTTGCTCGCGGCGCACGCGCTCAGCATCGGCGCAACGATCATCACCAACAATGACGCCGACTTCGCCGACGTGCCGGGCCTGAAGGTCGAGAATTGGACGCTGCCATGACCTTTACTGCCGTCCCGCTGACCCTCTATCCCGACATGTTTCCCGGTCCGCTGGGGCACAGCATGGCGGGGCGGGCGCTCGAAAGCGGGACGTGGAACTGCGCGCCGGTACAGATCCGCGATTTCGCGACCGATAGGCATCGCACCGTCGACGACACGCCGGCGGGCGGCGGCGCCGGGATGGTGCTGAAGGCCGATGTGCTGGCGGCGGCAATCGACCACGCCGTGGCGGCGCATCCGGGCCTGCCGCTCCTCGCGATGACCCCGCGCGGTACCCCGATCACGCAGGCGCGCGTGCGCCGGCTGGCGGCAGGGCCGGGCGCGATCATCCTCTGCGGCCGCTTCGAGGGATTCGACGAACGGATTTTCGAGGCGCGCGTCATCGAAGAGGTGTCGATGGGCGACATCATCTTGTCGGGCGGGGAGATGGGGGCGCTGCTGCTGCTCGACGCTTGCATTCGGCTGCTTCCCGGCGTAATGGGCGCGGCTTCAAGCGGGGACGACGAATCGTTCGAAAACGGTTTGCTCGAATATCCGCACTATACCCGGCCCGTTACATGGGAAGGGCGCACGATCCCCGAAGTGCTGCGATCGGGGGATCATGCGAAGATCGCGGCCTGGCGGAAACAACAGGCGGAAGATCACACACGGTTACGCAGGCCGGACCTTTGGGAGCGCCATGAGGGCGCTCGGGCCCGACCTGCCTCTGGCGCGCGGCGAAAAGAAAAGGACTAGAGGACATGAACCTCATCCAGACGATCGAAGCCGAAGAAATTGCCAAGGCCGGCAAGACGATCCCCGAATTCCGCCCCGGCGACACGCTGAAGGTCGGCGTGAAGGTGGTCGAAGGCGAACGCACCCGCGTCCAGAATTTCGAAGGCGTGTGCATCGCACGATCGAACAAGGGCATGGGCTCCAACTTCACCGTGCGCAAAATGTCGTTCGGCGAGGGTGTCGAGCGCGTCTTCCCGCTCTACTCGCCCAACATCGATTCGATTACCGTCGTCCGCAAGGGCGCTGTCCGTCGTGCGAAACTTTACTATCTGCGCGGGCGCACTGGTAAATCGGCACGTATTGCGGAGCGCCGCGAATACCGGTCGGAAGCCGGCGAAGGCTAAGGAGAACTTCTCCACCAAAAGCCGAAACAGCTTTCCAAAACGACCGGTTCCGCCAACAGGCAGAGCCGGTCGTTTTCATTTGGGCAACGCGAAATTGAACCAGCCGTCCATCACCGTTCAGCCATCGCGGCGCGCCTTCATCGGCGCGGCGCTGGCGCTTGGCATGGCGGCGGGCTGGCCGGGCAGCGCGACGGCGGCAACCCCCGCGCAGCGGCTCGTCGCGGCGGCGCGCAAGCAGGTCGGCGTCACGCTGACCTATGATCCCGCCTATACGGTGCTCGCTTTTCCGGGCGGCGATGTCGCGCGGGTCAAGGGCGTGTGCACCGACGTCCTGATCCGCGCCTATCGCGACGCGCTGGGTGTCGATCTGCAGGCGCTGGTCAACGCCGACATGCGCAGCGCCTTTTCGGCCTATCCGAAAAACTGGGGGCTGCGGCGTCCCGACCGCAATATCGATCACCGCCGGGTGCCGAACCTAGCGACCTATTTTACGCGCCAGCGCGCCCGGCTCCCGGTGTCCAGCGATCCCGCCGACTGGCGGCCGGGCGACATCTTCACCGCGATGACCGGCGGCCGCTTTCCGCACACCGGGATCGTCTCGGACCGAACTAGCGCAGCGGGCCGCCCGCTGATCATCCATAATATCGGCCGCGGGGCGCGCGAGGAAGACGCGCTCTTCGACCATCCATTGACCGGCCATTTTCGCTGGAAAGTCTGAACTACCGCAAATTTCCACCTGAGTTTCTTGCCTTGAGGAGTGAGTAAATGGGTTATCGTATCGTTGTCGCCGGGGCCACGGGCAATGTCGGGCGCGAAGTGCTCGCCATTCTCGCCGAGCGCGAATTTCCCTACGACGAACTGGCGGCGGTCGCCTCGTCGCGCAGCCAGGGCGACGAGATCGAGATCGGCGACACCGGCAAGACCGTCAAATGCCAGAATATCGAGAATTTCGACTGGACGGGCTGGGACATGGCGATTTTCGCGATCGGCAGCGACGCGACCGCGATCCACGCGCCCAAGGCCGCGGCCGCCGGCTGCGTCGTGATCGACAACTCTTCGCTCTACCGCATGGACCCCGACGTGCCGCTGATCGTGCCCGAGGTGAACCCCGACGCGATCGACGGCTATACGAAGCGCAACATCATCGCGAACCCGAATTGCTCGACCGCGCAGATGGTCGTCGCGCTGAAGCCGCTGCATGACGCGGCGACGATCAAGCGCGTCGTCGTCTCGACCTATCAGTCGGTGTCGGGCGCGGGCAAGGCGGGCATGGACGAGCTGTGGAACCAGACGCGCCAGATCTTTGTCGGCGACGAAAAGGACGTGCAGAAGTTCACCAAGCAGATCGCCTTCAACGTCATCCCGCACATCGACAAATTCCTCGACGACGGTTCGACGAAGGAAGAGTGGAAGATGGTCGTCGAAACGAAGAAGATCCTCGATCCGAAGATCAAGGTCACCGCAACCTGCGTCCGCGTCCCCGTCTTCGTCGGCCATTCGGAAGCGATCAACATCGAGATGGAGGACGAACTGTCGGCCGAGGACGCACAGCGCATCCTGCGTGAGGCGCCGGGCGTCGTGCTCCACGACAAGCGCGAGGACGGCGGCTACATCACCCCCGTCGAATGCGTCGGCGATTTCGCGACCTTCGTGTCGCGCGTTCGCGAAGACCCGACGGTCGAAAACGGCCTCAACCTCTGGTGCGTCAGCGACAACCTCCGCAAGGGCGCGGCGCTGAACGCGGTGCAGATCGCCGAACTGCTCGGCCGCCGGCACCTGAAGAAGGGCTGAGCCCGAAACCTCTCCCCGTTCGCATCTCGACTTCGGGGTGCGAACGGGTAGGGATGGGGGGATGACCAGCGCCTATGCCTTCACCCGCGCCCTCTGCCGCGCCCCTGCGCGCTCCGCCGTCAAGGGCATCCGCGCCGATGGCGGCCCCGATCCCGACTTCTACGGCCTCCTCGCCGAACATGAGGCCTATGTCGCGACATTGCGCGACCTCGGCCTCGCGGTCGACGTCCTCGACCCGCTCGACGATTTCCCCGACGCTTTGTTCACCGAAGATGTCGCGCTGACCTTTCCCGAGGGCGCGATCCTTCTGCGCCCGGGCGCGCCGAGCCGGGCGGGCGAAGTCGGCCATATCCGCGCGCCGCTCGCCGCCCGCCACAAGCGCCTGCTGGCAATGAGCGGCCCCGGTTTTGCCGATGGCGGTGACATCCTGCGCCTTGTCGATCGGGTGATCATCGGCCTTTCGGCGCGCACCGACCGTGCCGGGGCGGAAGAACTCGCCGGCTTGTTGGCCGAACTCGGCTACCGCGCCGTGATCGCCGAAACGCCGCCCGGCGTCCTCCACTTCAAGACCGGCTGCGGCCTGATCGACGAACGGACGATCCTCGCCGTTCCGGCGCTCGCCGCTTGTCCCGAGTTCGACGGGCTGGAGGTCATCCTGACCCCGCCGGGCGAAGAGCCCGCCGCCAACATCCTGCGCGTCCGCGACACCGTGCTCGTCGGCGACCGCTGGTCGGCGACGCACGCGCTGCTGGCCGCGCGCGGCCTCGAAGTCCGGCCGCTGCCGACCGACCAGATCGCGCATATCGACGCCGGGCTCAGTTGCATGTCGCTGCGCTGGTGATCGCCGCGCCCCCGCCCGCGCAGCGCCGCCTGATCGGCGCGCTCCTTGTGCTGCTGCTCCTCGCGCAGATCGACCAGCCCTATCCCGAGATCGCGCTGCTCCAGCATATCCCGACGATGCTGCTCATCGTCGCTTCACCGTGGCTGCTCCGCCGCTGGCCACTGTCGACCGCGTCGGTCGCCTGTATCGTGGTCTTCATGGCGTTCCACACGCTCGGCGGACGCTATGCCTACAGCAATGTGCCCTACGACGATTGGCTGCGCGCGCTGACCGGGGCGAGCCTGTCCGACGCCTTCGGCTGGACGCGCAACCATTACGACCGGCTTGTCCATTTCGCCTTTGGCGCGCTGTCGGTGGTGCCGGTAGCCGAAGTCGCGGGCCGCTGGGGCGGCCTCGGCGCGCGCGGCGCGGTGCTTGCCGTGCTCGGCTGGGTGCTCGCAATCTCGTGCCTCTATGAAATCTTCGAATGGCTGCTCACCATCGTCGCGGCGGGCGAGACCGCCGATCGCTACAATGGGCAGCAGGGCGATATCTGGGACGCGCAAAAGGATATGGCGCTCGCGACCCTCGGTGCGGTAATGGTCTTGCCGTTCGTGCACGCAGGCAGGAGATAATCATGCGGAAACTGGCGGCTCTCACCATCCTCGCGGCGCTTGCCGCATGCAAGCCGGCCGCCGACAAGCCCGTGGCCGATGGCGACGACAAGGCGGTGCCGACCGCCCCCGCGGTGCCCGAAGCCAAGGCCGACGGCCCCGCCGCGGCGACGCTCGCGGTTAGCCTCGACGGCGAAGGCCTGCGCTTCATCGACAAGGCGACCGGCAAGGCGAGCCTGCTCGCTTTCGGCGTCCCGCGCGGGCAGGCCGAAACCGCGCTCGCCAACGTCGCGGGCAAGGAAGACGACCGCAGCACGAACGAGGAATGCGGCGCGGGGACGATGGAGTTCACCCGCTACGACGCGATGACGCTCAATTTTCAGGGCGGCAAGTTCGTCGGCTGGTTCCTCGGCAACGAAAATGGCGCTGCTTCCTATTCGACGATGAGCGGGATCGGCATCGGCACGACGCGCGCCAAGGCGAAGGAGTCGGTGGCGATCGTCGACCTCGAGGACAGCACGCTCGGCGAGGAATTCAGCATCGGTACCGGCGACAATGTCATCGGCGGCATGTTCGCCGAACCCGGCGATGCGGCGAAGATCGACGCCTTGTTTGCGGGAACGAACTGCTTCTTCCGCTGAGCTGGTCGCTGACGACCGATTGCTCGTGATCCCCGGCGAAAGCCGGGGCCCAAGAGGGTACGCAGTCTTGGCAGCCATGGGCCCCGGCTTTCGCCGGGGATCAGGTATGGACCGCTCACCCCAAATCCTCAACGGGCCGTTAACCATAATGCAAGGCCTGTCATCGTAATTTCACATCCGCCTCCGCTTTTCCCTTGCGGCGGGGCGGCGGCATCGCCACCTTGTGTGTAGCGGGCGGGCCTCTCCCCGGCTTGTCCCCAAGGAGATAAGCCCATGCCGTCCTTTTCGGAAAGCCTCGAAAAGACCCTGCACAATGCGCTGAAGGCCGCGTCCGAGCGTCACCACGAATATGCGACGCTCGAGCATCTGCTCTACGCGCTGATCGACGACGACCATGCCGCCGAAGTGATGCGCGCCTGCGGCGTCGCGCTCGACGACCTGCAATCGGCGGTCGTCCACTATCTCGACACCGAACTCGACAGCCTGAAGGTCGAGGGGCACAGCGACCCGTCGCCCACGTCGGGCTTCCAGCGCGTCGTCCAGCGCGCGATCCTGCACGTCCAGTCGTCGGGCAAGGATGAAGTGACGGGCGCCAACGTCCTCGTCGCACTCTTCTCCGAACGCGAATCCTATGCCGTCTATTTCCTCCAGCAGCAGGATCTGACCCGCCTCGACGCGGTGTCCTATCTCAGCCACGGCGTCGGCAAGGGCGGCAAGCCCTCGCCGCAGGCCGAGCCCGAGGAAAAGGAAGAGGCGAAGGACAAGAGCGAAGGCAAGAACAAGAAGGAAACCGCGCTCGACCAGTTCACCGTCAACCTCAACGAGAAAGCGAAGGGCGGCAAGGTCGACCCGCTGATCGGCCGCAGTGCCGAGGTTGATCGCACGATCCAGATCCTCTGCCGCCGCAGCAAGAACAACCCGCTCTATGTCGGCGATCCCGGCGTCGGCAAGACCGCGATCGCCGAGGGCCTCGCGCGCAAGATCATCGAAGGCGACGTGCCCGAGGTGCTGCTGCCCGCGGTCATCTACTCGCTCGACATGGGCGCTTTGCTCGCCGGCACGCGCTACCGCGGCGATTTCGAGGAACGGCTGAAACAGGTCGTGACCGAGCTCGAAGGCCTGCCGCACGCGATCCTGTTCATCGACGAGATACACACGGTGATCGGCGCCGGCGCGACCAGCGGCGGCGCGATGGATGCGTCGAACCTCTTGAAGCCCGCGCTGTCGGGCGGCGTGATCCGCTGCATCGGTTCGACGACGTACAAGGAGTTCCGCAATCACTTCGAAAAGGATCGCGCGCTGCTGCGCCGCTTCCAGAAGATCGACGTGGTCGAGCCCACGCTCGAGGATACCAAGAAAATCCTCGCCGGGCTGCGCAGCGCGTTCGAGGCGCATCATCAGGTGCGCTACACGCAGGACGCGATCAACGCCGCGGTCGACCTGTCGGCGCGCTACATCAATGACCGCAAGCTGCCCGACAAGGCGATCGACGTGATCGACGAGGTCGGCGCGATGCAGATGCTGGTCGCTCCGTCGAAGCGCAAGAAGACGATCACCGCCAAGGAGATCGAGGCCGTGATCGCGACGATGGCGCGCATCCCGCCCAAGTCGGTGTCGACCGACGACAAGGCGACGCTCGCCAGCCTCGAAACCGACCTCAAGCGCGTCGTCTTCGGCCAGAACACCGCGATCGAGGTGCTGTCGTCGGCAATCAAGCTCAGCCGTGCGGGCCTGCGCGATCCCGAAAAGCCGATCGGCAACTATCTCTTCTCAGGCCCGACCGGCGTCGGCAAGACCGAGGTCGCGAAGCAGCTCGCGTCGATCATGGGCATCCCGCTTCAGCGCTTCGACATGTCCGAATATATGGAGCGTCATTCGGTCAGCCGCCTGATCGGTGCGCCCCCGGGTTATGTCGGTTATGATCAGGGCGGGCTGCTCACCGATGCGATCGACCAGAACCCGCATTGCGTGCTGCTGCTCGACGAGATCGAAAAGGCGCATCCCGACCTGTTCAACATCCTGCTCCAGGTCATGGACAACGGCCGCCTGACCGACCACCACGGCAAGACGGTCGACTTCCGCAACGTCATCCTGATCATGACGACCAATGCGGGCGCCAGCGACATGGCGCGCGAGTCGATCGGCTTCGGCGTCTCGACGCGCGAGGATGTGCAGGAAGAAGCGGTGAAGCGCATGTTCACTCCCGAATTCCGCAACCGCCTCGATGCGATCGTGCCTTTCGGTTATCTGCCGCCCGAAGTGGTCGCGCGCGTCGTCGACAAGTTCATCCTCGAACTCGAACTGCAGCTCGCCGATCGCAACGTCCACATCCAGCTCGACGATGCGGCGCGCGAATGGCTGACCGGCAAGGGCTATGACAAGCTCTATGGCGCGCGTCCGATGGGCCGCCTGATCCAGGAAAAGATCAAGCAGCCGCTCGCCGAGGAACTGCTCTTCGGCAAGCTGGTCCATGGCGGCGAGGTCAAGGTGAAGATGAAGACCGGCGAGGACGCCCATGTCGGCAATCCGCTCGCCTTCGAAATCACCCCCGCTGCGCCCAAGGCCGGCAAGGGCAAGGCGAAGGGCAGTAAGGCAGAGAAGGCTGCGGATTAAGACAAAAGCTCCCCTCCCGCTTGCGGGAGGGGCAGCGAGACTTGCGGGCTTGCCCGCTAGTTGCAGCGGGGAGGGCCGTAGCGCCCCAAACCCCTCCCGCAAGCGGGAAGGGCTTTCATTTGCCGCCCCTCGCTTTTTGAGCCCCCAGCGACTATATCATCGGTATGTACGACTATGTCTCCGTAACCGCCGACGATACGTCGGCGCCGGCCCGCGTCCGCGACGGCACGATCAAGCTGCACGACGCGGCGGGCTTTGCCGGGATGCGCAAGGCGGGGCGGCTGTCGGCCGAAATCCTCGACGCGCTTGTCCCGTTCGTCCAGCCGGGCGTCACCACCACCGCGATCGACGACCTCGTCCGCACGATGATGCTCGATGGCGGCGGCATTCCGGCGACGCTCGGCTATCGCGGTTTCACGCATAGCTGCTGCACCAGCATCAACCATGTCGTTTGTCATGGGATTCCCGACGACAAGCCGCTGCGCGAAGGCGATATCGTCAATATCGACGTCACCAGCATCATCGACGGCTGGCACGGCGACACCAGCCGCATGTATCTGGTCGGCGACGTGCCGATCAAGGCGAAGCGGCTCGTCGAGGTCACCTATGAATGCCTGATGCTCGGCATCGAGCAGGCGAAGCCCGGCAACCGCATGGGCGACGTCGCGCATGCGATCCAGACGCACGCCGAAAAGCATCGCTATTCGGTCGTCCGCGACTTTTGCGGCCACGGGCTCGGCCAGATGTTCCACGACGCCCCTGAAGTGGTCCACGCCGGCCGCCCCGGCACCGGCCCCGAGCTTCGTCCCGGCATGTTCTTCACCATCGAGCCGATGATCAACACCGGCAAATATGCCGTGAAGATGCTCGCTGACGGCTGGACCGCGGTGACGCGCGACCGCAGTCTCTCGGCGCAGTTCGAGCATAGCATCGGGATCACCGAAACCGGCTGCGAGATTTTCACCGCCAGCCCGACGGGCCTGAACGCGCCGCCGTGGGCCTGACCGGCGTCCGTTTGATTTCGTCATCCCGGACTTGATCCGGGATCCATGGCTTCCCGACGGTGCTGGCCTTCGTGGGCCCCGGATTAAGTCCGGGGTGACGAATGCTATGGAACCCCCTTTCTCACCCCCCAATTTCCCGCTTGCGCCCATGCGCCTTCGCGCGCAGTCTTGACGTTAACGTCAAGCATAGGCGTAGGGAGAGCATGGGATGGCAAAAAAGGTCTTTTCGGCCGCGCTGCTGGGCTGCGCGGCACTGGTATTGGCTTCGTGCAACGCATCGAAGAACGACAGTGTCTCGGGGGGCGGATCGCTCGACGAGACGGAAAAGGCCAGTGAGGCCCTGCTCAAGACCGGCGGTAACGGCGATAACTGGGCCGGCATCGGCTACAGCTACGACGAACAGCGCTTCAGCCCGCTCACCGATATCAACGACAAGAATGTCGGCGAGCTGGGCATCGCGTGGTACGCCGACCTCGAAGATGCGCGCGGGCAGGAGGCGACGCCGGTCGTCGTCGATGGCATCCTCTATGTCAGCCACGCCTGGTCGAAGGTCGACGCGTGGGATGCCGCGACCGGCAAGAAGCTCTGGTCTTTCGATCCCAAGGTTCCCGGTGAGCGCGCGGTCAGCGCCTGCTGCGACGTGGTCAACCGCGGCGTTGCGGTATGGGGCGACAAGCTGTTCGTCGGCACGCTCGACGGCCGCCTGATCGCGCTCGACAAGAAGACCGGCAAGGAGCTGTGGTCGACGCAGACCTTCGACACCTCGAAGCCCTATACGATCACCGGCGCGCCGCGCGTCGTGAAGGACATGGTGCTGATCGGCAATGGCGGCGCCGAGTTCGGCGTGCGCGGCTATGTCACCGCTTATGACGCCGACACCGGCAAGCTACGCTGGCGCTTCTACACCGCGCCGAACCCGACCAAAGCCAAGGACGGCGCGGCCAGCGACGACATCTTCGCGTCGAAGGCCAATGCGACATGGTCCGACACCGGCGAGTGGCAAACCTCGGGCGGCGGCGGCACTGTCTGGGACGCGATCGTCTACGACAAGGATCTCGACCAGATCTATCTCGGTGTCGGCAACGGCAATCCATGGAACCACGGCACGCGCTCGAACGGAGAGGGCGATAACTGGTTCCTCTCCTCGGTCGTGGCTTTGGATGCCACGACCGGCAAATATAAATGGCATTATCAGGAAACCCCCGGCGAGACGTGGGACTATACCGCGACCCAGCCGATCATCCTCGCCGAGCAGGCGGTAAACGGCACGCCGACCAAGGTGCTGTACCACGCGCCGAAGAACGGCTTCTTCTTCACGATCGACCGTACGAGCGGCAAACTGATCGATGCCAAGCCTTTCGTCGACGGGATCAACTGGGCGACCGGCTACGACATGGAGACCGGCCGCCCGATCGAGAATCCCGAGGCGCGCTTCTACAAGACCGGCAAGCCGTTCATCGCGGTGCCCGGGGCGCTCGGCGCGCACAACTGGCACCCGATGAGCTACAATCCCGCAACGGGCCTCGTCTATATCCCCGCACAGCAGATTCCGCAGGGCTATCTCGCCGACATGGACGAACTCGACAAAAGGAAGGTGCTCGGCTTCAACGTCGGCACTTCGCTCAACAAGACGATGCTCCCCGACGACAAGGCGGCGTTCAAGGCGGCGGTCGCAGCGACGACCGGCCGGCTCGTCGCCTTCGACCCGCGCACCGGCAAGGTCGCGTGGGGCGTCGACTATCCCGCCGCGTGGAACGGCGGCACGATGACCACCGCGGGTAATCTCGTCTTTCAGGGCACCAGCACCGGCCGCTTCCGTGCCTATGCCGCCGACACCGGCAAGCAATTGCTCGACCTCGACATGCAGTCGGGGATCGTCAGCGCGCCCTCGACCTTCCGCGTCGGCGGGGTGCAATATATCGCGTTCCAGACCGGAAAGGGCGGCGCCTTCCCGCTCGTCGCCGGGATCGCGGGCGGCGTCACGCGCAAGCTGCCCAACCTGCCGCGCCTAGTCGTGCTCAAGATCGGCGGCGCGGTGAAATTCCCCGCCCCGCCGGCGACGACGACGCTCGCGTGGAATCCGCCGGCGAAGATTGGTACCTCTGAACAGATCGCGGCGGGCAAGGCGCATTTCGGGCGCTATTGTCAGGTCTGCCACGGCGACAGCGCGATCGGCAACGGCTTCACCCCCGACCTCCGCGTCTCGGGTACGCTCGCCAACGCCGATGCGTGGAGGGGCGTGATCCTCGACGGCGCGCTCAAGGATCGCGGCATGGTCAGCTTCGCGCGCGTGCTGACCCCAGCCGATGCCGAGGCTATCCGCGCCTATGTCATCGACCGGTCGAACTGGACCAAGGCCAATCTGCCCGACGCTTCGGCCCCCGTCGGGCGCTGATTGCACAAAAAATGTGCACCGGATTGACGCCGCTGCCTACCCCTTGGGCAGCGGCGCAATGCGCCTTCAAAATTCATGGCGAAACCCCGCGATTCGGGAATTGGCACGGCTCTTGATTGGTGCAAGATGGCGGGACACCGCAGCGACTCACGGGTGAAGACCGGATCAGGCCCGCCTGGTCCGGCTTTGACTGCGAGCGGCGGAGGAAGGCCCAAAGGGGGATGAAGCGTGAAGAAGATTGAGGCGATCATCAAGCCGTTCAAGCTCGACGAAGTAAAGGAAGCGCTGCACGAAGTGGGCGTCAGCGGGATCACCGTCACCGAGGCAAAGGGCTTCGGCCGGCAAAAGGGTCACACCGAATTGTACCGCGGTGCCGAATATGTCGTCGACTTCCTGCCCAAGGTAAAGCTCGAGGTCATCGTCGAGGATTCGATGGCCGAACGCGTCGTGGAGGCGATCGCTGCGGCGGCGCAGACCGGCCGCATCGGCGACGGGAAGATCTTCGTCATCCCGGTCGAAACGGCGCTGCGCATCCGCACCGGCGAACGCAACGAGGATGCGCTTTAATCTTTCGCACTTTTCCAGACCTCAACCATCCCCGGTACGCCGGACCATTTCGCAAGAAGGAAGCATAGACCATGGCTACGAAGCCCAAGGATATCATCGCGCGGATCAAGGAAAACGACATCGAGTGGGTCGACCTGCGTTTCACCGACCCCAAGGGCAAGTGGCAGCACCTGACGATGGTCGCCTCGGTCCTCGGCGAGGATGAACTCGAAGACGGGCTGATGTTCGACGGCTCTTCGATCGAAGGCTGGAAGGCGATCAACGAGAGCGACATGATCCTCAAGCCCGACCTCGACGCGGTCTATGACGATCCCTTCTCGGCCACCCCGATGCTCGTCATCTTCTGCGACATCGTCGAACCGTCGACCGGCGAAGGCTATTCGCGCGACCCGCGCACCACGGCGAAGCGCGCCGAGGCCTATGTCGCCTCGACCGGTATCGGCGACACCGTCTATGTCGGCCCCGAAGCCGAATTCTTCATGTTCGACGACGTCCGTTTCGAAACCGGCTACAACAAGTCGGGCTTCGAGATCGACGATATCGAACTGCCGACCAACACCGGTCGCAGCTATGAGGGCGGCAACCTCGGCCATCGTCCGCGCGCCAAGGGCGGCTATTTCCCCGTCGCGCCGGTCGACAGCGCCGTCGATATCCGCGCCGAAATGGTCTCGACGATGCTCGAACTCGGCCTGCCGTGCGACAAGCATCACCACGAAGTCGCCGCCGCGCAGCACGAGCTGGGCCTGACCTTCGGCACGCTCACCGAAACCGCCGACCGCATGCAGATCTACAAATATGTCGTGCACCAGGTCGCGCACGCTTACGGCAAGACCGCAACCTTCATGCCGAAGCCGATCAAGGACGACAACGGCAGCGGCATGCACACCCACATCTCGATCTGGGAAAAGGGCAAGCCGCTCTTCGCGGGCAATGGCTATGCCGGCCTTTCGGACATGTGCCTCTATTTCATCGGCGGCGTCATCAAGCACGCGAAGGCCTTGAACGCCTTCACCAACCCGACGACGAACAGCTACAAGCGCCTCGTCCCGGGCTTCGAAGCGCCGGTGCTGCTCGCCTATTCGTCGCGCAACCGTTCGGCCTCGTGCCGTATCCCTTATGGTGCGGGCGCCAAGGCTAAGCGCGTCGAGTTCCGCTTCCCCGACGCGATGGCCAACCCCTATCTCTGCTATTCGGCGTTGCTGATGGCGGGCCTCGACGGCATCCAGAATAAGATCCACCCCGGCGACGCGATGGACAAGAATCTTTACGACCTGCCGCCCGAGGAACTGAGCGAAGTCCCGACCGTCTGCGGCAGCTTGCGCGAAGCGCTCGACAGCCTGATGGCTGACCATGACTTCCTGCTCAAGGGCGACGTGTTCAGCAAGGACCAGATCGAAGCCTATGTCGAGCTCAAGTGGAGCGAAGTCTATCGCTTCGAACAGACCCCGAGCCCGGTCGAATTCGACATGTACTACAGCGCCTGACCTTTGGGGGGCTTTGTAGGGGGGGCGTCCGGTTCGGGGGGAACCGGGCGCCCCTTTTCTTTTCGGGATCAGGGCGGCCCCATCATTCCGCGGCGCCCCGCGGCGACAAAGCTCGCCAGCAGGAATACTCCGAACGTCGCCGAGATGAGGTCGAGCGGGTGCGGCCCTGCCACCAGCCCCGCAGCCGCGCCGCCGCCCCAGACGACGCACATCGCAATCAGGATATTGCCCGCGATTGCCGAAGCATCGAGCGTCAGCTGCCGCCAAAGCTCGTCGAGGCTTCGCCACATGAGGATAGACACGGCGGTGCCCGCCACCAGCAGTGCCACCAAAATCCAGAACGCCGCCGCCGCCGTTACAGGTCCAGCAGCGCCGTCGACCGTCGCATAGGCGAGCAGGAACAGCGCCGCGCCGACCGCGACACAGGTCAGCGAACTACCCGCCATGCTCCGCCGTTCCTCGACGATTTCCTCGGCATCGGCGAAATTGAGCATTCGTTGCCCGAGCAATCGGGGCGCGAGAACGCCCACGCCGACGAACGCGCCCATCAGGAAATAGATAAAGCCGACGCCGGCCAAGACGATCTGCGACGCTTGCCAGTGAACGCCCGACTGCCCCGCGATCAGTTCCATCGCGACCAGCATGCCGCCGCCGCCAGCGACCGCGCCGGCGCCCGCTTGCAGAGCCAATTTGCGCCACGATGCAGCCGGGGTTGCCTGTGTCGTCATGTCCATGTCTCCGCTACCCAATGGTCAATAAACAACTCGCGCACCTCGAGCCCGAACAGCCCGGCCATGCGCAGCGCCAGCGGCAGGCTGGGGTCGTATTTGTCGGTCTCGACCGCATTGATCGTCTGCCGGGAGACGCCGAGGCGGCGCGCCAGTTCGCCCTGGCTCCACCCGGCGCCTTCCCGAAACTCGCGCACCCGATTTTCCACCCGCCATTCCTTCGCCTGTAAAGAGTTCTTTACATCGCTCCGGCTTCGCCTGTCAAACACTCTTTACAGGTGCGCGGCTTGCCTTGAACGCATGGCGGTTGCCCGCTTGCTCCGGCGGCAGCGCCGGGCCACAAAGGGATCGCCTACAGGAGTCTCCCCCCGATGAAATTCATGCCGCTCGCCGTCCTTGCCGCTTCGTTCGCCTTCGTTGCGCCGGTGCAGGCGAAGCTGAGCCCCGCTGAGGCGAAGATGGCAAAGACGGTCGCCGCCGAACAGGACCGCAGCCTCGCGCTGCTCGAAAAACTGGTCAACCAGAACAGCGGCTCGCAGAATCTCGCGGGCGTCGAAAAGGTCGGGCAGATGATGCGCGCCGAACTCGAACCGCTCGGTTTCACGGTGACATGGAAACCGATGACCGATACCGGCCGCGCCGGCCACCTGATCGCGACGCACACCGGCAAGCCGGAAGGCAAGCGCCTGCTGCTGATCGCGCATCTCGACACGGTCTTCGAACCCGACTCGCCGTTCCAGAAATTCGTCCGCAAGGGCGATATGGGAGAGGGGCCGGGTGCGGGCGACGACAAGGGCGGGATGGTCGTCGTCGTCGCCGCGCTGCGCGCGATGTACGCCGCGGGGACGCTGAAAGGCGCCAATATCGAATTTCACATGACCGGCGACGAAGAGGATGCGGGCCTGCCGATCGAAAAGGCGCGCGCCGATCTGGTCGCGGCTGGCCGGCGTAGCGACGTTGCGCTCGATTTCGAAGGGCTCGTGCGCGATAATGGCGCCGACATGGGCTCGATCGCGCGCCGCTCGTCGGATAGCTGGACCGTTACCGCGACCGGCAAGAGCGCGCATAGTTCGGGCATTTTCAGCGCCGCGGCGGGCGACGGTGCGATCTATGAACTCACGCGCATCATCCATCGCTTCCGCACCGAATTGCCCGAGCCCAACCTGACCTTCAACGTCGGGCTGATCGCGGGCGGACAGGAAGCGACGCTCGATGCGGGGGGCATTCGCGCCACCGCGAATGGCAAGACCAACATCATCGCGCCGATCGCGATCGCGCGCGGTGACCTGCGCGCGCTGTCGCCCGAACAGATCGAACGGGTCAAAGCGAAGATGGCGGCGATCGTCGCCGACCACGCCCCGGGTACCGATGCCAAGATCGGTTTCGACCCCGGCGGTTATCCGTCGATGGCGCCGACCGACGGCAATCGCGCGCTGCTGGCGAAGCTTAACACCGTCAACCGCGACCTCGGCCTCGCCGAAATGGCGCCGCTCGATCCGCTCAAGCGCGGCGCCGGCGACATCAGCTTCGTCGCCGCCGACGTCGATGGGCTTGCGGGGCTCGGGCCCTATTCGACCGGCGACCATGCGCCCGGCGAAGCCGTCGATATCCCGAGCATCGCGCGGCAGGCGACGCGAGCCGCGATCCTGATGTCGCGGCTCGCTACCGAAATTCGATGATCATATAATTTTCAATTTCGCTCGGCTTGATTCATTTGCCGAAGCGACTAGGTAGCAATCCAAGACGTAATTTCACGCCGATGGGAGACAGATGATGAGCGATACCGAAACACACCTGAAACAAAATTACATCGGCGGCCGCTGGGTCGACAGCAAGGGCGGCAAGCTCCACGACGTCATCAATCCCGCGACCGAGGAGGCGGCGTCGACCGTCGTGCTCGGCACCGCGGCCGATGTCGACGATGCCGTCGCGGCCGCGAAAGAGGCCTTCAAGACCTTCTCGCAGACGACGCGCGAGGAACGGCTCGACCTGCTGAACCGCATCGTCGAGGAATATAAGAAGCGCGGCGCCGATCTCGCCAAATCGATGGCGAGCGAAATGGGCGCCCCGGTCAGCTTCGCGGGCACGGCGCAGGTCGGCGCCGGCATCGGTGGCTTCCTCGGCACCATTGCCGCGCTCAAGGATTTCCAGTTCACCGAACAGCATGGCGCGAACAAGGTCGTTTACGAGCCGATCGGCGTCGTCGGCATGATCACGCCGTGGAACTGGCCGCTCAACCAGATCGCATTGAAGGTCGCTCCGGCGCTCGCCGGCGGCAATACGATGGTGCTGAAGCCTTCCGAAGAATGCCCGGGCAATGCCGTGATCTTCGCCGAAATCCTCGAAGCGGCGGGCGTTCCCGCGGGCGTCTTCAACCTCGTCCAGGGCGACGGTCCGACCGTCGGCAATGCGATCTCGTCGCACCCGGGGATCGAGATGGTGAGCTTCACCGGCTCGACCCGCGCCGGCATCCTCGTCGCCAAGGCCGCCGCCGACACCGTCAAGCGCGTCCATCAGGAACTCGGCGGCAAGTCGCCGAACATCGTCCTGCCGGGCGCCGATCTGGCCGCGGTGCTGCCGCCGACGGTGTCGGGCGTGCTCGTCAACACCGGCCAGAGCTGCATCGCCCCGACGCGCATCCTCGTCCAGAAGGACGAGGCACAGGCGGCGGTCGGCGTGATCAAGGCGATGTTCGACGGGACGAGCGTCGGCGACCCGCAGGCGGAGGGCGCGCATATCGGCCCCGTCGTCAACAAGGCGCAGTTCGACAAGATCCAGGGCCTGATCCAGTCGGCGATCGACGAAGGCGCGACGCTCGAAACCGGCGGCACCGGCCTGCCCTCGAACGTCAACCGCGGCTATTATATCAAGCCGACCGTCTTCTCGGGCGTCACCCCCGACATGCGGATCGCCAAGGAGGAAATCTTCGGTCCCGTCGCGACGGTGATGGCCTATGACAGCCTCGACCAGGCGGTCGATATCGCCAACGACACCGAATATGGCCTGTCGGCGGTGATCTCGGGCGACCCGGCGAAGGCGGCAGACGTCGCCCCGAAACTGCGGGCCGGCATGGTCGCGGTCAACGCCTGGGGCCCCGGCCCGGGCGCGCCGTTCGGCGGCTACAAGGCGTCGGGCAACGGCCGCGAAGGCGGCCTGTTCGGCCTCAAGGACTTCATGGAAGTGAAGGCGATCAGCGGTATTCCGGTGTAATATCTCCCCTCCCGCTTGCGGGAGGGGTCGGGGGAGGGCCTGTGGCGCCACGAACCCTCCCCACTGCGACTAGCGAGCAAGCTCGCAAGTCTCGCTGCCCCTCCCGTAAACGGGAGGGGTTTTTCTTTGTGCGTCGCCCAGCTAAGCGCCCCCGATGACCACCCGTTCGCCGCTCGCCCCCGACTCGTTTCCGGCCCTCCCCGACATCGCCGGGGTGACGCGCCGCGTCGCGCGGGCGCAGTACAAGAATTGGGACCGCTGCGATCTCACCTATGTCGAACTGGCTCTCGGCACGACGGTCGCGGGCGTGTTCACGCGCAACGTCTGCTGCTCGTCCGAGGTCGAACTCGGCCGCGAACAGGTCAAGGGCGGTGCCGGCCGCGCGCTGATCGTCAACGCGGGCAACAGCAATGCCTTTACCGGCTATCGCGGGCGCGAGGCGGTCGAGCAGATCATGGAACAGGTCGCCGGCCATCTCGGCTGCGATGCGAACGAGGTGTTCGTCAGTTCGACCGGCGTCATCGGCGTGCCCTTGCCCAAGGACAAGGCGCGCGCCGGGGTTGCGGCGGCGCTCACCGCCACGCCCTGCTCGTGGGAAGCCGCCGCCGAGACGATCTGCACCACCGACACCTTCGCCAAGGGGGCGGGCGCCAGCGCGGTCGTCGGCGACACCACCGTCCATGTTGCCGGGATCGTCAAGGGATCGGGGATGATCGCGCCCGACATGGCGACGATGCTCGGCTATATCTTCACCGACGCCGCGGTCGCCCCCGAACTGCTGCAGGCGATGCTCAGCGAGGCGACCGGCGGCAGCTTCAACAGCATCACCGTCGACAGCGACACCTCGACCAGCGACACGGTGCTGCTCTTCGCGACCGGGCAGGCGGGCAACCCGCTTCTTGCATCATGGGACGATGCCGGCGCCGATGCGCTCTACGCGGCGATCCGCGCCGTCGCGCTCGACCTCGCGCAGCAGGTGGTGCGCGACGGCGAGGGTGCGTCGAAATTCATCGAGGTGCAGGTGAGCGGTGCCGAGAGCGACGACAGTGCGAAGCGTATCGCGCTCGCCATCGCCAACTCGCCGTTGGTCAAGACCGCGATCGCGGGCGAGGACGCGAACTGGGGCCGCGTCGTGATGGCCGTGGGTAAGGCGGGCGAACCCGCCGACCGCGATCGCCTCGCGATCCGCTTCGGCGATCATTGGGTGGCGAAGGACGGCTTGCCCGTCGACGGTTATGACGAAGCGCCCGTCGCGGCGCATCTCAAGGGACAGAACATCCGCGTCGGCGCCGACCTCGGGCTCGGCGAAGGCCGCGCGACCGTCTGGACCTGCGATCTGACGCACGGTTACATCAGCATCAACGCCGATTATCGGAGCTGATCCCCAATAGAATCGTCATCCCGGACTTGATCCGGGGTCCATAGCCAGCGATGTCAGCATGGATCCCGGATCAAGTCCGGGATGACGAAAGAGGGATTATAGCGCGCCTTCGAGCCAGCCCTTGAGCGCGCTCTTCGGTGCCGCGCCGACCTTGGTGTCGGCGATCTCGCCATTCTTGAACAGGATCATCGTCGGGATGCCGCGCACGCCATATTTGGCGGGGGCATTCGGGTGATCGTCGATGTTGAGCTTGGCGATCACCACCTTGCCGCCGAGTTCGTCCGAAATCTCTTCGAGCGCCGGGCCGATCATCTTGCACGGGCCGCACCATTCGGCCCAGAAATCGACGAGCACGGGGGTGTCGCTGTCGAGGACATCGGCCTGAAAGCTGTCGTCGCTGATTGCCTTGGTACCCATAGTCTCAAACTCCTGAAAATCCGTTGCACCCAAGCTAAGGCGTCGGCGCCCCAGGCTCAAGGGTCGAACCCGGCAAATTCGCCTTGGTTGCCAGCAAGCCCGGCTTGTGCGCATCGAGCAGCGCGTCGTCGAGGGCGATCAGGCGCGGCGCGGCGGTGTAAAGCAAGGCCGCATCGACGCGCCAGCCGGGAAAGATCGCGCGCAGCGCATCGCGATACGCCGCCATCTGGCGCAGATAGGTCGGCGCGACGGCGGCCGCGCTGTCCGGCACCTGCCGCCCCGTCTTGTAATCGATCACCATCACCGCATCCGCCGTCACCACCAGCCGGTCGACGATCCCCGCCACCACCATGCCGTCGACGATGGCCGACAAGGGCACTTCGGCGAGGCTTCCCGGTTCGAACAGCGCGGCGTGCGCCGGGGCCTCGATCACCGCGAGCACCTCGTCGGCCATCGCCGCCCGCTGCGTGTCGTTAAGATCGGGTGCCTGCGCGGCCAGCCAGCGCAGCGCGGCGTCGCGGCGCCGGTCGGGCGCCACCGGCGGCAGCCGCTCGAACAGCGCGTGGAGCCATACGCCGCGCTCGGCGGCTGCGGCGCGCGCGACGCCCTGCGGCGCCACCGCGACATCGTCCTCGCCGAGCGCCGACGGGGCGAGCGGGCGCGGCGGGCGCGCTTCCTCTGGCGCGGGGCGATGCGCCCATTCGGGCAGGACGAGCGGCGGCGGCGCGGCCCTCGCGGCCTTTTCCTTCTTCGCCCATTTGCCCGCATTGGCGCGGTGGACACGGCGCTGGCCCCAGACCGGCCCCGCTTCCTCCCACGCGCTGCCCATGTCCGCCAGCACCGCCTCGACCGCGCCGTGCCAGCTCGCCTCGGGGATGCTCCGGTCGGGCTTTTTCGTCGTGCCCGCGACGACCAGTATTTCCTCGGCGCGCGTCATCGCGACGTAGAACAGCCGCCAATGCTCCTCCGACGCCGCCGCCGCCGCGCGCTGATACGCGTCAGCCAGCGCCCCGTGGCGTTCGTCGCCGGGTACGGCGAAGACGGGCAATTTCTCCCACCCCGCGACGTCGACGGTGAAGGGGCGGTGGCCGATCCCCGGATCGTCGGTCGCATCGGCAAGGATGACGATCGGCGCCTGCAAGCCTTTCGATCCGTGCACCGTCATCACCCGCACGACGTCGCTGCGCGCCTCGGTCTGGCGCTTGACGTCGGCGCCGCTGCTCTCGACCGCGGTGAGGAAGCCGAGCAGCGATACCGTTTCGCGCTGCTCGAAGGCGAGCGCCTGACCCAGCAGTTCGTCGACCGGGTCGCGTGCTTCGCGCCCCAGCCGCGCATACAGCTTCCGTCGCCCGTCGATCGTCCCCGACAGGATCGTCTCGAGGAACCGGAACGGCGTGGTGAAATCGGCCATGCCGAGCAGGTGGCGCAGCGCCGCCATCGTCGCCGCCGGAATATCGCCCTCGGTGGCACGCAGATGCTCCCACAGCGCCGCGCGCCCGCGTCCGTGCGTACGCGCGTAAAGCTCGTCCTGCGTCCAGCCGATCAGCGGCGAGACGAGCAGCGCCGCGAGATTGAGGTTGTCGAGTGGCTGCACCGCAAAGCGCATTGCCGCGAGCAAATCCTGTACCGCCAGCGGCTGGGTCAGCGTAAAGCGGTCGACGCCCGCCACCGGGACGTGCAGCGCCTGCAACCGCGCGACGATCCGCGCCGCGAGGTCGCGGCGGCGGCGGACGAGGATCATGATGTCGCCGGGCGAAACGGGGCGCCCGTCCTTGCCATTGTCGCCGGGCGAAACGGGGCGCCCGTCCTTGCCATTGTCGCCGGGCGAAACGGGGCGCCCGTCCTTGCCATTGGCGATCCAGTCCTGCACCTCCCCGGCGATCGCGCGCGCGAGCCGCATCGAGGCCGGGTCGGAGGCGGGGGTGCCGCTGTCGGCGCCGCCCTCGTCGCCCTCGGCTTCTTCGGATTCGGCATCGAGCGCCTTGCCGACCGGAAGCGGCGCCCACAGCTCGACCTGCCCGGCGTGGCTCGACCGGAACGGATGGTGCGGCGGCTCGTCGCCGTCGAGCCCCATCGCCGCTGCGCCGCCGGCTGCGAGCCACGCGTCGGCGACCGCGAGCACCGCCGGGGTCGAACGATAGTTGGAGACGAGATCGACCTGCCGGAACGGCTGACCGCCGATCTCGCCCATCGCGTGGAACATGTCGCGCGCGGTCGCGAACGCCTTGGGCTCGGTGCCCTGAAAGCCGAAGATTGCCTGCTTGCGGTCGCCGACGGTGAACAGCGTGCGGATGCGCTCGTCCTTTGCGCCGACGCCGGCGAAAAACTCCTCGGCCATCGACAGCACGATGCCCCACTGGCGCATATTGGTGTCCTGCGCCTCATCGACGAGGATATGGTCGGTGCGCTGGTCGAGCTTGAAGCGCACCCATTCGCCGAAGCTGCTGATCCGCAGCAAACTCCCCGCCAGCGTGATCAGGTCGTCGAAATCGGCGAGCCCCGCCTCGCGCTTGGCGAGCGCATAGGCTTCGGCGAAACGGCTGCCGAGCTTCCATGCCGCCGCCAGTTCGTCGGCGACGCGCATCGCCGTCGCGGTCGCGAGCAGGGCCTGCGCGGCGTCGACGATGCGCACCGCGCTGTCGACGCAATCGGTCATCTTGCCCTTATCGCCACCGAAATCGGCCCGCAGCTCGCCCTTGCCGGTCAGGAAGCGGCCGAGCAGGTCGGGCAGCATCGCGGCGCGGCCGGCGGTGTCGGCGATCAGCCAGCCGACCATGAAGTCCGAACAGGCCTCGCCCGTCTTTGTCCCCCACGCCGCGCCGCTTGTCGCCACCGCCTTGATATCTTCGTCGCTGATCGCGCCCGCGGCGACCTCGCCTGCGACCCACGCATCGGGGTCGCCGCCCGGCAGGTCGAACGCCGCCCGCAAATCATGCGCGGCGGGCGGCAGCATCGCGCGCGGCCCGCCGAACGCCGCGGCACAGCGCGCCAGGAAGGACAGCGCCGCATCTTGCCCCAGCCGCCGCGACAGCATGGCCGCCACGTCGCGCAGTTCCTCTTCGTCGCCTCTCAGAAGTTCGCCGAGGACCTGCCGCTGCAGCGCCGCCGCTTCATCCTCCTCGATCGCGCGGAAGCCCGGCAGCAGCTTCGCTTCGAGCGGGAAGCTCGCGAGCAACGTCTGGCAGAAGGCGTGGATCGTCTGCACCCGGATCGTGCCGCCGGGACTGTCGATCACGGTGGCGAACAGCGATCGCGCCCGCTTCATCAGCCCCGGCCGGTCCCAGTCGAGCCCCAGCGCGCGAAGGTCGAGCCGCAGGTCGCCGTCGTCCATCCGCACCCACGCCGCGAGCCGCTCGTGGATGCGGTGCGCCATCTCGGCGGCGCCCGCCTTGGTGAAGGTGATGCAGAGGATCGCCTCGGGTGAGACCCCATCGAGCATCAGCCGCAGCACCCGCGCCGACAGCACCTGCGTCTTGCCCGTGCCCGCCGACGCGCCCAGCCAGACATGGCTTTCGGGGTCGGCGGCGGCGCCCTGCCGCGGGTCGAGTTCGGCGAGGCCGGAGGGTTTCGCCATCAGTCCGCCTCGCCCCGCCCGAACCATTCGTCGCGGCGCATCAACTGGTCGTAATCGCCGTAGCCGCGGACATCGCCCGGCACGAAGGGTGCGTCGCCGAACAGATAGAGCGCGGCGAGCTCGGCGAGCGCGTCGCTCGCATGGTCGATCGTCTGTTCGGCGCTCTTGAGGTCGCTCCGCGAACCATAGGTGTTCGAGATTTTCCCGGCGCCGCCGGCGCGGCGGTCGGGGCGCAGGCTCCAATATTCGAGGGCATCGACCGGCGCCGCGGCAATATCCTTCATCCCGCCGCGCTGTGCGATCAGGCCGAGCAGGCCAAGCTGGCTGTCGAGCTTGTTGAACGCCGCTTTCGCGCTCGGCGCGCCGCCCGATTTATAATCGACGATCGCCAGGCCGCCGCCGTCCGTCCGGTCGATACGGTCGGCCTTGCCGTGCAGGGTGAGGCCGTCGACGACGATCTCGCCCGACGTCTCTACCGCCAGCGGCTCGCGTCCTTCGGCGTTCCAGACCTGTGCGGCGGCCCAGCGCAGCGCGGGCTCGATGCGCGGCAGCCAGAAGGCGCGCGCGATTTCATCGAGCGCCGGGTCGGCGCCGAGCGCGGCGAGTTCTGCCTCGAAGCCGTCGCGCGTCGCGCCGCCGCGCACCCAATCCTCGAACAATTTATGGACGCGCGTCCCGCGCCAGCGCGGGTCGGGCGCGGCGCTCAGCGGGTCGAGTGCCGACAGGCCGAGCATGCGGTCGGCATAGAAAGCGAAGGGATCGCGCGCCAGCCTATCGACTCCGGTGACGCTAATCCGGCGCGGCCGGTCGGCGGCGGGTGGCCGCGGCGCGGGCCTAGCGACCGGCTGCGGATCGCCGCTCGGCACGTCGAGCATCGTCGCCAGCCGGGTCAGCGGCACCCCGCCCGGCGCCGGTTCGGGCAGGTCGCCGGCCAGCGCCGACAGCCGCAGCCAGAAGCGCGACGCAACGACCGGATCGCCGCCGCTCCGCGCCGCGCGCGTCACGACGATCTCGCGCGCGCCGAGTGCGCCGGCGAAGTCGTGCGCCGCCATCCCCTGCTGCCGTTCGGGCGCGGGCAGGCCGAGCAGGCGGCGGATGCCGGGCGCGAGCCACGGGTCGGGCTGCGTTGCGGCGGGCCAGCGCCCCTCGTCGAGCCCGCCGAGGATCATCAAGTCGGCGCGCTGCAACCGCGCCTCGAGCAGCCCCCAGATGAACAAGCGCGGATGCCCCCCGTAGGGCGGCCGCACGCTCGCCTGCGTCAGAAGCTGCCCCAGCATCGCGGGAAACTCGGCCGGATCGACCAGCGCGGGACCGTCGCCGCGCGCGAGCGTCCACTGGTCGAACAGCTCGGCGAGCGCCCGTCCTGCCGGCCCCGTCCAGACCGCGTCGCCGCTCAGCCATTCGAGCGCGCCCTGCAGCGCCGCCAACAAGGTGGCGGGCAGCGTCTGCCCCGCCGCGAACGGCGCCAGCATCGCGCCGAACGCCGACAGTTCGTCCCACCACGGCGCCAGCTCCGCCGCCAGCCCGTGGCCGCGCGCCTTCGGGTCGGCGGCGCGCGCCGCGATCCGCGCCGACACCCCGTCCCAATCCGGTGCCAGCCCGGGCTCGCGCAGGATCAGATCGAGCCGCCGTACCTGATCGAGCCACGTCGTCCGCCCTTCGCCCTTGCGGACCAGCGGGTGGCCGAGCAGCGCGATCAGCGCCACCGGATCGAAGCTCGCTGCGAGTTCGGCGAGCAGCAGCAACAGCGCCCCCGGTGGCGTGCGCGACAACGGCTGCCCGGCGCTGTCGTCGACGTTTATCTCCCAGCGCGCGAGCGCCGCCGCGACGCGTTCGGCCAGCCCGCGGTCGGGGGTCACCAGCGCCGCGGTGCGCCCCGGCGTCTCGACCGCCTCGCGCATCAGCAGCGCGATCCCCTGCGCCTCCTGCCCGTCGTCGGCGAAGACGGCGCCCGCGATCCCCGCGGTCGCCGCCGAGAGGTCGCCCGCCGTCTGCCATTGGCCGGTGAAATCGGCGGGAGCGAAGAGCAAGGAGACGAACGCCGCGCGCGCTTCGGGTCCGTCGAAATCCGACCCCGCGTCCCACGCCCGGACCTCCTCGCGTGCCACCCCCATCCGGTCGAGCAGCAGCTTCAGATGATATTGCGGGTGCGTCTCAATCGGGCGCGCCGGATCGCCGGGGTCCGGCCGCGCCGGTCCCAGCGCGTGCCATTCCTCGGCCGCCATCCCGCAATCGACGCCGGGCAGCACGACCATGCCGCGCTCCAGATCGGCGACGGTGCGCAGCAGCCGCGCGATTGCCGGCGCGGCGGTAGTGATCCCCGCCGCGACCACAAAGGGCGCGGGCGGGGCGCTGCGCCACGCCGCCGTCACCCTTTGAAGCAAGCGGTTGCGGCGCGCCGCGCGGTCGATATGTCCGGTCGCCGCCAGCACCGCGGGCCAATGGTCGACGAGGATGCGCAGCCGGGCGAGCGACGCCTGCCAGTGGCCGGCAAAGGCGCCGAGGTCGAGGTCGACGAGCGCCGAAACCGGCACCTCCTCATAATGGAGCTGGTCGATCGCGCGCGCCAGCCCGTCGGCAAGCTGGAACGCCGCCGCACCGCGGATCGGCGCTTCGCCCGCGGGCGTATGCCGCTCGATCAAATCGGCGAGGAGCAGGCGGCGGCGCAGCGTATCGATCGCCGGGGGGATCGGCTCGGCGGCGTCGATCGCATCGAGCGCAATCCCGATCGATTCGTCGAGGTCGGCGTCGCCGATCACCGCCAGCCGCGGCATCAGCAGCCCGGCGCCGCCGGCGCGGACGAACGCCGCCTGCACCGCGCTCTTGGCGCGGTTGCTCGGCAGCAGGATCAATCCTTCCGCGAGCCCCAGCGCGCCATCGGCAAAGCGCGCGATCAATCCGGCGACAAGCGCGTCGGCAAAGGCCCGATGGACCGGGATCGAGAAGACGTCGGGTTTGGCGTCAGCCATCCGTCAGCGCGGCTTCGGTCGGCGCGATGCTCGCGGGGGTGCCGACATCGAACCACTGGCCCATGTGCGACAGGCCGAACAGCCTCCCCGCCGCGATCGCGCGGTCCCACAGGATGTTGGTCGAAAACGGCCCCTCGGGCGCGCCTTCGAGCAGGCGCGGCGAGACGAGCTGGATGCCGGTATAGACAAAAGGGGCGACATGCCCAGGCTTGCGCCGCGACAGCCGGCCCGCCGGGTCCATGTGGAAATCGCCGCGGCCGCCGTGCCCGCTGGCGCTTGCCTGCCGGATCACCAGCAACAGCGCGTCCATCCGGTCGCCGTCCCAGTGACGCGCGAGGTGGCGGATGCTGTCTTCGGGCCCATCGGTCCAGATATTGTCGCTGTTGACGATCAGGATCGGATCGCCGCGGAGCTGCGGCAGCGCCTTGACCATGCCGCCGCCGGTTTCGAGCAATTGCGCGCGCTCGTCCGAAATCGCGATGCTGAACGGCCGCTTCTGCGCCGCAAGATGCGCCTCCAGCGCGTCGGCGAGATAATGGACGTTGACCACGACATGGCCGATGCCCGCTGCCGCGATCCGGTCGAGGCTGTGGTCGATCAGCGCCTTGCCCGCGACGCGCACCAGCGGCTTCGGCCGGGTGGCAGTCAGCGGCCGCATCCGCTTGCCGATCCCCGCCGCCATCACCATCGCGCTTTCGATTTTCGCCGTCACTTCCACGCCTCCGCCCGCTTCGAAGCGGGGACATTGGCGTCGAACCATTGCCGGACGGCGACAAGCGCCGGATGCGCCAGATCGCGTTCGAGCAGCCCCCACATGCGCGGCTGGAAACTCCGGTAATGCGGCTTGTTGTCGCGTTTCCACAGCCGCACGAAGACGCCGAGGATGCGCGTGTTGCGCTGCGACGCGAGCGCCCAATAGGCGCTCTCGATATCCTGCCCGGTCGCCGCCTGATACCGCGCGAGCATCTCGGACTCGATCGCCGGGGTCACGTCGCGCCGCGCATCCTCGAGCACCGAGGCAAGGTCATAGGCGGGATGGCCGACCAGCGCGTCCTGGAAATCGAGCAGCCCGTAATGGGCGATGCCGTCCTGCCCTGCGACCAGCATGATATTTTCGGCATGGAAATCGCGCAGCACCGTGACGCGCGGCAGGCCGTCGCGTTCGACCGGGGTCAAGGCCTCTTCCCACGCGGCGCGAAACGCATCGCGGTCGACCTCGATATCGAGGGCAGGGCAGTACCAGTCGGTGAACAGCATCACCTCGTCCAGCCATTGATCGAGCCCGTGCACCGGCAGCCCGTCCATCGGCGGCTGCGCATGGAGATGGACGAGCAGGTCGGTGACCCCGGCATAATAGCCGGCTTCCTTGTGAAGCGCGGCATCGACCGTTTCGCGCAGCCGGACATCGCCGAAATCCTCGATCAGCAGCAGGCCTTGCGCCAGGTCGCGGGCGATGATCGTCGGCGCGTTCAATCCCCGTCCGCACAGATATTCGGCGATCGCGATGAAGGGGCGCGGGTCCTCGTGCGGCGGCGGCGCATCCATCAGCACCGCCTGCCGGCCTTCGCCCACGACGCGGAAATAGCGGCGGAAGGAAGCATCGCCGGCGAGCGGCAAAATCCGGGCGTCGCCCCAGCCATGCGCGGCGAGGAAAGCCGGGGCATGGGCGGGCGGAATCATCGAAGCGGCCATCGCGCTTCCCAAGCGGGCGGCACCGATGCTGTCAAGACGCGCGCGTCGCCGCTGCCCGAAATCGTCAGCGTCAGCGTATCGGGCCAGCCGCCCGGGCCCAGCCGGTCGGGCCATTCGATGAGCAGCGCGCCGTCGTACAGATAATCGTCGAGCCCCAGTTCGATCAGCTCGCTTTCGTCCTCGATGCGATAAAGGTCGACATGCGCGATGGCGAGATCGACTTCGGGCGGCGCATAGGGCTGGACGATCGCAAAGGTCGGGCTCGGCGCTTCGCCCGCGAGCCCGCGCGCCTTCAGCATCGCGCGCGCCAGCGTCGTCTTGCCGGCGCCAAGGTCACCCTCCAGCGCCACGACATCGCCGGGCCGCAGCGCCGCGCCGATCGCGGTGCCGAAGCGTTCGGCGTCGGCAAGCGGGTAGTCGTAACGATGGACGGTCATGCGCCCCGCGGCAGGCTGATCCGCACCATCGTGCCCTGACCCTTTTCGCTCAGCACCTCCATCGTCCCGCCGTGCGCCGCGACGAGCTGACGCGCGAGCGCGAGGCCGATGCCGCCGGTCGCGGTCCCCGCCTGCTCGCCCTTGGCGACCGCCGCGGCGGCTTCGGGCATGCCGGGGCCGTTGTCGGAGACGATGATATCGACGCCGCGCGCGTCGCCGTCGGCATGAAGCAGCACGCGCCCGCCCGTCTTGCGCGCCGGGGCGGTAAAGCGCACGGCATTGTCGAGCAGCCCCGCGACCAGCCGCGACAGCCGCGGCGCGTCGCCATCGATGCTGCCGAGGGTCGCCGACATATTGCCGACCAGCTCGATCTTCTCGGCATCCGCCAGCGGTTTGACGTCGGCCAGCGCCTGATCGAGCAGCGTCCGCACATCGACCGCCGCGCGTTCGATCGCCAGCGTGCCGGCTTCGCCCTGCGCAAGGTCGAGCACATTGTCGATCTGACGCCCGAGCACCGCGACCGAATCCATGATCGCGTCGACATAGACCTGCTGCTGGTCGGCGAGCTTGCCGGCGTAGCCCGCCTGCAGCATTTCGCCGAAGCCGCCGATCGAGGTCAGCGGCGTGCGCAGTTCATAGCTCATCCGCGACAGGAAGGCGGTCTTGACCTTGTCAGCCGCTTCCAGCGCCTCGTTGCGTTCGCGCAGCGCGCTTTCCATCCGCCGGCTGTCGCTGACGTCGAGCATGATCAAGAGCGCGTTGCCGTCGGGCAGCGGGATCGAGGCGAAGTCGAAATGGCGTCCGTCGGCAAAGCGGATCTCTCCGGCGCGCTGGGTGCGTTCGAGGGTCGCGGCGCGGATCACCTCCTGCACGATGCTGATCTGGTTGGGCTTGGACAGCCGGTCGGCGAGCCCGCCCATCAGCACGTCGACGCGTGGATGCGCCGCGAGGGTCGGTTCGTCGACCCCCCACAGGCGGCGGAAGCGCTGGTTCCACAGATGGAGGCGGCCGTCGGGCGCGAACACCGCGATCGCCTCGAACAGATTGTCGAAGGTCGCGGTGCGCACGCGCAGCAGCGTGTCGCGCGTCGAGGCGAGCTGCACCTGTTCGGTGCGATCCTCGGCGATCAGCAGTAGCCCGCCGTCGGGGGTCGGTTGCGCGACGACATGCAGGTGCGTCCCGTCGCGCAGCAGCCAGTCCTCTTCGACGGCGCCCGTGCTGGCGAACCAGTCGACATGCGCCTGCCGCCATTCGGGAAAATCGCGCACTTCGGGGGTCCGCCCGCTGTCGCGCCACGCGTCGAGCAGGCGCGCGAGGGGCCGGGCTTCGCCCACATCTTCGGGTTCGAGCGCGAACAGGCGGCGGAAGGGCTGGTTGGCGAAGACAAGGCCCTGATCGGGGCCGAATTGCGCGACCGCGGCCGACAATCGGTCGAGCAGTTCGCGCTGGGTATCGGCGAAGCGGCGGTGCGCGCCGCGTTCGCTTTCCAGTTCCTGGACGTCGATCGCATAGCCGGCGATGCCGATGACGCGGCCGCCTTCGGGCGCCAGCGGCACGTCGACGACGCGCATGATACGCCGTTCGCCCTCGATCGTCACCGGGATCGTTCGCATCTGCGCCGCTCCGGCGAGGCGGGCCTGCTCGGCGGCTTCGCCGGCGCTGACTCCGGCAACGGGTTCGCACAATTCGATCCTGGCCTCGATCACCGCCGCCGCGCTCTTCGCCTCGACCGCGCGCACATAGGCGCGGTTGACCAGCGCCAGGCCGAGACTGGTGTCGCGGAACCACATCGGGAAGGGCGCTGCCTCGATCAGCCCCGACAAGGCTTCGAAGGCGCCCATCGCCTCGTCGCGTTCGCTGCGCGCCTGCGCCAGTGCCTGCTGGCCGTCGGTCGCGTCGCTCAACCATAAGAGGACGCTGCCCGGGCCGCCGACCGCCTGCGGCGCCGCGGCGCCGTGAATGACGATCGTCCGGCTGCCGCCCTGCGGCTTCAGGCTCAGCATGAACGGCTTGGCGCCGCGCTGTGCGCCGAGGATCGCCTGCCGCAGCGCGTCATGCCCCTCGGGATCGAGCCCGGAATCGAGACCGCGCAATTCGTCGAAATTGCGCGGGCCCCGGCTGATGCCGAGCCAGCGGCCCAGCCGCTCGCTCGCCTCGATGCGCCAGTCGCTGCGGACGATGACGGGCAGGTAGGGCGACGCCTCGACCAGGCTCGCCAGCCGTTCGGTCTGTCCGGCGACGAACGCCGAGCGGCGCTGCATCGCGATGCCGCGCCCGACCGCCCACAGTCCGGCGAGCAGCCATAGCGCCGCGAACAGCCCGAGCGCGAACAAGAGGGTCGGGGAAAGCGATCCGCTCATCCCGCCCCGGTGCTTCGTTTGTCAGGATATCCCGCGCGCATGATCGCTTGCCCTAAAGGCGATGGAGTCATGTTTCAATCGCATGTCACAGCGAAACGGCGCGCAACATCGTCCGATGAGCGCGCCGTCCACAATTTCGTTCGTGTTTACGCGACGCGGAAACGTCGCAGCACCGGCCCGCTCCCCCACCCGGCCTCCCATAGGCTACTATCGTCAGGGAGGCCGGGTGGGGGAGCGGGCCGGTGCCGCTTCGCCGTCAGGCGAAGTAATCAATACCGATAATGATCGGGCTTGAACGGCCCTTCGACCGGCACGCCGATATAGTCGGCCTGTTTCTGGGTCAGCTTCGACAGATGCACGCCCAGCTTTTCGAGGTGCAGCGCCGCGACCTTTTCGTCGAGATGCTTGGGTAAGACATAGACGTCGTTCTTGTACTGATCGCTCCGCGTCCACAGTTCGATCTGCGCGAGCGTCTGGTTGGTGAAGCTCGCCGACATCACGAACGACGGGTGACCCGTCGCGTTGCCGAGGTTCACGAGGCGGCCCTTCGACAGGATGATGATCTGCTTGCCATCGGGGAATTCGACCAGGTCGACCTGCGGCTTCACCTCGGTCCACTTGTAGTTCGCGAGCGCTGCGATCTGGATCTCGCTGTCGAAGTGGCCGATGTTACAGACGATCGCCATATTCTTCATTGCCGCCATATGTTCGGCGGTGATGACGTCAGCGTTGCCCGTCGCGGTGACGAAGATGTCCGAACGCTTCACGGCTTCGTCCATCGACACGACCTCGAACCCTTCCATCGCCGCCTGCAGCGCGCAGATCGGATCGATTTCGGTGACGAGGACGCGGGCGCCGCCATTGCGGAGCGACTGCGCCGAGCCCTTGCCGACATCGCCGAAGCCGGCGACGGTCGCGACCTTGCCCGCCAGCATCACGTCGGTGCCGCGGCGGATCGCGTCGACGAGCGACTCCTTGCAGCCATAGAGATTGTCGAACTTCGACTTGGTGACGCTGTCGTTGACGTTGATCGCGGGGAAGGGCAGTTCGCCCTTCTTGGCGATGTGGTACAGGCGGTGGACGCCGGTCGTCGTCTCTTCCGATACGCCCTTGATCGCCTTGACCGTCTTGGTGAGGTAGCCGGGGTTGGCCGCGACGAACGCCTTCAGCGCGCGCTGCATCTCGATCTCTTCTTCATTCTCGGGCGCCGGCATCGTTTCGCCCGCTTCGAGCTTCGCGCCCCACAGCGCGAACATCGTGGCGTCGCCGCCGTCGTCGAGGATCAGGTTGCAGGTCGTGCCATCTTCGACGCCCCAGTCGAAGATGCGGCCGACATAGTCCCAATAATCGGCCAGGCTTTCGCCCTTCACGGCGAACACGGGCACGCCCGACGCGGCGATCGCGGCGGCGGCATGGTCCTGCGTCGAGAAGATGTTGCACGTCGCCCAGCGCACTTCGGCGCCGAGCGCGGTCAGCGTCTCGATCAGTACCGCGGTCTGTATCGTCATGTGCAGCGACCCGGTGATGCGCGCGCCCTTCAGCGGCTGCGCGGCGCCGAACTCGCTGCGCAGCGCCATCAGGCCCGGCATTTCGGTTTCGGCGATGTTGATTTCCTTGCGCCCGAAATCGGCAAGGCCGATGTCGGCGATCACATAGTCACGGCTGTCGGCGGCGAGAGTGGCCACGGTAGAGACTCCTGTAGGTGAATTGCGGCCGCAGGCGAGCGGCCCCGAATTGTCGAGCAATTATGCCTGGCGCCCTAGCGCAAAGCGCGTTCGGTATCAAATATAAACTTTTCTTTATATCCCGAACCCGGCTTGCCGCCCCGAATCTTCCGGGGGCGAATCGCCGACGCAAAAAACCACCCGGCAGCGAAAAAATTTCGCCGGGTCCGATTGTGACAATCGCCGCCGCACATTTGTGACAGCGAGTCGCAAAGCCCAAGATTCTGAAAATCCTGACTTATAATGCGCCCTGCGATGAGCATAATCGGCTTTTGTGACAGCAATGTTACAAACTGCAGAAAACATTGACTTTTTATGATCCCAGCGTGAAAATCACCCCAAGTTTTCGGGGAGATACAAAGAATGAAAAAAATCATGCTGCCGCTCATCGCACTGGCCTTCGCGAGCCCTGCCGCCGCCCAGTCGATCATCGTCGTCACCGGGCCGCAGGCCGATTCGCAGGTCCTGCCGGTCGCCTATTCCGAACTCAAGGCCGGCGAAAATCGGGCTGCGGTCGCCAAGCTCACGGGCGAAACGACGCTCGACTCGCGCGACCCGTCGCGGCTGATCAATCTCGGCACCGCCTATGCGCGCCTTGGCCGCACTGCCGATGCGGCGGCCGCCTATGACGCCGCGATCGACAGCCCGATCCGCTACGATGTCGAACTTGCCAGCGGCCGCTATGTGGATTCGCGCTGGGCCGCGCGCACTGCTCGCGCCAACCTCGATCAGGGCAAGCCGCTGCTCGCGCTCGCGCGCTAAGCCTCGCCGCCTTCCGTGGTCAGGAGCCGGGCGTCCACCCCGGCTTCCGCAAACGCCGCCTGCCACCTTTCAGCAGGCGGCGTTTCAAATAACAGATGGTCGCTGCCCGGGGTCAGGTGCCAGCCGTGGCGGACCATTTCCTCCTCGAGCTGTCCCGGCGACCAGCCGGCATAGCCTAGCGCCACCAGCCAGCGCGACGGGCCGCGCCCTTCGCCGATCGCGCGCAAGATGTCGTGCGAACTCGATACCATGAACCGGTCGCCGACCTGCACCGCGCCTTCGCCGCCCCAATCGCGGCTGTGCAGCACGAAACCGCGTGACGGCTCGACCGGGCCGCCAAGGAAGACCGGCTGATCGAGCGGGTCGGCGTCATGCGCGATTTCAAGCTGGTCGAGCACCGCGCCGACGGTCATCCCGCCGATCGGGTCGGCGATGCCGATCCCCATCGCGCCCTCTTCGTCATGGCTGATCATCGCTATCACCGAATGTTCGAAACGCGGGTCGCCGATGCCGGGCAAGGCCAGCAGCAGCTGGCCGGTGAACCAGGAGGGCGCGGTTTCCATATCGCTACAATGCCCGGCGGCGTGCAAAGGGTCCAGCGCCTTTGCGGTGCCCGGCCGGCTGCACGGCGATAATTTTCCCGGTCGGCTTCCTGTCCTTGACTCGCGCGCCGCGCGCCCCAATGTCTGCCGCGACCAAATCCCCTCAATGAAAAGGATGCCGAGATGACAATCCAGACCGGAGACAAGCTGCCCGAAACGACGCTGGTCAAGGTGACCGAAAACGGTCCCGAACAGGTCAGCACCGCCGATTATTTCAAGGGCCGCAAGGTCGCGCTCTTCTCGGTCCCGGGCGCCTTCACCCCGACCTGTTCGGCCAAGCACCTGCCGGGCTTCGTCGACAAGGCGGCCGATCTCAAGGCCAAGGGCGTCGACGAAATCGTCTGCACCGCGGTCAACGACGCCTTCGTCATGGGCGCATGGGGCAAGAATGCCAATGCCGGCGACAGCGTCACGATGCTCGCTGACGGCAATGGCGACTTCGCCGAAGCGGTCGGTCTGACGATGGACGGCAAGGCGTTCGGCATGGGCAAGCGCGGCCAGCGCTTCTCGATGATCGTCAACGACGGTGTCGTCGAACAGCTCAACGTCGAAGCGCCGGGCGAATTCAAGGTATCTAGCGCCGACCATATGCTCGAACAGCTGTGATGCAATTCAACCCCTCCCCTTCAGGGGAGGGGCAGAGAGACTTGGTCCGGCGATAGCCGGGCCTTAGTCGAGCGGGGTGGGGGCCATCGGCCTTACGCAAGCCAGATGGCCCCCACCCGCTGCAACTAACCAGCAAGCTGGCAAGTTTCGCCGCCCTCCCCTGAAGGGGAGGGCCTGACGATCTCCAACTCTTCCCTTTTGTCACAATTTCGTGCAACAGCGACGCGATGACATCATCATCGCAACCCCGTGAAACCGCCGACCCCGAAACGCTCGTCGAAGCCGTCATCGCCGAACTGCAGGACCGCTTCGCCGCCTCGGTTGCCGCCCTCAAATCCGCCATCGCCGCCTATGTCCAGCACGGCACCTTGCCGCCCGCCGACGCCGCGGCGACCGGGCTGTTTGACTATCCGGCGCTGCGCCTGATCACGACGGGCGAGCGGCTCGAAGGGCAGGCGGGGCACAATCTCGCCTTCGGCCGCATCGAACGCGCGGGCGAATTCGTCACCACGGTGACGCGCCCCGAACTGTTCGCCGATTACCTCCGCGATCAGCTCCTCCTGCTTCTCCGTCACTATGACGTCCGGGTCGAAGTGACGCGGACGGGGCAGCAGATCCCCTTTCCCTATGTGCTCGATGCCAGCGACGGCTCCGACATGGGCGGCGTCACCCCGCTCGAACTCGCGCGCCATTTTCCGACCACCGAGCTCGCCGATATCGGCGACGAGCTCGCCGACGGACTTTTCGGTCTCGATCCGGCGGCGCCGCAGCCGCTCGCGCTGTTCGACGCGCTGCGCACCGATTTCAGCCTCGCGCGCCTCCGCCATTACACCGGTACCGCTCCCGAGCATTTTCAGCGTTACATCCTGTTCACCAACTATCACCGCTACGTCGACGAATTCGTCGCCTGGGCGGGGTCGCAGGTCGGGCAGGGACTCTACACTGCGCTCGCCGGGGCAGCGGGGCTCTATGTCGACCAGTCGGGCGTCAACGCGAGCGCGCTCGTCGCCGACAGCGCGTGGCGGCGGCACCAGATGCCCGCCTATCACCTGATCGCCCCCGACGGCGGCGGCATCACGCTGGTCAACATCGGCGTCGGCCCGTCGAACGCCAAGACGATCTGCGACCATCTCGCGGTCCTGCGGCCCGAGGCGTGGTTGATGATCGGCCACTGCGGCGGCCTCCGGCCCAGTCAGCGGATCGGCGACTATGTGCTCGCGCACGCCTATCTTCGCGATGATCATATCCTCGACAGCGTGCTGCCTCCCGAAATCCCGATCCCGCCGATCGCCGAAGTGCAGGTCGCGCTGGCCGGTGCCGCCGAGGCGGTGTCGGGGACGAGCGGTGCCGACCTCAAGAAACGGATGCGCACCGGCACCGTCGTCACCACCGACGACCGCAACTGGGAACTACGCTATACCGATAGCGCGCTGCGCTTCTCGCAATCGCGCGCCATCGGCATCGACATGGAAAGCGCCACTATCGCCGCGCAGGGCTATCGCTTCCGCGTCCCCTACGGCACCCTGCTCTGCGTCAGCGACAAGCCGCTGCACGGCGAACTCAAGCTGCCGGGGCAGGCGAACCGCTTCTACGAGGAAGCGATCGCCGCGCACCTGCAGATAGGCATCCGCACCTGCGAGATGCTGCGCGACGAGGGCGCCAAGCTCCACAGCCGCAAACTCCGCGCCTTCAACGAACCGCCGTTCCGGTGAGCGGTCCGCGCGCCCTTTCGCGGTCGGTTGCCGGCCGCGTCGCGATCGTCACCGGCGCCGCAAGCGGCATGGGCCGCGCCACCGCGCTGCTCCTCGCGAGTGAGGGCGCGCGGGTCGCTGTCACCGATCTCGACCTTGCCGCCTGCGAAGCGGTGGCAGCCGAGGCCGGCGGCGATGCGCAAGCCTTCGCGCTCGACGTTGCCGACGGCGAGGCGATCAAGCGGATCGTCGCCGTCATCGCCGCGCATTTTGGCGGTATCGACATCCTCATCAACAACGCCGGCGTCTCGAGCTTTGCCCCGCTCGATGCCGGCGACGAATATGAGGCGATCTGGGAATATGAGGCGATCTGGCACCGTGCGATCGCGGTGATGCTGACCGCGCACCAGCGCATGGCCCGAGCCGCGCTGCCGTTCCTCCGAAAAAGCGATGCCGCGCGCATCGTCAACATCGCCTCGACCGAAGGGCTCGGCGCGACGCCGGGCGATACGCCTTATGTCGCCGCCAAGACCGGGGTTACCGGACTGACGCGCGGCCTCGCCGTCGATCTCGGCAAGGAAGCCATTACGGTCAATTGCATCTGCCCGGGCCCGATCCATACCGGCATGACCGACAAGGTGCCCGACGAGGACAAGGCGGTATTCGCGCGGCGGCGCACCGCGCTCCGCCGCTATGGCAACCCCGAGGAAGTCGCGCATATGACGCTCAGCCTCGTGCTGCCCGCCGCGAGCTATATCACCGGCGCGGTAATCCCCGTCGACGGCGGTCTGACGGCGCGCAACGCCTGAACCGCGCCGCCGGGCACAAAACGCAGCTTCGCTGACCCTTAGAATCCGCATCATGCGACGCGGGTTGCATCGCTTCGTCGCAACATCGGCTCCTATCGCCCGGCTTCGGGACCGCCTCGCCGGAACTTTCCTTTTACGCGGATGGTTGACGCGACGATCACGGGTTGCCGGGAGGGCGGCCTGTATTTTTGGAGGAGCGATATATGAAGGCCATTACCCAAAATCGTAAAATTCTACTGCTGGCTGCGATGCTGGCAGGGACCGCAACCATCAGCGTCGCCGCGCAGCAGCCCGACGAAGCGCCGCCGCAGGACGCGCAGGCGCAGGATACGCAGGCCCCGGACGCGTCCGGAGCAGAGCCGATGGCGACCGTCTATGGCACATTGCCCTCGCCCGAAGAAATGACCAAGGGCCCCAAGGTCGAAGGCATCATCTCGGCGCGCAGCGACGGCCGGATGCAGGTGACGACCGCCGAGGGCAACAACACGGTGATCGCCATCGCCGATTATACGAAGATCAAGAGCAGCGGCGGCTTCCTCGGCCTCGACCGCGACAAGCTGGCGGCGGACTCGCTGCTCAACGGGCTGCCGGTTGCAGTCGATACGTTGCAGTGGAACGGCCTCCTCGTCGCGAACCAGATCGCGCTCAAGAACAAGGATCTGCGCACCGCGTCGATGATCCGCACCGGCACCGACCAGCGCTTCGCCGAACAGACGGCGGCGACCGAGGCGCTGCGCGGCCGCGTCGGCGACATCGACCAGTATAATGTCAAAGGCACGACGAACGTGAATTTCGACACCGGCAAGGCCGTCCTGTCGGCGCAGGCGCAGTCGGACCTGTGCGCCGCGGCAAGCCAGGCGCAGGGAATGGACAACGCCCTGCTGCTCGTCGTCGGCTACACCGATTCGACCGGCAGCCAGGAGTTCAACCAGGAACTCAGCGAAAAGCGCGCCAGCCGCGTCGTCAACTATCTCCAGCAAGCCTGCGGCTGGAAGCCCTATCGCATGCTGACCCCGACCGGCATGGCGGAAGCCGACCCGGCGGCGGACAATTCGACGCCCGAAGGGAAGGCGCAGAACCGCCGCGTCGCGGTGAATATCCTCGTCAGCAAGGCTGTCGACGGCATTTAAGCCGGGCGGACTTCGGCTCCGTCCTGCAATCCCCCCATCGCTCGGCGATGGGGGGATTTTTATGGCGCGGTCTGCGCCAGCCCCAGCAGATCCTCGCAATCGTCCCACAGCTTCGCGCAGGCGGCATCGTCGCGCGCCAATGCCGACGGCGCGATCCGCACCAGCGCTGGGTTGCGCACCGACCAGTAATCGCCCCGCGCTTCGGCATAGGCCGGGTCCGCGGCCAGCGCCGCGAGATATTGGCCCGACAGCGCGATCGTGCTCTTGCGGTCGCGCTTCATCGTCAGCGGCAGGATCAGGCTGGCCAGCGACGAGATGATCTTCCCGCTCGACCGCGCCAGCCCGGTCCACGGCACATAGCCGGGATCGAAGCTCATCGCGGCCAGATCGGGGCGGCGGTGTGCCAGTTCGCGCGCCGTCATGATATTGGCGAGCTTCGACGCGCTATAGGCGCGGAACGCCTGCGCCTGATCCTTCTTCGGCAGCGTCGGGTCGCGATCGGGATACGCCAGCCATTCGGCATTGGCGTGCGCGGGCGGGGTCACCAGCGTCTTTTCCTCGGGATCGTGCGTCCCGCTGCCGGTCAGGATCACCCGCGTCCCGGGCGCGAGGTGCGGCAGCAGCCGGTGGAGTAGCCGGAAATGCGCAAGCTGGTTGACCGCAAAGGTCCGCTCGAAACCGTCCGCGCCGACCTCCAGCTTCGACGTCTGCAACCCCGCGTTGAGTATCAGTGCATCGATCGCCGGCCCCTTCGCAATCGCCTCGGCAAAGTGATCGACCGACGCGAAATCGTCGAGGTCGAGCGGCAGTGCCGCGGCGCCCCAGCCCCCGTCGACCGCATCGGGGCGACGCGCCCCGATCGTCAGCCGATGCCCCGCCGCCGCCAGCCGGCCCGCCGCATCGGCGCCGAAACCCGATGTCGCACCCGTCATCACCATATGCATCGCCGCCATCTCCGAGTAGGTTGGTTGACCAACCAAATAGCATCGGATGGGATAGCGTACAAGGGGGCGCCGCGCGGCGATGGGATCAGCCCGGCTTGTGAAGGACGGCGCGCATTCCCTCGGCCCATTCGCCGAGCACGGCGCGCATCGGAAAGTCGGGGTTGGTCAGCCACGACAGCATCATGCCCTCGAACGCCGCCTTGGTCGCGCGGGCGCGCAGCCGGTCGAGGTCGCTCGGCGTGTCGCGGCCCGCGCCGGCGGCGAAAACCGTGGCGAGCCGGCCGCGCACCGCTTCGTTGCCGATCTCCAGCCGCGCAGCCAGCCGAGCATCGTTCATCGCGCGTGCGCCGAGCGCCAGCCGGACGCGGAACAGGTCGCGATTGGCGTCGAGCGTCGCCGCGGCGAAGGCGACATAGGCGTCGAACAGCCGCGCGCGCGGCGTCGCGGCGATCAGCGTGTCGATGTCGGCCATATAGCGCGCGGATGCGCTTTCGATCGCCGCTTCGAGCAGCGCGTCCTTGCTCGCAAAATGGTAGTGGAGCAGCCCCGGGTTGACCCCGGCCTCGGCGGCGATCGACTTGACGTTCGTATCGGCAAGCCCGTCGCGCGCGACGGCGCGAAACGCCGCGTCGATCAGCTTGTCGCGCGTGCCCTGTCCTTCGCTACCGTTCTTCGCTGCCATGGCAGCGCGATAGGCCATGGCGGCCGCCTTGGGCAAGCTGTGCAAGGGGGCGACGTTATTTCCTTATGCCTCCTTCCGGCCGTTACCCGCCATTCCAGCTATAAAAACTCAATCGCCGGCCGGGCCGTTCGCGGTCAGATGGTCGACGTCGTCCATGATCGCACGAAAAACGTCGCTCGACGGCAGCACGTCGCCGCTGCGCAGCGGCATCGTGCCGCTTTCGAGGATGGCGTGCAGCGCGGTGCGCGCCCGCGACACCCGGCTTTTCATCGTCCCGACCGCACAGCCGCAAATTTCGGCGCCTTCTTCATAGCTGAGGCCGCCGGCGCCGATCAGCACCAGCGCCTCGCGCTGGTCGACGGGCAGCATCAGCAGCGCGCGCTGGACATCGGCGAGATGCAGACTGTCGTCCTGGTCGTCGGGCGCGACCAGCATCCGTTCGGCCGCCATTTCGTCATAATCGGCGGTGAATTTCTTGCGCCGCATCTGCGACAGGAAACAGTTGCGCAAAATGACGAAGGCCCAGCTTTTCATGCTCGCCGGCCCGGGAATATATTGCGCGCGCGCCTTCCATGCCTTCAGCATCGTTTCCTGTACCAGATCGTCCGCCAGATCGGCGTTGCCGGTCAGGCTGCGGCCGAACGCACGCAAATGCGGCAGCATCGCCGCCAGCTCGCGCTTGAAGCTTTCGTCGTCGAGCGGTTGAGGTGTTACGTCGCTGATAATATGACCTTTGTTTGATCTGTTTCGTTATTGTTTCCGTCCGGCTTAGCGGGTCGTGCCGCCGATGCAACCGGAACCGCTTCCCGCGTCTACGCTGCGCCGGCCGAGAGCGATGAAATTGGTCATCATCCTCTCATCCTGCGGATCGAGGCCCAATCCGGCGGCAAGCCGGTCGAGCGCAGCATCGTGACCCTGAAAATCCGCGCTGTAGAGCATCGACCATCCGGCAAAGTCGCGCCGCTCAACATCGCGCCGCCGGATCTCGACCATCCCGCTGTGGCGCATATCGCAACGAATCGCCGCGAGGCACGCCTCGACCTTGTCGGCCGGTCCTTCGAGAAGCTGCATGAAATTATGGCCGTTATAGATAAGTGCACCCGTCAGCCCGTCGCGCGCATTGTTGCGCTGAGCCTCGACGAGAAGCGCTGCAATATCCTCAGCGCCGATCAGCGGATCGGCGACGCTGACATAGATGACGGAAAGCAAGCGGTGATCCCCCGTCCTGCCTGGCGGCAGGATAAATTTGGCGACCCCTCGCCGCAGGTCTGATCACCCACTCCCGCGGAATTAGTAAAACTGTTGTTTCTTGGCAACGCTTTCGTCGCAAAAAAATATGGTCGCGGGAACTTGGCGCCGCTTCTGTCGTTGCTTCGGCATGGCTACGCACGGCAACAACAGGATCAACGGCAAGGGGCCCCCGCGCCCCGGCCCCGATGCGCCTCAGCGGGCGCAGGGCAGCTTCCCCGGCACGGGCAGCGACCAGTGGCACCGCACGCTGACCGGACGGCAGGCGCCCGAACCGGTAAGCGCTAAGCTGCGCATGATTTACGGCAATATCGTCGCCGAGCAATTGCCCGATAACATGCTCGACCTTCTTTCGCAGCTCGACCAGAAAAGCCCGAAACAATAATGGCCCTTCCCCAAGCCGCGCCGCAGTCGCGGGATGAAACGGACCTGCCCGCCGATCCGCTCTCCGATCAGGAGTTCAAGACTTTGCTTGCGGCTGTCATCCCGCATCTGCGCGCCTATGGCCGCAGCCTGTCGGGCAATCCGGATCTCGCCGACGACCTGACGCAGGATACGATGGTCAAGGCGTGGGCGTCGCGCGACCGGTTCGAGCGCGGCACCTCGATCAAGGCATGGACCTTCGTCATCCTGCGTAACACCTTCCTCTCGCAGATGCGCCGCAACAAATTTCGCGGCGAATATGACGAAGGCGTTGTCGAACGGACGCTATCGACCCCGGCGGTGCAGGAGGATTCGGGCGAAATGGCCGACCTCCAGCGCGGGTTAATGGAATTGCCGCAGGACCAGCGCGAAGCGCTGATCCTCGTCGGCGCGGGCGGCATGTCCTATGAGGAAGCGGCAAATATCTGCGACTGCGCGCTCGGCACGATGAAAAGCCGCGTCTCGCGCGCCCGCGCCGCGCTCGAGGAGATCATGGCTGGCGGCCAGTTTTCACGCAAGCGTGCCGACGCCGCACCGGCGAGCGAGGCGATGGCGGCGATCATGGACAGCGTCGAAACCATTACCGCGCGGCGCGAAGCCGAAAACCGCTGATCAGGCCTATTCGCCGAACAGACTTTCGACCGGATTGATGTCGGAGAAGGGCTCGTCGACATCCTGCCCCATCAGCCACAATTTGTGGCACGCGATGGTGAAGAACATCACCGCGATCGTCCAGACGATGATCGTCTTGATCACCTCCCAGCGCTTCGCCTCATAGGCCGCGCGGGCGCGCGCCTTGTGGTCGATGCCCAGCTCGCCCTCGAACTCGGCGATAAGCTGCGCGCGGCGGGTACGCGAAATGTTCGCGAGACTCGCGGCATGCTCATCACTCGTCGAACGGCGAGTCGCCATTGCAGACACCCTTGGCCCAGCTAATCGGATAGCAGGGATAGGGCGCACCCCCTGATAAAGGGTTAACCTTCGGCAATTCCGATCAGCTTGAGCCGTGCCTTCCCACCGCGGAGCAGCGTCAAATTGCGTGGCGGCCTGTCCAGCGCCGCGGCCAGCACGCGGAGTACCGCCGCGTTCGCAGCGCCATCGGCGGGCGGCGCGGTAACGCGCACCTGCACCACGCCATCAACGATCACGACCGCATCACGGTTCGCGCCGGGAGTCACTCGCACTTCCAACTGACCGGGCGCGGCGAGGGCGGCCAAAGCGGCGGTCAGCGCGGGGTCGGGACGATATTTCAGATGGTGACGACCAGCTTGCCGACCGCGCTGCGGTCGCCCAGCTTGGCGATCGCCTTGCCGCCGTCGGCCAGCGCGAAGCTTTCGGTGACCCGCGGTTTGATCTTGCCCTGTTCCCAAAGCTGGAACAGCCGCGCGATGTTCGCGCGGTTGCGCTCCGGTTCGCGCGCGACGAAGGCGCCCCAGAACACGCCCGCGACGTCGCAGCTCTTGAGCAGCGTCAGGTTGAGCGGCAGGCGCGGGATGCCCGCCGGGAAACCGACGACCAGATAGCGTCCTTCCCACGCGATCGAACGCAGCGCCGGCTCGGCATAGTCGCCGCCGACCGCGTCATAGATGACGTTGGCGCCCTCGCCGCCGACCGCCGCCTTGAACTTGTTCGCCAACTCCTTCGACTGGTCCTTGTCGAACGGCTGGCGGCCATAGACGACGACCTCGTCGGCACCCGCCTGGCGAGCGATTTCGGCCTTTTCCTCGCTCGACACGCCCGCGACGACGCGCGCGCCGAACGCCTTGCCCAGCTCGACCGCCGCAATGCCGACACCGCCCGATGCGCCGAGCACGAGCAGCGTGTCGCCTTCTTCGATATGGCCGCGATCGACCAGCGCGTGGATACTGGTGCCATAGGTCATGAGGAGCGAGGCGCCCTCGGCGAAATCATGGCCTTCGGGCAGGTGATAGACATTGTGGACGCCGACCGCGATCGCCTCCGACATGCCGCCATTGCCGCAGCCCGCAATCACGCGGTCGCCGACCTTGAACTCGGTCACGCCCTCGCCGACCTCGGCGACCAGCCCCGCGACTTCACCGCCGGGGGCAAAGGGACGTTCGGGGCGGAACTGATATTTGTCCTCGATGATCAGCACGTCGGGGAAGTTGACGGCGCAGGCCTTCACATCGATCACGATCTGGCCCTTGCCCGCGGTCGGACGCGGCAGTTCGCCCAGCGTCAGCGTTTCGGGGCCGCCGGTTGCGGTCGACAAAAGAGCCTTCATCATCTTCTCCTTTATGAAATCGGTCAGCCTTATGCAGCGGGCCGTAGCCACGGGCGGTCGGCGTCGAGCTGCTGCTCATAGGCAGCGATCGCCGCATCGCTCTTTTCGGTCAGCGAAATCTCGTCGAGCCCTTCGAGCAGGCACATCTTGCGGAAAGGATCGATCTCGAACGCGAAGCGGTCCTGAAACGGCGTCGTCACCGTCTGGGTGTCGAGGTCGACATGGATCGGATCGGTTGCCGCGACCTCCATCAGCCGGTCGATGGCCGCCTGCGGCAGCACCACCGGCAGGATGCCGTTCTTCACCGCATTGCCCGAGAAAATGTCCGAGTAGCTGGGCGCGATGACGACCCGGATGCCTAGGTCGCCGATCGCCCATGCGGCATGCTCGCGGCTCGACCCGCAACCGAAATTATCGCCCGCGATCAGGATCGGCGCGCCTTTATATTCGGCGCTGTCGAACAGATTATCGGGATCGGCGCGCAGGCTTTCGAACGCCCCGCGGCCCATGCCCTCGCGGCTGGTCGTCTTCAGCCAGTGCGCGGGGATGATGACGTCGGTGTCGACATTCTTGAGGCCCAGCGGGATCGCGCGGCCTTCGACCTTTTCGATCGGGGTCATGCCATCAACTCCCGCACATCGGTCAGCTTGCCGGTCACCGCCGCGGCCGCCGCCATCGCCGGGCTGACGAGGTGGGTGCGGCTGCCCGGGCCCTGCCGGCCGACGAAGTTGCGGTTGCTGGTGCTCGCACAGCGCTCGCCCGCGGGCACCTTGTCGGGGTTCATCGCGAGGCAGGCCGAACAGCCCGGCTCGCGCCATTCGAGCCCCGCTTCGGTAAAGATGCGGTCGAGCCCTTCGGCCTCGGCCTGCGCCTTGACGAGGCCCGAACCCGGGACGACGATCGCCCAGCGGACATTGTCGGCCTTGTGACGCCCCTTGATCACCGCTGCGGCGGCGCGCAGATCCTCGATGCGGCTGTTGGTACAGCTCCCGATGAAGATATTCTCGACCGGCACGTCCTGCATCCGGGTACCGGGTTCCAGTCCCATATAGGCGAGCGACTTGGCGGCGGCCGTCTGCTTCGACGGATCGGCGAAGCTCGCCGGGTCGGGGACGACGCCGGTGATCGGCACGACATCCTCGGGGCTGGTGCCCCAGGTAACGCTCGGCGCGATGTCGGCGGCGTCGATGACGACGACTTTGTCATAGGTAGCGCCCGGATCGGTCGCGAGGCTTTTCCACCAGGCGATCGCGGCATCCCAGTCGGCGTCCTTCGGCGCATAGGGGCGGCCCTTCAGATATTCGAAGGTCGTCTCGTCGGGCGCGATCAGGCCCGCCCGCGCGCCGCCCTCGATCGCCATGTTGCTGACGGTCAGGCGGCCTTCGATCGACAGGGCACGGATCGCGCTGCCGGTATATTCGATGACATGGCCGGTGCCACCCGCGGCGCCGATGACCCCGGTGATGTGGAGGATGATGTCCTTCGCCGAAACGCCGGGACCGACGTCGCCCTCGACGCGCACTTCCATCGTCTTCGACGGCTGGAGCAGCAGCGTCTGGGTCGCCAGCACATGCTCGACCTCGCTCGTCCCGATCCCGAAAGCGAGCGCGCCGATGCCGCCGTGGCACGCGGTGTGGCTGTCGCCGCAGACGATCGTCGTGCCGGGCAGCGAAAAGCCCTGTTCGGGCCCGACGACATGAACGATGCCCTGCTCGGGCGCGACCGCGTCGATATAACGGATGCCGAACTCGGGCGCATTCTTTTCGAGCGCCGCGAGTTGCGCCGCGCTCTCGGGATCGGCGATCGGCAGACGGTTGCCGGCCGCGTCGAGTCGCGCCGTCGTCTGCACATTGTGATCGGCCACTGCGAGCGTCAGGTCGGGGCGGCGCACGGTGCGGCCGCTGGCGCGAAGCCCGGCGAACGCCTGCGGACTGGTGACTTCATGGACGAGGTGGCGGTCGATGAAGATCAGGGCGGTACCATCGGGGCGCTGTTCGACGACATGCGCGTCCCAGATTTTCTCATAGAGGGTGCGGGGCCGGGTCATGCGGTGCCCTTACGCCAGTCGGATAACAATGCAAGCGAGTGGCGATCAAAAACGCAATTTTCGGTCGCGCACTCGATGGCGCTCCTTCTCGTCTCTTTAGCCGTCATCCCGGCGGAGGCCGGGATCCCGCCGGTGCGTCATTCCGATAGGGCTAGATCCCGGCCTCCGCCGGGATGACGAGTGGAGGTGGCCTCGTGTAAGTAACGAGCCTATAATCCTCCTATGTCGCCGCTCGCCATCCTCGCGCTCATCCTTGTCACCGTCGTGGCGATGGAGGGCATCGCCTGGGCGAGCCACAAATATATCATGCACGGCTTCGGCTGGGCCTGGCACCGCGACCATCACGAACCGCACGACAAGCTGCTCGAAAGGAACGACCTGTTCGGCCTCGTCGGCGCCGCGATGAGCATTTCGATGTTCGCCGTCGGCAGCCCGATGATCATGGGTGCCTCGGCGTGGGAGCCGGGGACATGGATTGGCCTTGGCATCCTTCTCTACGGCATCATCTACACGCTGGTGCACGACGGGCTCGTCCACCAGCGCTATTTCCGCTGGGTACCGCGACGCGGCTACGCCAAACGGCTGGTGCAGGCGCACAAGCTCCACCACGCGACGATCGGCAAGGAAGGCGGGGTCAGCTTCGGCTTCGTTCTCGCGCGCGATCCCGCCAGGCTGAAGGCCGAATTGAAGGCGCAGCGCGAGGCCGGAATCGCGGTGGTGCGCGACGCGCTCGACGGATAGCGTCAAGCCGTCCGATAATCTGCCGTAATCGCCCCCGCCGCCGCCAGTTCGGCCTCATGGCTTTCCTCGCGCCAGCTTTCGGCGAGTGCCTGCCGCTCCCAGTCGAGCATCGCCGGATGCGCCAGCATATGGTCGACCCATGCCTGCCCCCGGCCGACATCGAGGCCATAGGTGCGGATGCGAAAGGCGACCGGGGCGAAAAAGGCATCGACGGCAGTAAAGCTGGCGCCGGCCAGATAGGGCCCGCCGAACCGCGACAGCCCCTCGGCGAACAGTTCGCGGATACGCGCGACATCGAGCCGGAGCGCGCCCGACGGCGGCTTCGGCGTCACGCGGACGCCGACATTCATCGTGCAATCGCTGCGCAGCGCCGCAAAGCCGCTGTGCATTTCGGCGACCGCGCATTGCGCCCAGGCCCGCCCGTCGGGATCGGCCGGCCACACACCCTCGTGCCGGTCGGCAAGGTAAAGCGTGATCCCGAGCGAATCATACACCGTCCGCCCCTCGTCGAGCAGCGCCGGTACCTGCCCGGTCGGCGAGAAACTGCGGAATTCGTCATAGTTGATCGGGTTGGTGAACGGCTCGATCTGATCCTCGAACGCGATGCCGAGGCCCTTCATCAGCATCCACGGGCGCAGCGACCAGCTCGAATAATTGCGATTGGCGGTGATCAGCACATACATGCTTCGCGCTCCTGTCGGACGATGGGGGACGTATAATCGGGGTCGTGCGCAAAGGGCAGCGGGCCCCCTTCACGTAGCGCGGCGAGCACGCTGCCGAAATCGCTCTCCGCCCGCCAGCCGAAGCGGCGTTCGGCGCGCGACGGAACATAGACGCGCTCGATCGTCGCGGGCAGCACCCACCCCTTTGCGGCGTAAAGCTCCGCCGCGTCGGGATGATGCCGTGCGATCACCGCCCGCGCATCGCGGGCCAGTTCTTCGGTCTCCTCGCGGGCGAAGGGCGGCGGCGCCGAAAGGACGAAAGTGTCGCAGCCGATCGCCGGCGCCGCAGCAAGCGCGGCGAGATGCGCGGAGGCGGCATCTTCGACCGTCAGGCGGCGGTTGAGCAGCTCGTTCGCTTTCAGATTCTCGCCGCTCGGGCTGGCGTGCGTATCGTCATCCTCGGGGAAGAAACGTCCGGTGCGCAGGATCGCGACGTTGATGCCATGCTCGCGGTGGACCAGCTTCAACGCCTGTTCGGCGGCGAGCTTGGTGATGCCATAGATGTTGCGCGGTTCGAGCGGTCCGAAGTCCTCGTCCATCCACCACGCCCCCGCCTCGCCCGCGCCTTGGCGGACATCGGCGCGCACCATCAGCGAGGTGGTCGAGGTGAAGAGGAAGCGGTCGTTCCCCGCCGCAGCCGCCGCCTCGATCAGGTTCAGCGTCCCCGTCACATTGACGTCGACGAACGCCTGCCGCGGATAGCGGGCGATGTCGGGTTTGTGCAGCGCGCCGCCATGAATAACGGCCTCAATGCCATGCTCGCCCATTGCCCGCTCGACGAGCGCGCGGTCGGCAACCGTGCCGACGACCTGCGTATGCGCGCCGGGAACGACATCGAGCCCGGTGACCGCATGGCCGCTATTGGCGAGCAGGGGCGCAAGGGTGCGCCCCAGCCAGCCAGACGAACCGGTCAGCAGCACGCGCATCGATGATTCTCCTCCCGTCCTTCGCCGCGCCTGATACACAGGCGGCGGACAGCGGGGCAAGTCTGCTACCCCTTCGGCACCGCAACGATCGGGCCGGCGCGGACGGGTTCGCGTTTCGCCGGCGGCAATTCACTGAGGTCGAGCCAGCGGGCATCGGGGCGCTTGTGATAGCTGTCCATCGCCGCAAACGGGATACGAAATGGGAAACCCCAATTGCTGTTCCACAGGGCGACGACGCCCGTTCGCGTCGCCGGTTCGAAGATCATCGTCGCGCGATAACCCGCGACCGCGCCCGAATGGCCTTCGAGCCTGTGGCCGCCATAGGTAAAGCTACGCCAGCCGAGGCCATAGGCCGCATCCTTGTTCGCCTGACGCAGCGCGCCGCCGTAAAGATGCGCCGTTCCGACGCGCGGGCGGTGGGCGATCTGCAACACCGTCTCGGGCAGCACATCGGGGCGATTGCCCATCATCGCCTGCATCCAGGTCGCAAAATCGACGATGTCGCTTTCGACGCCCGCGGCCGCGGGGACGCGCCAATAGGCCTCCTTGAGCGGACTGACCTGCGCGCCGCTGTGCGGTCGCGCCCAGTCCTTCGCACCGGTCAGCCGGTTCATCCCATATCCGGCGCTAACCATGCCGAGCGGCAGGAAAAACCGCTGCTCGACCGCCTCGGCAAACGGCTTATCCGCCGCCTGCGCCAATATTTCGCTCGCCGCGTCGAAGGCAATATTCTGGTAGGTGTGACATGTACCCGGCTCGCACTGCAGCGGCGCGAGGGCGAGGCTCGCACGGATAAGCTGGGGGCTCTGTCCCGCCTCCAGCTTCTCGTCATAGGCATTTTTGGTAAGCCCGGTCCGCTGCGCCAGCAAATCGCTTACCGTCACCCTTTCCTCGGCCCCACCCGGCAGGCGGAGCGAAGTGCGCCAGCGGGAAATCGGACGATCGAGATCGACCGCGCCGTCTTGGGCGAGCGCTCCCGCCAGCACCCCCGTCGCGGTCTTCGAAACCGACGCCCAGCGGAAAAGCGTATGCGCGGTGACCGGCGCCCCGGTCGACCGGTCGGCAACCCCATAGGTGCGGACGAAACGCAGTTCGCCATCCTCGACCACCGCCACCGCCAGACCCGCCATCTCGGGCCGCTGCGCCAGTTCGGCGAGCTGCCTGTCGAAGGCGACATAATCGATACGCCCGCGCCATTCGGCGGGCGTATCGGGCAGGTTTTCGGCCGCCTTGAACGGGATCGCGACGCTGGCCAGCGTCCGGGTGCCGCCCAGCGCGTGAAAACCGAACCAGCCCGCGACTCCCAGTGCGACGACCGCGACGAGGCAGGCCAGAACCCGCGTCATCGACCTTTGTTTAGATGGCGACCTCATAATTGGCCGTCGTCTTAGCGGCGACATCCGCCGCCGTCACCCCCGGTGCGAGTTCGATCAGCCTGAACAGGCTGTCATGGTCGTCGCGCTTGAACACCGCAAGGTCGGTGATGATCATGTCGACGACATTCTTGCCGGTCAGCGGCAGCGTGCAGGCGGGGATGAATTTGGGGCTGCCGTCCTTGGCATTATGTTCCATCACGACGATGATCTTCTTGACCCCGGCGACGAGGTCCATCGCGCCGCCCATGCCCTTGATCATCTTGCCCGGGATCATCCAGTTGGCAATGTCGCCGTTTTCGGCAATCTCCATCGCGCCGAGCACGGTCAGGTCGATATGCCCGCCGCGAATCATCGCAAAACTCTGTTCGGACCCGAAATAGGCCGACTGCGGCAGTTCGCTGATCGTCTGCTTGCCCGCGTTGATCAGGTCGGGGTCTTCCTCGCCCTCATAGGGGAAGGGCCCGATGCCGAGCATGCCGTTTTCCGACTGCAGCGTCACCGTCATCCCCGCCGGGATATGGTTCGCGACCAGCGTCGGGATGCCGATGCCGAGGTTGACGTAATAGCCGTCCTGCAGTTCCTTCGCGGCGCGTGCCGCCATATCGTCGCGGGTCCAGGGCATTATCGGGGTTCCCATTCGCTGTCGGTGGAGAAAACATCGCCCTGGCCCAGCGTTTGCCAGGGGCCGTAGACGGGGTTGGGAAAAAGGAACCAGCCCTTGTCCCAGAGTGCGGTCGCGGCGGGCCCCGTCGCAAGCGCCATGCGCTGCGCGGCGGGCAGGTCCTTCGCATTGAACTGCTGGCTGAAATCGCCGAGTTGGTCGCCGCCCAAAATGATCACGCAATATTTCGACGCGATCGTCGCGCGGCGCGGGTCCTTGCTCGAACCCCCGGCGTCGTCGCCCATCAGGAACAGCGTTTCGCCATGCTTGAACTCGCCGAGCCCGGCGGCGCGGAGCGTATCCTCGCTGCCCCTGGCATTACGGGCGCTGCGGTTGGTGTTGGCGATCACGGTGATCCCCGCGGCGCGGAGCGCGTTGACCATCTGGGTCGTCCCGGGCATCGCCTTCGCCTTGCCCGCGCCGGTCTTTTCCCACTGATCCCAGACCGCCAGGTCGAAGGCGCCGCCTTTCTCTGCAAACAGGCGCATCGGCGCGATATTCCAGATCAACGTTTCGTCGGCATCGAACACCGCGGCAAAGGGCTTGTCGCCGCACGGCTCGAAGCGCGGCGCGTCCATCGTCGCGCCCGGTGCAAGGACAACGCTGTCGCGCGGTCGCTCCTTGACCCGCCACGCCCCATAGTCGGCGATCCGGGCATTGACCGCCCGCACCGCAATCGCCGCCTCGGCCGAGCCGTAGAGATATTGCAGCGGCACCGGCGGCTTGCCGGCTTGGGCAGGCGCCGCGGCGGCGGGCGGCGTTGTCGCCACCTCGGCCGGCGCACTCGCACAGCCGGCCAGCAGCAGCCCGGCCGTCAGGGCAAGGCTACGCATCACACCGCGCCGACGGTTTCTGGGCGCGGGCGCGTCGTGCGGAACTCGATCTTCTTGTCGTAAGGGGCGCCGACGATCATGCGCTTCACATAGATGCCGGGCAGGTGGATGCTGTCAGGGTCGAGGCTGCCGACGGGGACGATTTCCTCGACCTCGGCGACGCAAATCTTTGCCGCGGTGGCCATCGGCTGGTTGAAGTTGCGCGCGGTCTTGCGGAAAATGAGGTTGCCGCTCTCGTCGGCCTTCCATCCCTTGACGATCGCCAGGTCGGCGAAGATGCCGCGTTCGAGGATATAATCCTGCCCGTCGAAATTCTTCACTTCCTTGCCCTCGGCGACGAGCGTGCCGACGCCGGTCTTGGTATAGAAGCCGGGGATGCCCGCGCCGCCGGCGCGGCAGCGTTCGGCGAGCGTGCCCTGCGGGCAGAATTCGACCTCGAGTTCGCCCGCCAGATATTGCCGCTCGAACTCCTTGTTCTCTCCGACATAGCTGCTGATCATCTTTTTGACCTGCTTGGTGCGGAGCAGCTTGCCCAGCCCTTCGCCATCGATCCCGGCGTTGTTGCTGGCGATCGTCAGCTCTTTCGTGCCCGCATCGCGGATCGCGTCGATCAGCCGTTCGGGGATGCCGCACAGGCCGAACCCGCCGGCGCAGATATGCATGCCGTCAAAGAGCAGTCCTTCGAGTGCGGCGGCTGCGTCGGCGTATCGCTTGTTACCCATGAACGGACTCCTCACTCCTGGCGGCGGCGACATTGGCGGATTAAATCCATCAATTCTAATTACTCTATTTTTCGATTATACATAAACAATGTCTATCAATCGCATTTCGATCTATCACCTCGAAACGCTGCTCTGGATCGATCAGCTTGGCACCTTTTCGGCGGCCGCAGAGCGGCTCAACACGACGCAGCCCGCGGTGTCGGCGCGGATGCGCGAGCTGGAGCAGAGGCTGGGCACGACGCTGTTCCGCCGCGACGGACGGACGATGTCGCTGACCGCGGCGGGGCGCAAGCTGGTGCGCGATTGCGACCCGCTGCTTCGTGACATGCAGGTCGCGCTGCTCGGCAGCGGCGGCTTTGCCGAAGCGAGCGGCATCGTGCGGATCGGGGCGGGCGAGATTGCCGCAGCCAGCTGCCTGCCCGCCTTCGTCGCCGCGCTCAAGGCCGACATGCCGAACGTCGGGCTCGAGATCGAGATCGACCTGACGGCCAACCTCATCCAGCAACTGCTCACCGGCCGCACCGACATCGCCTTTGCCGCGGGTCCGATCGCGCATCCGGCGCTCAAGACGCAACCGATCGGCGAGGTCGCGCTGGTCTGGCTCGCGAGCCCGGCGGTCGCCGCCGCCTTCGGTCGCGGCGACAGCAGCCAGCCCGTCCCCGTCTGGTCGCTCGCCAGCCATTCGCCGATCCACGGCCGGATGCGCGACGCGATCCAGGCGTCGCGCATCGCGCAAAAATCGCTCAACCTCTGCAACAATGCGCGGACGATGATCGACATCGCCAAGGTCGGCGGCGGCATCGGCATCTTTCCCGAACCGATGGTCCGCGCCGAAATCGTCGGCGGCACGCTCACCCCGATCGCCGACATGCCGGCACTCGCGCCCGTCGAGTTCCACGTCGCAATGCGTGTTTCGGACACCGAACCGGTGCTCACCCGCATTTTCGACGAGGCGGCCAACCTCGATCTCGCGGAAGCGGCGGATTGAGCGGAACGGAGCGACGGAACCGGGAGTGGATATAGCCTCCCCTCCCTTTCAGGGAGGGGAATGGCTTAATTCCACCTCGAAGCCGACTTGACTTCGGAGCAGGCTGATACCGTCCGAAGCCCGATCAGGCCGCGAGTTGCGGGGTGAACAGCAAGCTCTGGCTGATCGCCGCGCGGACGGTATTTTCGCGGAACGGCTTCGAGATCAGGAAGGTTGGCTCGACGCGGTGGCCGGTGAGCAGGCGTTCGGGGAAAGCGGTGATGAAGATCGCCGGCACGGGCGCCCGCGCCAATATGTCCTGTACCGCGTCGATCCCCGACGATCCGTCGGCGAGCTGGATATCGGCGAGGACGAGGCCGGCATCGGTGGCCTCGAATGCCGCGACGGCATCCTCATGCGTGGTCGCGATGCCCGCGACGTCGTGACCAAGTCCGCGGACGATCGATTCGAGTTCCATTGCGATCAGCGGTTCGTCCTCGATGATCAGCACCGAAGTCCGCGATTCACGGTCGATTTCGCCCACCGCATCGGCGAGCAATGTTTCGACCGTGTCGTTGTCGGCGCCGGTAATGATCGCCGTTTCCTCGACCGAGAAGCCTTCGAGCGCGGTGAGGAGGAGCATCTGGCGGCCGAGCGGGGTGATCGCCGCGAGACGGCGGTTGGCGTTGCGGACGAGCATATCCTCTTCGTCGTCGCCTTCGCCGTCGTCGATATAGGCGCTTTCCCAGATGCGGTGGAAGTTGCGGTAGAGATCGATCCGCGTGCCGTTGCCGGCACTGAATTCGTCGGGCGCGGCGACGATCACCTCCAGCGTCGTGTGGACGAAATTGTCGCCATGCTGCTGGCTGCCGGTTAGTGCGCGCGCATAGCGGCGCAGGAACGGCAGGTGTCCGCGGATTTCTTCGCCCAATGTCATGATCGTCATGCTCCCTCTTGAACCATGCATACGCGGCGCGGGGGGAAGCGGTTCCCGTTTTTTGCTGCAACCAGTCGGTCCGCGATGCGTAGAGTCAGCCGGGACGCGACAAAGCAAAGCCGTAAGCGGATGGAAAGGTGCGACTTTCCTGCGTTTTTTGCCTTCAGGCTTTTTTAGGGACCAGATTCATGGCAGAGCGCCCCGGGGGACAAATTGGCGAAAAGCCGCCAAACGGCGCAGAGGGGCAAATCTTGGCAAATGCAGGGGAGGGCGATGCGACGCAGCGGGAGCGGCTGAGGCTCGATACCCTGCGCGAATATCGCCTGATGGATACCCCGCCCGAGCAGGCCTTCGACCGGGTGACCAAGCTCGTTGCCGACCTTTTCGATGCCCCGATCGCTCTCGTCTCGCTCGTCGATGACTGCCGCCAGTGGTTCAAGTCGGCCTATGGCCTCGACGTCGCGGAAACGTCGCGCGATATCAGTTTTTGCCAATATGTCGTCGCCGACGAACAGCCGCTGATCGTCACCGACGTGCTCGGCGACGCGCGGTTTCGCGATAATCCGCTGGTCACCGGCGACCCGTTCATCCGCTTCTATGCCGGCGTGCCGCTGCGTGCCTATAATGGCGCGGTGCTTGGAACCCTGTGCGTCATCGACCGCAAGGAACGCGCGATGCTGGGGCAGACGGAGCTCACCCGCCTCGAGGATTTCGCGGCGATCGTCATGGCCGAGGCCGACCTGCGCCGCACCGCGGCCGAGCGGGACGACGCCCGGCACATGCTCGAACGCGCGCTCGACTTTTCGGGCATCGCGACCTGGCAATATGATGCCCGCGACGGCAGGATCCGCTGGCGCGGCGCGGTGGCCGAACTCTGGGGCGGCGACTATCGCGAGGCGCTGACGACAATCGACGGCTTCTTCGAGCGATTGCACGCCGACGACCGCGAGCAGGTGCGCGCCATTCTGGAGGAATCGGTCGCGAGCGGCACCCCCTATGCGACCGAATATCGCATCGTCCATCCTGAACGCGGCGTGCGCTGGGTCGGCGTCCGCGGCGATTGGGACGTCCGCGCGGACGAGGCGCTGCTCACCGGGGTCAGCATCGATATCACCGAACAGAAGAGCCGGCAGGAAAATGCCAATCTGCTGATGCGCGAATTGCACCACCGGATGCGCAATCTCTTTGCGACGGTCAGCGCGATCATCTCGCTCACCCGCCATTCGGCGACCGACGTCGACGATTATGTCGAGCGGATCAGCAGCCGCCTCGACGCGCTCAACCGGGCGCAGAATGTGTTGCTCGGCGCGAATTTCATGACCGGGTCGATGCACGCGCTGATGCGCGAGGTCGAAGCGGCGTTTCCGCGCATCCGCTGGACCGGCCCCGACCTTCTGCTCCCCGAAAATGCCCTTGTCGCGATGGCCCTGCTGTTCAACGAGCTCGCGACCAACGCAGTCAAGCATGGCGCGCTGACCGGCGACGACGGGCGCGTCGAGGTGAGCTGGACGCAGGACGAGGAAGGCGCCGAGCCGCGGCTGTTCCGCCTCCACTGGTCCGAGACGGGCGGTATCGCGGAGGTCGTCGAACCAACCCGCACCAGCTTCGGCACCCTGCTGATTGAGCGCAGTGTGCGCAACAATCTGGGCGGCACGATCGAGCGGCGCTGGGAGCCCACCGGGCTGGTCGTCGATATTGCGCTCCCGGCAAAGTGGCGCGACGCCTAACCCAGGTTATTTTGTTCTTTCTTTGTTCCGTGCTAGGCATGGGGCATGTCGACCAAGCCGATTCTGGAAAAGCTCGCCGTGCTTGCGGACGCGGCCAAATATGACGCGTCGTGCGCGTCCTCGGGAACGGTGACGCGCGACTCGACGGGCACGAAAGGGATCGGTTCGACCGAGGGGATGGGCATTTGCCACAGCTATGCCCCCGACGGGCGGTGCATCTCGTTGCTCAAGATCCTGCTCACCAATTTCTGCATTTACGACTGCCGCTTTTGCATCAACCGCGCGTCGAGCAATGTCGAGCGGGCGCGCTTCAACCCGCAGGAGGTCGTGCGGCTGACGCTCGATTTCTACAAGCGCAATTATATCGAGGGGCTGTTCCTGTCGTCGGGGATCATCCGCTCCGAAGATTATACGATGGAGCAGCTCGTCGAGGTCGCGCGCATCTTGCGCGAAGAGCATCGGTTTCAGGGCTATATCCATTTGAAGACGATCGCGGGCGCGGACCCCGGGCTGATCGCGCTGGCGGGGCTTTACGCCGACCGGCTGTCGACCAATGTCGAGCTGCCGACCGAGGCCGGCCTGCAAAGTTTCGCGCCCGAGAAGAAATCCGCGACGATCCGCAAGACGATGGCATCGGTACGCGTCAGCGAATCCGACGCGATCGACGCGGCGAAGAGCCGGCTGATCGGCAAGGCGAAACCGCCGCGCTTCGCGCCCGCCGGCCAATCGACGCAGATGATCGTCGGCGCCGACGCGGCGCGCGACGACGATATCTTGCAGACCGCGACGAACCTCTATTCGGGCTACCAACTCCGCCGCGTCTATTATTCGGCGTACAGCCCGATCCCCGACGCGAGCAGCGACCTGCCGCCGGTGCGGCCGCCGCTGATGCGCGAGCACCGGCTGTATCAGGCCGACTGGCTGCTGCGCTTTTACGGTTTCGAGCGCGCCGAGATCATGGAGGGCGCGAGCGGCGGCATGCTCGATCTCGCGATCGATCCCAAGCTGGCGTGGGCGCTCCAGCGGCGCGAAGCTTTTCCGGTCGACATCAACCGCGCGCCGCGCGAAATGCTGCTGCGCGTGCCGGGGCTGGGGACGAAGGCGGTCGACCGGATCGTCGCGGCGCGGCGGCTGGGCAAGCTCAGGCTCGGCGATCTCGCCAAGCTGACGGCGTCGGTGAAGAAGTTGCTGCCCTTCATCATCACGCCCGACTGGCGGCCGGGCAAGCTCACCGACAGCGCCGACCTGCGCGCGCGCTTCGCGCCGCCGGCGGAACAACTGGCGCTGGCGCTGTGAGGGAAGTGGTCCTGACGGAGCCGGGCGATTTCGCCGAATGGCGGCGCGCGGCGCGCGGGCTGCTCGCAGGCGGCGTGGCGCCGGACGAGGTAAGCTGGCGCGGCAGCGCGGAGGGCGCGTCGCTGTTCGGCGATGCGGTTGCGGCGGCGCCCGCGGGCCGGCTCAGCCTGCCGCGCGCGCTGGTCGAGATCGCCGAACGCGTCATCTGTTACCGTGATCCCGAGGTGCCGGCGCGGCTTTACCGGCTTGTCTGGCGCGCGCTGCACGACCGGCAATTGCTCGCGCGCACGACCGACGCCGAGGTCGCCTGGCTGCGGGGCGCCGACAAGGCGATCCGCCGCGACGTCCACAAGATGCATGCCTTCGTCCGCTTCCGGCGGCTCGGCGAAGAAGCGGGCCGCGAAAGCTTTGCGGCGTGGTTCGAACCGTCGCATCGCATCTTGCGCCTCACCGCGCCTTTCTTTCAGCGCCGCTTTTACGGGATGGACTGGGCGATCCTGACCCCCGATGCGCGGGCGATCTGGCACGGCGAAAAGCTGAGCTATGGCCCCGGCGGGACGAGGGACGAGGTGCCCGACAGCGATGTCGTCGAAGACCAGTGGCGCACCTATTATGGCGCCATCTTCAATCCGGCGCGGGTGAAGATCGATGCGATGCGCGCCGAGATGCCGAAGAAATACTGGAAAAACCTGCCCGAAGCGCAGGATATCGCGCCGCTGCTCGCGGGCGCCGAAGCGCGGGTGGAACGCATGCGCGAGGCCGCCGTTTCCTTGGCGAACCCCCTGACCGACAAATGGCGGACGCGCGTGCCCGAAGAATTGCTCCTCGACGACGATGTGAAGACGCTGGACGACGTCGCGCGCGCGGTCGATCGCTGCACGCGCTGTCCGCTCTATTGCAACGCGACGCAGGGCGTGGCGGGCGAGGGGCCACAGACGGCGCGCATCATGCTCGTCGGCGAACAGCCGGGCGATCAGGAGGATCTGCAGGGGCGGCCCTTCGTGGGGCCGGCGGGGCTGGTGCTGAACGAGGCGCTGGAAGAAGCGGGGATCGACCGCACGCGATTGTTCCTGACCAATGCGGTCAAGCATTTCAAGTTCGAGCCGCGCGGCAAGCGGCGCCTGCACCAGAACCCGACGACGGGCGAAATCGATATCTGTCGCTGGTGGCTCGACAAGGAGCGCGCGCTGGTACAACCCGACCTGATCGTCACTTTGGGTGCGAGCGCGCTGCGGGGGGTGACGGGCAAGAGCGCGAGCATCAAGGCGATGCGCGGTGCGGTGCACGAACTGGCCGGGGGCACGAAGCTGATTGCAACGATCCATCCCTCCTTCCTGCTGCGCCTGCCCGACCGCGCGCGCGCCGCCGAGGAACGCGAGATGTTCGTTGCCGATCTGGCGCTGGCGCGGAAACTCGCGGCCTGATGGCAAAGGCGAAGACCTGGATCGAGCCGCATCCCGGCGGCATCTACGTCAAGCCCGCCGACCTGTGGATCGACCCCTCGCGCCCCGTCGCGCGCGCCGCGGTGACCCACGGTCACGCCGACCATGCGCGCAGCGGCCATGGCGCGGTGTTCGCCACGCCCGAGACGCTGGCGATCATGGCGCTGCGCTATGGTGTCGATGCCGAGGCGAGTCATAATCAGGCGTATGACTATGGCGACGGCTTCGAGCGCGGAGGGGTGCGCTTCAGCTTTCATCCCGCGGGACATGTGCTCGGCAGCGCGCAGATCTTGATGGAATATGCGGGCGAACGGATCGTCGTCACCGGCGACTATAAACGGCGGCCCGATCCGACCTGCGCGCCCTTCGAGGTCGTGCCGTGCGACATCTTCGTCACCGAGGCGACTTTCGGCCTGCCGGTGTTTCGCCACCCGCCAACGTCGGACGAGATCGCCAAGCTGATCGGCGCGGTGCGCGCCGAGCCTGACCGTTCGGTGCTCGTCGGCGCCTATGCGCTGGGCAAGGCGCAGCGCGTGATTGCCGAACTGCGCGGCGCGGGGTGGGATGCGCCGATCTATATCCACGGCGCACTCGAAAAGATGTGTCAGCTTTATGCGGTGCACGGCGTCGACCTCGGCGAACTGCGGCTGGTTTCGGAAACCGATAAGGCCGAGATGGCAGGGCAGATCGTCCTCGCGCCGCCCTCCGCGCTGAACGACCGCTGGTCGCGGCGGCTGCCCGATCCGGTGACGGCAATGGCATCGGGCTGGATGCGCGTCCGCCAGCGCGCGCGGCAGCGGATGGTCGAACTGCCGCTCGTCATTTCGGACCACGCCGACTGGGACGAACTGACCGCGACGATCGAGGAGGTGAACCCGAAGGAGAGCTGGATCACTCACGGCAGCGAGGACGGCCTGCTGCGCTGGTGCGAACTCGCCCAGCGCAAGGCGCGCGCGCTCCACCTTGTCGGCCGCGATCTGGAGGAAGAGGTGTGAAGCGCTTCGCGGCCCTGATCGACCGGCTGATCTATACGCGCTCGCGCAACAGCAAGCTCGCGCTGATCGTCGATTATCTGCGTCACACCCCCGATCCCGACCGCGGCTGGGCGATCGCGGCACTGACTGAGAGTCTCGATTTTCCGGCGGTGAAGGCGGGGACGGTGCGGGCGCTTCTCGCGACGCGGGTCGACGAGGAACTGTTCCGCCTGTCGCGCCATTTCGTCGGCGACACTGCCGAGACGGCGGCGCTGCTCTGGCCCGACGGGCCCGGGAAGAAGGCTGACCTCAGCGTGTCGGAAGCGGTCGACGCGCTCGCGGCGACCAGCCGCAGCGATGCGCCCGCGGTCGTCGCATCCTTGCTCGACCGGCTTGATGCCGACGGGCGCTATGCTTTGCTCAAGCTCGCGCTCGGCGGCATGCGCGTCGGGGTGTCGGCGCGGCTCGCCAAACAGGCGTTCGCGCAGGCGTTCGATGTGCCCGTCGACGATGTCGAGGAACTATGGCACGCAATCCCGCCGCCCTATGCGCCGCTGTTCGAGTGGGGCGAGGGAAGGGCGGAGCGGCCCGACCTCGCCGATGTCGCCTTCTTCCGCCCCTTCATGCTCGCGCATCCGCTCGAAGACCAGAGTGTGGACCTCAACGACTATGCCGTCGAGTGGAAATGGGACGGCATCCGCGTCCAGATCGTCCATGGCGGCGGCGAGACGCGAATCTATAGCCGCGGCGGCGAGGAGATCAGCGGGGCGTTCCCCGAACTGGTCGCTGCCTTCGATCAGGATGCCGTGATCGACGGCGAATTGCTCGTGCGCGGCGAGGTGCAGGGCGGCGAAGCCGCCAGCTTCAACGCGCTCCAGCAAAGGCTCGGGCGCAAGACGGTGTCGAAAAAGATGCTCGCCGATTACCCTGCCTTCGTGCGCGTCTATGACCTGCTCGGCGTCGATGGCGACGATTTGCGCGGCCTGCCGTGGACCGAGCGGCGGCGGCAATTGGAGGCCTTCGTCCCGCGCCTTGCGACCAGCCATTTCGACCTCTCGCAGGTGATCGAGGCGAAAGACTTCGACGACCTCGCCGAACGCCGCGCCGGCGCGCGCGATGCGGCGATCGAGGGGGTGATGCTCAAGCGGCGCGACGCGCCTTATGTGGCCGGGCGCCGCGCCGGGCTGTGGTACAAGTGGAAGCGCGACCCGCTGATCGCCGACTGCGTGATGATGTATGCGCAGCGCGGCAATGGACGCCGCGCCAGCTTCTATTCGGATTATACCTTCGGCTGCTGGTCGGACGCGGGCGAATTGCTGCCGGTGGGAAAGGCCTATTCGGGCTTCACCGACGAGGAATTGAAGTGGCTCGACAAGTTCGTCCGCGACAATACCCTCAATCGCTTCGGCCCGGTGCGCGAGGTCGAAAAGTCGCTGGTGCTCGAGGTTGCCTTCGATTCGATCCACGCATCGAAGCGCCACAAATCGGGGCTCGCGATGCGCTTTCCGCGCATCGCGCGCATCCGCCGCGACAAGCCCGCCGAAGAGGCCGACCGGATCGCGACGCTGCAGGCGATGGTGACATAGCCTCTTTTGCCTCGTCATCCCGGACTTGATCCGGGATCCATTCAAACCAGCGTTGCGCAAATGGATCCCGGATCAAGTCCGGGATGACGAAGGGGGTTTGCGTCGGCGGAGGCGAATAAATGGCAAAGCTATCGGTTATCCAAAGAAAAATTCCGCGTCACGACCTTGCAACCCGGCTAGGCGATCCCGAGTTTAACGCCGCAAACCCCTCAAAAACAAAATGGAGACTGTCATGACGATCGCCCATCCTCCTCTCCCCTATGCTCAGGACGCGCTGGAGCCGCATATTTCGGCCGACACGCTGGCGACGCATCATGGCAAGCATCACAAGGCCTATGTCGACAAGGTTAATGCCGCGATCGAAGGCACCGACCTCGCCGACAAGCCGCTCGAGGAGATCGTGCACCACGCCGAAGGGTCGGGCAACAAGGGCCTGTTCAACAATGCGGCGCAGTCTTGGAACCATGCTTTCTATTGGGAAAGCCTGAGCCCGTCGAAGACCGCGCCCGCGGGCGACCTTGCCGCCGCGATCGACCGCGATTTCGGTTCGCTCGACGAGCTCAAGAAGAAACTCAAGGAAACTGCGGTCAACCATTTCGCCTCGGGCTGGGCGTGGCTCGTCTCGCGCGACGGCACGCTGTCGGTCACCGACACGCACGATGCGGGCACCGAACTGACCGCGGGCATCAAGCCGCTCGTCGTCATCGACGTGTGGGAGCATGCCTATTATATCGACCGCAAGAACCTGCGTCCGGCCTATGTCGACGCGGTGGTCGACGAATTGCTGAACTGGGATTTCGCCGCGGAAAATTTCGCGCGCGACACCACCTGGACCTATCCGGCTTAAGTATTGAATAGTCGTCATCCCGGCGAAGGCCGGGATCTCATCGTTGCGTAGTGACGCGCGGTCGAGATCCCGGCCTTCGCCGGGATGACGCTATGCCGTAACGAAAATTGGCCCGCGCGGCCTATCCCGATGGTCGCGATCCGCCTATAGGGCCGGCATGACGATCAGCCTGTTCGAACTCTTCAAAATCGGTGTCGGTCCCTCCAGCTCGCATACGGTCGGGCCGATGGTCGCGGCGCGGCGTTTCACCGTCTGGCTCGACGAGCAGGCGCTGCTCACGAAGACCGTGCATGTCGAGGCCGACCTTTACGGGTCGCTCGCGCTGACGGGGAAGGGGCACGCCGCCGACACCGCGGTGGTCGCGGGGCTGGCGGGCGAAATCCCCGCCTCGACCAGCCTTGCCGCGATCAAGGCGCATTGGGACCGTGCCGAGAGCGAGGGCTTTCTCTATCTGCTCGGGCGCCAGCGCGTGCGCTTCCAGCCGAAGCGCGACCTGCATTTCCAGATGCGCCAGCGCCAGCCGTTCCACAGCAATGCCTTGAGCTTCACCGCCCGCGATAGCGACGGCGAAATCCTGGCGAAACGCATGTATTTCTCGATCGGTGGCGGCTTCGTCGTCGACGAGGACGAGGCGGGGCGCAACAGCCGCGGCGCCGAGGACGAGGTCGAGCTGCCCTTCGCCTTCACCTCGGGCGCCGACCTCATGGAAATGGGCGCGGCATCGGGCAAGAGCTTCGCCGAGATGATGCTCGAGAATGAACTCGCGCACCGCAGCCTCGACGAGGTGAACGCCGGGCTCGACGCGATCGCGGCGGCGATGGACGCCTCGATCGACGCCGGCTGTTGCAGCACCGGGATTCTGCCGGGAGGCCTCAAGGTCAGGCGCCGCGCGCCGCAGATCGCCGACGATATCCGGAGCCGCCACGAAACCAATCTGATCGACCCGCTCGCGATGATGGACTGGATCAACCTGTGGGCGATGGCGGTGAACGAGGAAAATGCCGCGGGCGGCAAGGTCGTCACCGCACCGACCAACGGCGCGGCAGGGATCATCCCTGCGGTGATCCGCTTCTACCGCCGCGGCTATCGCGGCGACGCCGCCGGGGTGCGCACTTTCCTGCTCGCGGCGGGGGCGGTCGGCGCCTTGTATAAGCGCAACGCCAGCATCTCGGGCGCCGAGGTCGGCTGCCAGGGCGAAGTCGGCGTCGCCTGTTCGATGGCGGCGGCGGGGCTGACCGCCGCGCTCGGCGGCACCAATGCGCAGGTCGAGAATGCCGCCGAGATCGGCATGGAGCATAACCTCGGCCTCACCTGCGATCCCATTGGCGGGCTGGTGCAGATCCCGTGCATCGAGCGCAACGCGATGGGCGCGATCAAGGCGATCGATGCTAGCCGCATCGCGATGATCGGCGACGGCACGCATGTCGTCAGCCTCGACACGGTGATCGCGACGATGCTGCAAACGGGCCGCGACATGCGCGATAAATATAAGGAAACGTCGAAGGGCGGGCTGGCGGTTAGCGTGGTGGAGTGTTGAACGTAGAATTGTGGCCGCCTGTACGCATGGCCCGGCAAGCGAAATTGAGTTTCTAACTTTTCTTCTCGAATGGTCGCGTCAAATTATGGGCCTCGGCGTATGCGGTTAGGAGATCGAGCAAGTTGTCGGGATCTTCGTAAAATGCTTTGTCGAGCTCGTCTATTAGCGCTTCGCGTTTTGCGGGAAGGAAAGACCATCGGCGGGCCTTTTTCATGATGTCCCAGCGTTCGGCTCGGTCTTCCGGGGGAAGCGATTTTCCGAAAAAGACGTCGGACGCCTTCTGTGCGATTTCGAGCGAATTGTAAGCGCCTATCTCGGACAAACCGGAAATCGCGTCTTTGTAATATCTGCCGGAACTGTTTGAAAAATACTGATCAAAGCCGCCATTATAAACCTCACCTTCTAGAAGGCAGACCGAGAAATATAGTCTTTCTTCCGGCGTAAGGGTGGAAAGATTCGGCTCATTCGACGATTTTTTTACTAAAGATTTCCAAAGCTCTTGCACGGGGTCGTACTCCCGTAATGAGGCATAGTAAGCTCGGGATTTTTCGATATCCGCTCTAATGCCCTGTTTGCAGGCCATGCAAATGCCGCCTGTGTTCTCGGCAGTAACGGGCAATATCAGCGCGCCGCAGTCCTTACAGGGTATCTTTTCCATTCGCTCCATCCTGCAGACGCCGTTTTCGGTATGCAAGATATAATCGCCCATTAGGACGCCCCAGTCCGCGACAACGCACCGGGCAATTCCTCGCGCAGCTTATCGATCAACAGCCGCACCTTCGGCAGCAAATGCCGCCGCTGCGGATAGACCGCCCAGATCGGTTCCTCCTGCGGGCGGAGCGGGTCGAGGAGCGAGACGAGCGCGCCGCTTTGCAGATGCGGCATCACATAGAAATCGGGAAGCTGGCAGACGCCGTGGCCCGCGAGCGCTGCTTCGGTGACCGCGGTGCCGCTGTTGCAGCGCCAGCGGCCCGCGGGGCGGTGGGTGATTTCCTTGCCCTGCGCGCGGAAATGCCAGGCGGGGGCGGTGCCGAGCAGGCATTCGTGGCGCGCGAGGTCGTCGATCGATGTCGGGGTTCCGGCGCGCGCGAGATAGGCGGGGGCGGCGCAGAGATGGAGGCTGCGCGAGGCGATGCGCGTCGCGACCAGCCCCGAGTCCGGCAGCGTGCCGGTGCGGATCGCGAGGTCGAACCCCTCCGCGAGCAAATCGACGACGCGGTTGGTGAGTTCGAGCGTCACCGTCACGTCGGGAAAGGCGAAGGCATAGTCGCGCGCGATCTGCGCGACGAAACGTTCGCCCATCGCGATCGAGCAGGTCATCCGCACCTCACCGCGCGGCGCGCCGTCGTCGCTGACCGCCGACAGCGCGTCGTTGCGCGCGGCGATGAGGCTGCGGAATTGCTCGATCAGCGTGCGGCCCGCGGGGGTGGGGACGACGCGGCGCGTCGTGCGCACGAAGATCTGCGCGCCGATGCGGTTTTCGAGGCGGATCACAGCGCGGCTGATGTGCGAGGTCGAGGTGCCGAGCCGCGCCGCCGCGGCGACGAAGCTGCCCGCGTCGGCGATCGCGACGATCTCGTCGATGCCCTCCCATGCGCCCATTATCTCACCTTTGGGATAATATATTGCCGATTGGCCCCTTTATCGCGCTTTGGATCGGTGTACAGCGGGCACAATCAAATTCTCGCCAAACCCCATCCGCAAGGAGTGCTCCCCATGAAGACCCGCGCCGCCGTTGCGTTCGAAGCGAAGAAGCCGCTCGAAATCGTCGAACTCGACCTCGAAGGCCCGAAGGCGGGCGAGGTGCTGGTCGAGATTATGGCGACGGGAATCTGCCACACCGACGCGTACACGCTCGACGGCTTCGACAGCGAGGGCATCTTTCCGAGCGTGCTGGGGCATGAGGGCGCGGGCGTCGTGCGCGAAGTCGGCGCGGGCGTCACCAGCGTCAAGCCCGGCGACCATGTGATCCCGCTCTACACCCCCGAATGCCGCCAGTGCAAAAGCTGCCTCAGCGGCAAGACCAACCTCTGCACCGCGATCCGCGCCACGCAGGGCAAGGGCTTGATGCCCGACGGCACGACGCGCTTTTCGTACAACGGCCAGCCGATCTTCCACTATATGGGCTGCTCGACCTTTTCGAACTTCACCGTGCTGCCCGAGATCGCGGTTGCAAAGATCCGTGAGGACGCGCCGTTCCAGTCGAGCTGCTACATCGGCTGCGGCGTGACCACCGGCGTCGGCGCAGTCATCAACACCGCGAAGGTCCAGGTCGGCGACAATGTCGTCGTCTTCGGGCTCGGCGGCATCGGGCTCAACGTGATCCAGGGCGCGCGGCTCGCCGGCGCGGACAAGATCATCGGCGTCGACATCAACCCCGACCGCGAGGAATGGGGCCGCAAGTTCGGCATGACCGACTTCCTTAACTCGAAGGGCATGAGCCGCGAGGATGTCGTCGCGATGATCGTCGCGATGACCGACGGCGGCGCGGACTATACCTTCGACGCGACGGGCAATACCGAAGTGATGCGCATTGCATTGGAAGCCTGCCACCGCGGCTGGGGTACCTCAATCATCATCGGCGTCGCCGAAGCGGGCAAGGAGATCGCGACGCGCCCGTTCCAGCTGGTCACCGGGCGCAACTGGCGCGGCACCGCGTTCGGCGGCGCCAAGGGCCGCACCGACGTGCCGAAGATCGTCGACATGTACATGACCGGCAAGATCGAGATCGACCCGATGATCACCCACGTCATGGGGCTCGAAGAGATCAACAAGGGCTTCGACCTGATGCATGCCGGCGAGAGCATTCGCAGCGTCGTCGTTTTCTGACGATTTCGCCTTCCCGCGACGCCCGTCTTCCGCCATGCGCCTCGGCGGAAGACGGGTGAGGGAGTGATGATGTGACCGGACCTTATGTCCTGACGTTCAGCTGTGTCGATGCGGTGGGCATCGTGGCCGCCGTGACGGGGCTGCTCGCGGAGCGCGACGGCTTCATCCTCGACAGCCAGCAATATGCCGACCTCGATTCGGGGCGCTTTTTCATGCGCGTCGAGTTTCGCGGCGCGGGCGAGCGTTTTCCCGCCGACTTTGCGGGGGTGCAGGCGGCGTTCGCGCCGGTCATCGCGCGCTTCGCGATGGACGCGCGGCTGAGCGATGCGGCGGTCAAGCCGCGCTTCGTGATCGCCGTGTCGCAGGGCAGCCATTGTCTCAACGACCTGCTCCACCGCTGGTCGACGGGCAACCTCGCGATCGATATCGTCGGCGTCGTGTCGAACCACGAGGCGCAGCGGCGGCTGTCCGAATGGCATGGCGTGCCGTTCCACTACCTGCCGGTCAGCGACGCGAACCGGGCGGACCAGGAGGCGGCGATCCTCGACATTATGGCACGCGGCGGGGCGGAATATCTGGTGTTGGCGCGCTACATGCAGGTGCTGTCGCAGGATCTGTCGAGCAAGCTGTCGGGGCGCTGCATCAACATTCATCACAGCTTCCTGCCGGGCTTCAAGGGCGCGAAACCCTATCACCGGGCGCAGGAGCGCGGGGTCAAGCTGATCGGTGCGACGGCTCATTTCGTGACGAGCGACCTCGACGAGGGGCCGATCATCGAACAGGCGGTCGAGCGCGTCGATCATCGCGACGGCGTCGACGAACTCATCCGCATCGGCCGCGATACCGAGGCGCAGGTGCTGGCCCGCGCGGTGCGCTGGGTCGCCGAACAACGGGTTTTGATCGACGGCCGCAAGACCGTGGTCTTCCGTTAGGCACGCGGGCAGGATAGGTTCCGATTCGCAACCAAAACCGGAGGAGCAAAGGCGATGTACAGTCACAATATGGTCGGGGCGAACGACCTCGAAGCCGCGAAGAAATTCTATGATGCGACCTTCCAGGCGATCGGCGGCAAGCCGGCGATCCAGGACGACAAGGGACGCCTGATCTATATGCACAATGGCGGGCTGTTCCTCGTCGGCACGCCGATCGACGGCGAACCGGCAACGGTCGGCAATGGCTGCACGATCGGCTTTGCGATGGAAGGGCCCGAGCAGGCGAAGGCCTGGCACGATGCGGGCGTCGCCAACGGCGGCACCTCGATCGAAGATCCGCCGGGCATCCGCGAAGGCGGGTTCGGCCAGCTCTATCTCGCTTATCTGCGCGATCCGTCGGGCAACAAGCTGTGCGCGCTGCACCGCGTCGTTTGAGGTAATGGAATGATGCGTGGCGAAGCGGGATTGCGATCCGACCTTCAATCGCTTGCGATCCCCTTCGTCGAGCTTGAGCATAAGCCGCTGTTCACCGTGGCCGACAGCGAAGAACTTTATGGCGTCATGGCCGGGGCGCACACCAAAAACCTGTTCCTGAAGGATGCCGGCGGCGCCTTTTGGCTGGTGACCGTCGCGTCCGACGCGCGCGTCGACCTGAAGGCGCTGCCCGCGGCGATCGGCAGCAAGCGCGTCAGCTTCGGCAAGGCCGAGGATATGGAACGGCTGCTCGGCATCGCGCCCGGGTCGGTGACGCCGATGGCCGCGATCAACGCGCCGCCGGGAAGCATCACCGTCGTGCTCGATGCGACGTTGGCGCTGGCCGGACAGGTCAATGTCCACCCGCTCCGCAACACCGCGACGCTCGGCCTCCCGGGCGCGGCGATCCTCGATCTGCTGCGTCACTGGGGCCATGACCCGCTCGTCGCACCTATCCCCATGCAGGAAGTCCCATGACCATCGAAACTCTCTCGACCAACCGCAGCCACGGCGGCACGCAGGGCGTGTACAAGCACAAGAGCACGACGACCGGCACCGACATGACCTTTGCGGTCTTCGTCCCCGACCATGAAAAGGGTGCGAAGCTGCCGGTGCTCTGGTATCTGTCGGGGCTGACCTGCACCCACGCCAATGTGATGGAAAAGGGCGAATATCGCGCCGCCTGCGCCGAACATGGCATCATCTTCGTCGCGCCCGATACCAGCCCGCGTGGCGAGGGCGTGCCCGACGATCCCGAAGCGGCGTGGGATTTCGGGCTGGGCGCCGGTTTCTACGTCGATGCGACCGAGGAACCCTGGGCCGCCAATTATCGCATGCGCAGCTATGTCGAGGACGAGCTGCCGTCGCTGGTGCTGCGCGAATTCGCTGCGGCCGACATGACGCGGCAGGGGATCACCGGCCATTCGATGGGCGGGCACGGCGCGCTGACCGTCGCCTTGCGCACCCCCGACCGTTTCAAGTCAGTGTCGGCCTTTTCGCCGATCGTCGCGCCGCTGCAATGCCCGTGGGGCGAAAAGGCGCTGGGCAACTATCTTGGCGATGACCGCGAAGCGTGGCGCGTTTACGATGCCTGCGCGCTGATCGAGAGCGGGGCGCGGGTGCCCGACCTGCTCGTCGATCAGGGCGACGCCGACAATTTCCTTGCCGAACAACTGAAGACCGAACTGCTGGTCGAGGCGTGCGAGCGTGCGGGGCAGAAGGTCGAAATCCGCATGCAGCCGGGGTACGACCACAGCTATTATTTCATCTCGACCTTCCTTGGCGAGCATGTCGCCTGGCATGCGGCGCGGTTGAAGGCGTAAACTGGCCAATAATTCCCGTTCGCATCGAGCGAAGTCGAGATGCCGTGAGCGCGCGCGGGGCCGATGGGCGTCTCGACTTCGCTCGACGCGAACGGGTCAGGGTTGTTCCGGAATCAGCAACGTTGACCCCGTCGTCCGTCCGGCCTGCAGATCGGCATGCGCACGCGCTGCATCCTCGAGCGAATAGCGCTGGCCGATGGTGACCTTCACCGCGCCCGAGCCGATCATCTCAAACACCCGGTCGGCACCCGCGGCACGTTCGCCGGGCAGGTGGTAATAGTCGAACAGCGTCGGCCGGGTGACGAACTGTGAGCCGTGCTGGGCGAGGATGCCGAGGTTGACGCCGGTCACCGGGCCGCCGGCATTGCCATAGCTGACGATCAGCCCGCGCCGCGCGGTGGCTTTCAGCGACACATCCCACGTCGCCATGCCGATGCCGTCGAAGGTCACGGGAACGCCCTGACCATCGGTGATCTCGCGAACATGCGCCGCGACATCGTCGCTTTTGTACATCAGCACATGGTCGGCGCCGGCTTCGCGCGCAGCATGCGCCTTGGCTTCGGTGCTGACGGTGCCGATCACCGTGGCGCCGACGGCTTTCAGCCACTGGACGAGGATCAGCCCGACGCCACCGGCGGCGGCGTGGACGAGGACCGGCCAGCCCGCCTCGACCTTGGCGCAGCGTTCGACGAGCATCTCGACCGTGCACGCCTTGAGCAGCGCGGCGGCCGCGGTTTCGTCGTCGATGGTCGCGGGCAGCTTGAACAGCGAGGCCGCGCCGACAATCCGCGCGCTGGCATAGGCGGAGCGTTCGGGACCGAAGGTCGCGGCGCGGTCGCCGGGCCGGAGGCCATGGACGCCTTCGCCGACCGCAACGATCTCGCCCGCCGATTCGACCCCGAGGCCGCTCGGCAGCGGAACGGGGTAAGTGCCGTCGCGGTGATAGGTGTCGAGATAGTTGAGCCCGACCGCCGTCTGGCGGAGCAGCACCTGCCCGGGACCGGGCGCGCCGAGCGTGACCTCGCGCCAGTCGATGACCTCGGGTCCGCCTTGGCTTTCGATAAAGGCTTCGATCGCTTTCATGCGCGCGCTCCTGCTGTCCGGTCCATCTGGTGGGCCGGGCAGGGGAGCGCAAGGGTTACGCGATGAAAGCCCCTCCCCGAAGGGAGGAGGCGATATACTGCCTTATTTCGGACGGCGCGGGCTGCGCTGGCCGTAGGGCTTGGGTTTGTAGCGTTCGTTGCCGCCCGGGCCGCCCGGGCCGCCGGGGCCACGCGGCCCGCGCGGGCCGGAACGGTCACCGCCCGGCGCCCGGCCCAGTGTGCTTCGCGGGGCGCCATCGCGTCCACCCTTCTCGCGGCGCGGCGGATAGGTGGGGCCGTCGGGTGCGGGGGTGATCGCGACGCCGCTGTCGTCCTCGCCATCGGCGTTGGCGCTGCGCTGCACGGCTTCCATGAAACGGTCGGCGATGCCGCGCGGAATGTTGAACATCGTTTCCCTGGGACCGATGCGGATCGCGCCGATCTCGTTCTTGCTCACATGGCCGCGGCGACACAGCAGCGGCAGGATCCAGCGCGGATCGGCATTCTGGTGGCGGCCGATGTTGAGGCGGAACCAGACGCTGTCCTCGAAGCCTTCGCGGCGGTCGGCGCTGCCGCGTTCGGGGCGTTCGAACCGCTCACCGCGGTCGCTGCGTTCGGGCCGGTCGCGGCCGCGCGGGCCGTTGTCGAGCAGATCCTCGGGCGGCGGCATCAGTGCACGGTGCGCGCGGACGAGCGAGGCGGCGATATCTTCGGCGCTGCGCTCGGCCATCAGGCGCTCGGCAAGTTCGAGATCTTCGGGCTCGTGTTCGACCGGGGCGAGCAGTTTCTCGATCAGCCGTTCCTGATCCTTCTGCCGGACGTCGGCGGCCGTCGGGGCTTCCATCCACTCGGCGTTGATGCGCGCGCCGCGCAGCATCCCGTCGACGCGGCGGCGGCGGGGATAGGGGACGATGAGTACCGCTGTGCCCTTTTTGCCGGCGCGGCCGGTGCGGCCCGACCGGTGCTGGAGCGCTTCGGCGTCGCGCGGGATTTCGACATGGATGACGAGGCTGAGCGTCGGCAGATCGATGCCGCGTGCCGCGACGTCGGTCGCGACACAGACACGCGCGCGGCGATCGCGCAGCGCCTGCAACGCCTGGTTGCGCTCGTTCTGGCTATGCTCTCCCGACAGCGCGACCGCGGCAAAACCTCGCTCGACGAGGCTGGCGTGGAGGCGGCGGACATTGTCGCGCGTTGCGCAGAACAGCATCGCGGTTTCGGCTTCGTGCAGGCGGAGCAGGTTGATGACGGCGCCCTCGATGTCGGCGGGGGCGACGGTTACGACCTGATAGGTGATATCGCCATGGCCGCGATCTTCGCCGACGGTCGAGATGCGCAGCGCATCGCGCTGGTAGCGTTTGGCGAGCTGGACAATCGGCTTCGGAAGCGTCGCCGAGAATAACAGCGTGCGGCGCGTTTCCGGGGTGCCGTCGAGGATTTCCTCGAGGTCGTCGCGAAAGCCCATGTCGAGCATCTCGTCGGCCTCGTCGAGCACCGCGACGCGCAGCGCCGTGAGGTCGAGCGCGCCGCGTTCGAGATGGTCGCGCAGGCGGCCCGGCGTACCGACGACGATCTGCACGCCCTGATTCAGCGCGCGGCGTTCCTTGCTGGCGTCCATGCCGCCGACGCAGGTCGCGATGCGCGCGCCGGCTTTGCCATAGAGCCAGCCGAGTTCGCGGCTGACCTGCAAGGCCAGCTCGCGCGTCGGTGCGACGATCAGCGCGAGCGGCGAGGTGGCGAAGGGGAGGCGGCCATCCTCGATGAGCTGATCGGCCATCGCGAGGCCGAAGGCGACGGTCTTGCCCGAGCCGGTCTGCGCGGAGACGAGCAGGTCGCGGTCCTTGGCCTCGGCTTCGGTGACATGCGTCTGGACGGGGGTGAGCGCTTCATAGCCGCGCGCGGTGAGGGCGTCCGCAAGGACGGGCGAGAGGTGTTCGAAAGGCATTTTGTTCTTCTTATCCTGTGCGGCAAAGTCGCCGTCGTTTGGTTCTTCGCCGCCCGGGATTCGATTCAGGTCTGATGCCCGAGTCCGAACAATTGGGTCGTGGATGCTGAAACCTGTCCAGCATGACGAGGAATTATCTGGGTTTTTCCTAAAGGGCTTGGCCCGCCGCGTGTCCGCTGGCCCAAGCCCATTGAAAATTATAGCCGCCCAGCCACCCGGTGACATCCACGGCTTCGCCGACCGCATAGAGCCCCGGAACGCTTTTGGCCATCATTGTTTGAGATGACAGGTTTGCGGTCGAAATTCCGCCGACGGTGACCTCGGCCTTGGCGAAGCCCTCGGTGCCGTTCGGACGGAAGAGCCAGCGCGAAAGCCGGGCCTCGGCCTCGGCGAGCTTGCGGTCGGTCAAAGCGCCGAGTTCGCCGGGCAGCGCGAGGCGGTCGGCAAGGGTTTGCGCGAGGCGGTCGGGGAGGGTGAGCACCGAGGCGAGCGTCGCGCGCGGGCGGGTACGCTTCGCTTCGAGAAGCCAGCCTTGCGGTGCGCCGGGCAGGAAGTCGACCGTCACCGGCTCGCCGCGGCGCCAATAGCTGCTGATCTGGAGGATCGCCGGCCCCGACAGTCCCTTGTGGGTGAAGAGTGCGGCTTCGCGAAAGGCCGCCTTGCCCGCTCGCGCCTCGACCGGCGTCGCAACGCCCGACAGGTCGCGGAACAGCACGTCGTCGCCGCCGAGCGTCAGCGGGACGAGCGCGGGGCGCGGTTCGACGATCTTGAGTCCGAACTGGCGGGCGAGGTCGTAGGCGAAGCCGGTCGCGCCCATCTTCGGGATCGACGGGCCGCCGGTCGCGATGACGACGTTGGGGGCGGTGAAATCCTGCCCGCCGAAAGTGACGCGGAACGCGCCGTCGGCCTGCGTTACCGTGCGCACCGGCTGGCCGCAGCGGATATCGACGCCGCCCTTGGCGCATTCTTCGAGCAGCATCGCGACAATCTGTTTCGCCGAGCCGTCGCAGAAGAGCTGGCCCAGCGTTTTTTCGTGGAAAGCAATGCCATAGGCGTTGACCAGCGCAATGAAATCGGCGGGCGTGTAGCGCGCGAGCGCCGATTTGGCGAAATGCGGGTTGGCCGAGAGGAAGCGCTCGGGGGCGGTGTGGATGTTGGTGAAGTTGCAGCGCCCGCCGCCCGAGATCAGGATCTTCTTGCCGACCTGTTCGGCATGGTCGAGCAGCAGGACACGCTTCCCCCTTTGCCCCGCGACCGCGGCGCACATCAGCCCCGCCGCGCCGGCGCCCAGCACGATGGCGTCATAATCGGGGGCGGTCATGCGAGCCTAGTGCAGCTTCGCGATCGACAGGCCGTCGGCCTTGGCGCGAAGCTTCACCGATTCCTCGCTGCGCGTCAGCGCCTTGGCGATCGCTTTCAGCGCCATGCCCTTTTTGGCGAGCGTGTGCAGCTTGTCGATTTCGGCGGCGGTCCACGGCTGTTTGTGGCGTTCGAACTTGTCTTTCATGCCTGTACCTCCGGGTCGGCCTGCGTCGCGATAATCTCGATCGCATCCTCGCGGCCCTGATATTCGAGCACGTCGCCGACTTCGGCGCCCATCAGCGCGCGGGCGAGCGGGGCGGAAAAGGCGATGTGGCCGCGCGCCGGATCGGCTTCGTCATGGCCGACGACGGTCAGGGTGCGTTCGCCGCCGTTCAGCGTGAAGGTCACGCGGCTGCCGATCGCCACCACCGCGTCACCGGGCGCGGGCTGCACCTCCGCGGTCGCGTGGCGCGTGTGGAAGTAGCGCAGGCGGCGCTGGAGCTTCTTGCGCTCCTCCTCCGGTTCGGTGGCGGCAATGGCGGCCTCGATACGCGCGACCTCTTCGCCGAGCAGGCGCAGCCCGCGCGGAGTCACCAGATTCGGGCCGACCGGAATAGGCAGCTCGAACTCGGGTTCCTTATGCTCGTCGTCGCTCTCGCGGCGAAAGGCTACGCTCATGACCGGGCTTTCAGGCTGGAAAAGGGGAAAGATGGGCGCGACGGGCGGCGCTGTCCACCCCTCTGGCCCGCGAAGGTGGCGACAAGAAGGCAGCGCGGCTGGACAGCATTTCCCATGTGTGTTATACAGACAATACACAAAGGAAATTTTGCGGAGATTTGCGATGCGTAACCGGACGATGGCGATTTTGCCGCTGGCCCTGACCCTGCCCCTGACCCTGATCGTCACGGGCTGCAGCGGCGCCGGTAATGACGGCAAGCGGCAGGAGGGTAGCCCGACGGCCGGGACAGCCGACGCCGGGCCGGTCACGACGCAAAACTATTCGCTGACCGGCTTTACCGGGGTCGAAGTCGCGGGCCCCGACGATGTCACCATCCGTCAGGGCGATGCCTTCTCGATCAGTGCGAAGGGGCCGAAGTCGATCCTCGACCGGCTCGAGATCAAGCTCGACGGGTCGACGCTGGTGATCGGGCGCAAGCGCGAAGGCTTCAGCTTTTCGAACCGCGACGACGACGATGTCGATATCGCGATCACGATGCCGAAGCTGGACGGCGTCCGGCTGACCGGGTCGGGATCGATCGACGTCGACACGATCGACGGCGATGCGGTGAAGGCGGTGCTTACCGGATCGGGCGATCTCAAGGTCGGGAAACTCACCGGCAAAAGCGCCAAGCTCACTCTGTCGGGTTCGGGCGATATCGAGGTCGGCAGCGGGACGATCGGATCGGGTGACGTGAGCATTACCGGATCGGGCGGTATCGATGCCGAGGGCCTTGTCGCGGATACGCTCGATATCTCGATCGCGGGATCGGGCAGCGTCGACGCGCAGGCGACCGGCAGCGCCGATATCAGCATCCTCGGGTCGGGCGACGTCAAGCTGCGCGGCGGTGCGACCTGCAAGACAAGCCAGATCGGATCGGGCACCGCGACCTGCACCTGACGGAGCGCTGGTGCGGCCCGCGCGAACGGGCTAGGACGGCGGCATGACCTTGACGATGCGATGGGCCGCGCTGACGGCCGCCGTCCTCCTTGCTGTTCCCGCTTCGGCGGCGGAGAAGCGCTATGGCCTCACCAGCTTCGAAGCGATCGAGGTCAATGCCGATGTCGCGGTCGAGGTGACGACGCGCGCGCCGGTCAGCGCGGTGGCGAGCGGATCGCAGCAGGCGCTCGACCGCCTGACGCTCGAGACGCGCGACGGCAAGCTGGTCATCGGTCAAAAGCAGTTCGCCGGCGACGACAAGCGCCGCTCGCCCGAGGGCGCGGTGACGGTTCGCGTCAACGCCGCGAACCTGCGCACCGCGATGCTCGGCGGCGCGGGGTCGCTGCGGATCGGCAAGCTGAAGGGTGCGCGGGTCATGATCGGGCTGCGCGGGCCGGGGCAGGTCATGGTCGGCGAAGTCGATGCCGACCGGCTGTCGGTCGCGATGGTCGGCAACGGATCGATGACGCTCGGCGGCCGCGCCAAGCAGGCGCAGATGACGCTGTCGGGAGCCGGGGCGGTCGATGCCGGCAAGCTCGCGGTCGACGAGCTGATCAGCGACAGCGAAGGTGCCGGCGATCATGTGCTGAACGCCGTCAAGACCGCCGCGATCACGACGCGCGGCATCGGCAAGACAGTGGTGCTCGGTCGGCCCGCGTGCACGGTGCGCAATGCGGGCAGCGGGTCGGTGACCTGCGGACCGGGGAAATAGGCTCGGTCGAGGAGGGCGATAGCGACCGATTGCGGCTGTCCTATTCAAATGCGAATAGGGTCATATGAACCTCGTTCACCGAATAATCAGTCCAGACGGCAAGAGGGAAGTCTGCGTTTATAAACGCATCGACGGCTTCTTCGCGTATGAAGAGATTTTTGAAGCGTTCGACGAGATCGCTGGGTCTTATTGGTCTAGTGGGTATCAATCTGGGGTGTTCGAAACGGAAGGCGCTGCGATGGCTGAGATCGCTGCCACGACGCCTTGGCTTCGAACTGGCAGCTAACGGCTGGAAACGGACATCAAGCCCCTCCCCTTCAGGAGTGTCAGGTCGGTCATGCCCCCGGCATGACCTAAACCGTCCGGGGGACGGTTTACCTGACACTGGGTTGGGGTGGGGGCCATCGGCCTCGCGCAAGGCCGATCGACCCCACCCACTGCGACTAGGCAGCAAGCTGCCAAGTCTCGCTGCCCTCCCCTGAAGGGGAGGGCCGGAGTTTGCTCGAACGTCCGCTCCCCACCCCAAAGCCGACGTCCCGGCCCGGTTGTAATGCTCAGTGCGCCGCCGTGCCCAGTCCGTCGATCTTCTTCGATTGCCGCACGATCAGGCCGGGGAACCAGCGCGCGATGCGCGCCAGCCGTTTTGCCATCTTGCCGACGGTGACGTGCACCCGGTCGCCGTGCACCGCCTCCCACGCCGCCTCGGCGACGCGTTCGACCGCCACGATCTCGAACCCGCTCGCCGACAGGCGGTTGCGGGCCGGTTCGTTGCTGTCGGCGCTGACCTGGTCGAGCAGCGGCGTGTCGATGAAGCCCGGCATCAGCGAGCGCACCCGGATGTCGTGCTTGGCGAATTCGATCTCGAGCGCTTCGGTGAGGCCGCGCACCGCGAACTTGGTCGCAGAATAGACCGCGAGCCCGGCGACGCCATAGAAACCCGAGGCCGAGCCGGTGTTGAGGATCGTCGACCCGGGCGTCGCGCGGAGCAGCGGCAGCGCCATGTAGATACCGTTGACGACGCCGCCGAAGTTGATCGCGATCAGCCGGTCGGCCTCTTCCGGCGCCATGTCGATATATTGGCCGCCCGAGCCGATGCCGGCGTTGTTGAACAGGACGTCGAGGCGGCCGCCGCTGGCGCCGGCAAAGGCATCGAGCGCCGCCTGCCACTGGTTGCGGTCGCGCACGTCCATAACGTGGCGCGACGACGCGCCGGCGGGGAGCAGCGCGGCGGTTTCGTCGATCCCTTGCGCGTTGACGTCGGCGATGCCGACGAACCAGCCCTGTGCGGCAAAATGGCGCGCGGTCGCGCGGCCGATCCCCGACCCGCCGCCGGTGATAAAAATCGCCTTTCGTGCCAATTTGCCTCTCCTTACATCGTTGTCAGTGAGAGATGATGCCAAGCCGGGCCGGGCGTCAAGCGGCAATCGCGCGCCATGACTTGGCAACCGCAGGCCATGCTGGCTAAGAGGCTGAGATAGTTGGCGGATGGGGAATGGGGTGCGATAATGCTGTTGATGACGATGATGCTGTTGACGACGGCAATGCAGCAGGGCGGCGCGCCATCGGACGAGGGACCCGCTGCCGACGTGATGCTGCCAGCGACCGATCCGGGCAGTTGGGTGACGACAGACGACTACCCCCCGGACGCGCTGGACGAGGAGCGCGAGGGAATCACGGGGTTTCGTCTGATGATCGAGCCAGACGGGCTGCCGCGCAAATGCGAGGTGATCGCGGCTAGCGGCCATGCGGACCTTGACGAGGCGACCTGTCGGCTCCTGATGGAGCGGGCGCGCTTCCATCCGCGCCTCGACGCTGGCGGCAAGAAGGTGGGCGGCAGTTATATCAACCGGATTCGCTGGCAGATCCCGACACTGGTCGCCGGTTTCCATCCCGACAGCTTGCGCGACAGTTGGCCGCAGGCAGCGGTCCCGTCCGCCCTGATGTCGAAGCTCGACCCCGCCGACCATTATCCGCCAGCAGCGCTGGCGGCGCGCGAGCATGGATCGGTGGATATGGCGGTAAGCGTCGACGTGACGGGCAAAGTGAGCGGGTGCAGCGTCATCAAGAGCAGCGGTTCGACCACGCTCGACAAGGCGTCCTGTGCGCTGATGGTCCGCGAAGGGCGCTTCGAGCCGGCACTCGACGCGAGCGGAAAGCCGACGAAGGGGGTTGTTCCGGCGCAGTTCAACTGGGTGCTGCCCGGCGCGACGTCGGACGAGCTCGACAAAGTGCAGTGGCGGACCCACAAATTCCCGATGAGCAAGGCGGGCGTCACGACATTGTCAATCCTGCTCGGCGCCGATGGGCAGGTAACCGATTGCCAATTCCTCGATCCGAACGAAATTTCGGGCGTGACACAGTGGAGCGTCTGCCGCGGATACGGCAAGCGCGCCCGTTTTTACCCCTTCGTCGACAGCGACGGCCAGCCGGTCGCGAAACAGGTTACGGTTCGCACGGAGGTGACTACGGTCGATGCGACGGCAAAAGACCCGAAGCAGCCCTAGACGTTCTGCTCCTTTCACCCTATGTTCAGGGTCCTGTGCGCACTATGTGGCGCTTACGGAAATGAACTGGGGCGATTCTTGCGGTTATTGTTGACCCTATTGGCATTGCTGACCGGCCTGGCGACCGCCGACCGGGCCGAAGCCGCGCCTGCCATGCCGGCGGCGATGGGGTCGCTCATCATGTTCGCCGAGACGGCCGGACAGGCCGAGACCAGCGACAATGAACGCCGCCCTGCGACAACCACCCCGACCCGCCGCACCAGCGGCGGTGGCGGCGGGCGCAAGGTTCGCAAGGCGGCTCCGCCGCACTTGCCGGGCCTGCTCACCGGTAGCGACCGCGCGCTCGAATAGCCGCGGATCATAGCGTTCGCGCGCGAACGCAGCGCCCCTGGCGGCGCCATTTTGCCATATCTCCAGCGGCCCCGAAGCTGCCCTCCATCTATCGATATTCCAAGGAAATCCGCCATGTTTGCTGGCCTCGCCAAAAGCCTGTTCGGCTCGTCGAACGACCGTTATGTCACCTCGATGCGCAAGATCGTCGACAAGATCAACGCGTTCGAGCCCGAACTCGAAGCCCTCGACGATGCAGCCTTGCAGGCGCAGACACAGAAATTTCGCGACCGGCTGGCGGCGGGCGAGACGCTGGACCAGATCCTGCCCGAAGCCTTTGCAACGGTGCGCGAGGCGTCGAAGCGCACGCTCGGCATGCGCCATTTCGACGTCCAGATGATCGGCGGCATTGTCCTTCACCGCGGCGAGATCGCCGAGATGGCGACCGGCGAAGGGAAGACGCTGATGGCGACGCTGCCCTGTTACCTCAACGCGCTCGAGGGCAAGGGCGTTCATGTCGTGACGGTCAACGACTATCTGGCCCGCCGCGACGCCGAGTGGATGAGCGCGGTGTACGGCTTCCTTGGCCTGACCACCGGGGTCATCGTTCCCAACCTCAACGAGGTGCAGCGGCGCGAGGCGTATAACAGCGATATCACCTATGCGACGAACAACGAACTCGGCTTCGATTACCTCCGCGACAATATGAAGTTCGACCGGGCGCAGATGGTGCACCGCGAGTTTAATTTCGGCATCGTCGACGAAGTCGATTCGATCCTGATCGACGAGGCGCGCACCCCGCTGATCATCTCCGGCCCGACCGACGACAAGTCCGAGCTCTACATCCGCGTCAACGAGGTGGTGCACCAGCTCGGCGAGGATGATTATGAGAAGGACGAGAAGACCAAGTCGATCAACCTGACCGAAGACGGCACCGAACATGTCGAGCGGCTGCTCGAGGCGGCGGGGCTGTTGCAGGGCAGCAACCTCTACGACATCGAGAACACCCAGATCGTCCATCACGTCAATCAGGCGCTGAAGGCGATCGTCATGTTCAAGCTCGACACCGACTATATCGTTAAGGACGACAAGGTCGTGATCATCGACGAATTCACCGGCCGCATGATGGACGGCCGCCGCTGGTCCGACGGCCTGCACCAAGCGGTCGAGGCCAAGGAAGGCGTCAAGATCGAGCCCGAGAACCAAACGCTGGCGTCGATTACCTTCCAGAATTATTTCCGCATGTACCCGAAGCTTTCCGGCATGACCGGTACTGCGGCGACCGAAGCGGCCGAATTTTTCGACATCTACAAGATGAACGTCGTCACCATCCCGACCAACCGCCCGATCGCGCGGCGGGACGAGGAGGACGAGTTCTACAAGAATATCACCGACAAGTTCGGCGCCATTGCCAAGACGATCCGCGAAGCGAACGAGCGCGGCCAGCCCGTGCTCGTCGGCACCGTGTCGATCGAAAAGTCGGAGCTGCTCTCGTCCTTCCTCGAAAAGGAAGGCGTCCCGCACAGCGTCCTCAACGCGCGGTTCCACGAGAGCGAAGCGCATATCGTCGCGCAGGCGGGCCGCACCGGCGCGGTGACAATCGCGACCAACATGGCGGGCCGCGGCACCGATATCAAACTCGGCGGCAACGAGGAGTTCCGCATCGACGACGAGCTCAAGGAGCTGCCCGAAGGCGCCGAGCGCGACGCCGCAATCGCGCGCATCCAGGCCGAGGTGGCGGCTGAGCGCGAGGCGGTCAAGGCGGCGGGCGGGCTGTTCGTGCTCGCGACCGAACGCCACGAAAGCCGCCGCATCGACAACCAGCTCCGAGGCCGTTCGGGACGTCAGGGCGACCCCGGCCTCAGCAAATTCTATCTCTGCCTCGACGACGACCTGCTGCGGATCTTCGGCCCCGACACGCTGTTTTCCAAGATGATGAACAAGAATCTGGAGGATGGCGAGGCGATCGGATCGAAGTGGCTGTCGAAGGCGATCGAGACCGCGCAGAAGAAGGTCGAGGCACGCAACTACGACATCCGCAAGCAGGTCGTCGAATATGATGACGTGATGAACGACCAGCGCAAGGTCATCTATGAACAGCGCGGCGATATCATCGACAGCGAGACCGTCGACGAGGTGATGGCCGCGATGCGCGCCGAGACGGTCAATGCGATCGTCGCCGACGCGTGTCCCCCGGGCAGCTATCCCGAACAGTGGGACGTTGAGGCGATGAAGGAACGGACGCTGAGCATCCTCGATCTCGCGCCGCCGATCGACGACTGGATGCAGGAAGACGCGGTCGACCCCGAAATGTTCGAGGAGCGCATTCAGGCGCAGGCCGACGCAGTCGCTGCGGAGAAAGCGGCGCAGGTCGACGTCGATACCTGGAAGGGGATCGAGAAATCGGTGCTGCTCCAGACGCTCGACCATCACTGGAAAGAGCATCTCTCGACGCTCGACGCGCTGCGTCAGGTCGTGTTCCTCCGCGCCTATGCCCAGAAGCAGCCGATCAACGAATATAAGCAGGAGGCCTTCGCGCTGTTCGAGCGCATGCTGTCGAACATCCGCGAGGATGTGACGCGGACGATCGCGCGGCTCGACCTGCGTTACGAAGAGCCCGAGCCGATGGCGCTGCCCGAGCTTCCCGACTTCCTGACCACGCACATCGACCCGTTCACCGGCGAGGACAACAGCGCCGATATCGACGGCGGCGACCTCGGCGTCATCGCCAACACGCTGCCGCCGATGCAGATCCCGCGGCCCGATCTGCCCGAGGGTGAGAATCCCTATGCGGAGATGGAGATCAGCCGCAACGCGCCGTGCCCCTGCGGTTCGGGGCGCAAGTACAAGCATTGCCACGGGGTGATTTGATCGCGCCCGCTTGCCTGCCCTTCTTCGTCACCATCGAACGAGGCAAGTGACTCTGTTCGACTTGATCCGGGGTCCATGACTTCGCCGTAGTTATGGATGCCGGATCAAGTCCGGCATGATGATGGAAGCGACAACAAACCCTTGAAGTTACGGTAACACACCCTTGCACGAGCCCGCTTGCCAAGGCGCGCGGGCGCGATTAGCATCGCCTTCATAAGCTTGACGGCCGCGTAGCCAGACAAGCGACGCAGCAGGCAGGAACTATGGTCCGCGCACGGCGGAAACGTCGCGCGCATCCGGTGGATGGCATGTTGCGTGGAAAGGGCTGGCGCATTTCCTTTTTCGACGAGATGAGGAGTCAGGAGGGCGGAACGCGCTCGCCCTATCGCGAATATTGCGAGTGGTTCGACGCCGAGGACAGCCAGCGCATCCAGCACAAGACGCAGCAGGCGGAGGCGCTGTTTCGCACCACCGGCATCACCTTCAATGTTTATGGCGATGCCGATGCCGACGAGCGGCTGATCCCCTTCGACGTCGTGCCGCGGATCATTTCGGCCAGCGAATGGCGACGGCTGTCGCGCGGCATCGAACAGCGGGTGCGGGCGCTCAACGCCTTTCTTCACGATATCTACCACCGGCAGGAAATATTGCGCGCCGGTCGCGTGCCGACCCAGTTGATCGCGCGCAACGACGCCTTTCTGCCGATGATGATGGGCATGGATCCGCCGGGCGGCATCTATACGCACATCAGCGGCACCGACATCGTGCGCACCGGTACACATGAATTTTACGTACTCGAGGACAACGCGCGCACGCCGTCGGGTGTCTCCTACATGCTCGAAAATCGCGAGACGATGCTGCAGATGTTTCCCGAGCTGTTCGCGAAGGTCGCGGTGCGCGAGGTCGGCGATTATCCGATCAACCTGCTGAAATCGCTTTCGGCATGCGCGCCGCCGAAATGCGGCGGCACTCCGACGGTCGCGGTGCTGACGCCGGGCATCCACAACAGCGCCTATTATGAGCACAGCTTTCTCGCCGACCATATGGGCGCCGAACTGGTCGAGGGGCACGACCTGCGCGTCGTCGACGGGCGCGTCGCGATGCGCACGACGCAGGGCTATCGGGCGATCGACGTCGTCTATCGCCGGGTCGACGACGATTTCCTCGATCCGCTGAACTTCCGTCCCGACTCGATGCTCGGCGTGCCCGGCATCTGGGACGTCTATCGCGACGGGGGCATCACCATCGCCAACGCGCCGGGCACGGGGATCGCCGACGACAAGGCGCTCTACAGCTATATGCCCGACATCATCGAATTCTATACGGGCGAAAAGGCGCTGCTGCCCAATGTGCCGACGTGGCGCTGCAGCGAGCCCCAGCATCTGCGCGAAGTGCTCGACCGGCTTCCCGAACTGGTGGTCAAGGAAGTGCATGGCTCGGGCGGTTACGGGATGCTCGTCGGCCCCGCGGCGAGCAAGAAGGAACTCGCCGCCTTTCGCGCCAAGCTGGAGGCCAATCCGGGCAATTATATCGCGCAGCCGACGCTGTCGCTGTCGACGGTGCCGATCTTCACCAAAAAGGGCCTCGCGCCGCGCCATGTCGACCTGCGCCCCTTTGTCCTGATGTCGCCGCAGGGAATCACGATCACCCCCGGCGGGTTGACGCGCGTCGCGATGACGCGGGGGTCGCTGGTGGTGAATTCGAGCCAGGGCGGCGGGACCAAGGATACGTGGGTGCTGGAAGACTGATGCTGGGCAAGACTGCAGCCTCGCTGTTCTGGATGGCGCGCTATCTCGAGCGGAGCGAGAACAACGCCCGGCTGATCGATGCGGGGTTTCGCATCGCGCTCACCCGCTCGCAGACCGCAGCTGCCGAGTGGAAGTCGGTGCTGGTCACCGCCGGGGTCAACCGCGCCTTCGTCGCAGCGCACGGCGATTACAGTTCGGCGCGGGTCGTCGATTTCATGCTCCGCGATCCCGCCAACCCGTCGAGCATCGCGTCGGTGATCAAGCAGGCGCGCGACAATGCGCGGACCGCGCGTACCGCGCTGACCCGTGAGGCGTGGGAAGCGGTCAACACCAACTGGATGACGCTGACCGCGCTGCTGAAACGCCCGGTGCGCGACGACGACCTGCCCGACGTGCTGACGGCGATCCGCCAGCAGAGCGCGCAGGTGCGCGGGGCGCTCAACGGCACGATGCTGCGCAACGACGGCTTCAACTTCTCGCTGCTCGGCACTTTCCTCGAACGCGCCGACAACACGGCGAGAATCCTCGACGTCAAATATTATCTGCTGCTGCCGTCGGTGGCGCATATCGGCAGTTCGATCGACAATGTGCAGTGGGAGACGATCCTGCGCTCGGTCTCGGCACACCGCGCCTATCGCTGGCTGTACGGGGCCGAGATCAGCGCGCTGAAGATCGCCGAATTCCTGATCCTGTACCGGCAGTTGCCGCGCAGCCTCGCTTTCTGCTGCGAGCGGATGGAGGATAATCTGGCGCAGCTCGAACGAGGCTATGGCGCGGAGACCGAGGCGGGGCGCATGGCGCGTGCGCTGTGCCACGAGCGGCTTTCGAGCCCGATCCAGGCGATCTTCGACGGCGGGCTGCACGAATATGTCACGGCGTTCCTGCGCGCCAATGCCGCGCTCGCGCGGCAGATCGAACATGATTACCGGTTTGTGGAATAGGACGGAGACCGACCATGCGCCTCGCCGTCGAACATACCACCCATTATCAATATGATGCCCCGGTCCATTACGCGTTGCAACAGCTCCGGCTGACGCCCAAGGACCGTCCCGGCCAGCAACTGATCAAGGATTGGGCGGTCGAGGTCGAGGGCGGCGAGCGCCAGCTTCATTACACCGATCATCATGGCAACGGCGTCGACCTGATCGCCGTCAGCGGTGGTGCGCGCGAACTGATGATCCGCTGCCGCGGCGAAGTCGATCTGGTGACGTTCGACGGGGTGATCGGCGCGCATCGCGGCGCCATGCCCTTATGGACCTTCCTGCGCCCGACGCCGCTGACCCGCGCGGGGCGCGGGGTGCGCGCGCTGACCGCAGCATTGGGGCGCGACTTTGCTTCGGACATCGAGCGTGCGCATGCCCTGTCGGCTTTGATCATCGACCGGCTGGCCTATCGCATCGGGATTACCGACGCCGATACGACCGCCGAGCAGGCGCTCGGCGGCGAGGGTGGGGTGTGCCAGGACCATGCGCATATCTTTATCGCCGCGATGCGGCACCTCGGACACCCCGCGCGCTATGTCTCGGGCTATCTGATGATGAACGACCGGACGCAGCAGGACGCGACGCACGCCTGGGCCGAAGCGCATTTCGATCATATCGGCTGGATCGGCTTCGACGTCAGCAACGGCCATTCGCCCGACCAACGCTATATTCGCGTCGCGACGGGGCTCGATTATCGCGATGCCGCCCCGGTTCGCGGCATGCGCTATGGCGCGGCGCAGGAAAATCTGGTTGTCCAATTGCAGGTCCAGCAATAAGCGGGCCGAGGGTGCGGACCCTAGGGCTTTCCGGGCGGGGAAAACGGGACAAGATGACCTATTGCGTTGGCATGCGTTTGAACAAGGGACTGGTGTTCATGTCGGACACCCGCACCAATGCGGGCGTCGACGACATCTCGCAGGTCCGCAAGATGCGCAGCTGGCATATGCCGGGCGAGCGGGTCATCACGCTGATGTCGGCGGGCAATCTGGCGACGACGCAGGCGGTCGTCAGCCTGCTCGACGAGCGCACCAAGGCGCCTGCGGACCGGCATCCGTCGATCCTCGAAGCGCCGTCGATGTTCCAGGTCGCGACGATCATCGGCGAAATGCTGCGCGGCATCGTCATGCGCCATGGCGACGAGGGACCGGCCGCCGAATCGCTGTTCCGCGCCTCGCTGATCGTCGGCGGCCAGATCAAGGGCTCCGACCCGCGGCTGTTCCTGATCTATCCGGAGGGCAATTTCATCGAAGCGGGCGAGGATAATCCCTTCTTTCAGATCGGCGAGACGAAATACGGCCGGCCGATCATCGTGCGCTCCTATGATCCCGCGATGTCTTTCGAGGATGCGGTGAAGCTGCTCTGCGTTTCGTTCGATTCGACGATCCGGGCGAATGCCGGCGTCGACCTGCCGATCGACCTCAAGGTCCATGAACGCGACGATTTCACCACCGTGCGCGAGCGGCGGTTCGAGCGCAACGACCCCTATTTCGAAAGCGTCGCCAACGGCTGGGCCGAAGCGCTGGGGATCGCGCTGGCCGAACTGCCCGATTTTCATTTTTGACCCGGTGACAGCGTAAATTATCCTCGTCACCCCGGACTTGATCCGGGGTCCACGATCGCGCCGTCGAAATGGATTCCGGATCAAGTCCGGGATGACGAGGGGTGGATTACCGGTTCTTCCGCCCCTCGATCAGCCCGTCGACGAGGCTGGGGTCGGCGAGGGTCGACGTGTCGCCCAATGATCCGAAATCATTCTCGGCGATCTTCCTGAGTATGCGGCGCATGATCTTGCCCGAGCGCGTCTTGGGCAGGCCGGGGGTCAGGTGGATATGGTCGGGCGTCGCGATCGGGCCGATTTCGGTGCGCACCTGCTGCTTGAGCGCCGCGGCGACCTCGTCGGTCGGCTCCACCCCGGCGTTCAAGGTGACATAGGCGTAAATGCCCTGGCCCTTGATGTCGTGCGGAAAGCCGACGACCGCCGCCTCGGCGACGAGATCGTGGAGGACGAGGGCGCTTTCGACCTCGGCGGTACCCATGCGGTGGCCCGACACGTTGATCACATCATCGACGCGGCCGGTGATCCGCCAGTAACCGTCGGCATCGCGGCGACAGCCGTCGCCGGTGAAATATTTGCCTTTGTAGGTCGAGAAATAGGTTTCGGCAAAACGCTGGTGGTCGCCGTAGATCGTCCGCGCCTGTCCCGGCCAGCTGTGTGTGATGCAGAGATTGCCTTCGGCCGCGCCGCCCGTCTGTTCGTCGACGAGCACGCCGCCCTCGGCATCGACGAGCTGCGGGCGGATGCCGAAGAAGGGGCGGCCCGCGCTGCCCGGCTGCATCGGATGGGCGCCGGGCAGGGTGGTGATCATGATGCCGCCGGTCTCGGTCTGCCACCAGGTGTCGATGACGGGGACGCGGTTCTTGCCGACCAAGTCGTGATACCAGCGCCATGCCTCGGGATTGATCGGTTCGCCGACGCTGCCGAGCAGGCGGATCGTCGAGAGATCGTGGCGGGTTACATAATCGTCGCCCTCGCGCATCAGCGCGCGGATCGCGGTGGGCGCGGTGTAGAGGATATTGACCTTGTGCTTATCGACGACGCGCCAGAAGCGGTCGTGGTCGGGGTAATTGGGAATCCCCTCGAACATCAACGTCGTCGCGCCATTCTGCAGCGGGCCGTAGACGACATAGCTGTGGCCGGTGACCCAGCCGATATCGGCGGTGCACCAGAAAATCTCGCCGGGACGATAATCGAAGCCGTAGAAAAAGGTCGACGCGGTCCACACCGAATAGCCGCCGACTGTGTGGAGCACGCCCTTCGGCTTGCCGGTCGAGCCCGAGGTGTACAGGATGAACAGCGGGTCTTCGGCGCCCATCGGTGCGCACGGACAGTCGGCGCCTACGTCGGCCGACAGCGCGTCGTACCAATGGTCGCGGCCTTCCTTCATGCTGACGTCGCCGCCGGTGTGCGCGATGACGAGCACCGCCTTCACACCGACCTTCTCGAGCGCCTTGTCGACATTGGCCTTCAAGGGGACGACCTTGCCGCCGCGCAGTCCTTCGTCGGCGCAGATCACCCAGTCGCTGGCGCAATCCTCGATCCGCCCGGCGATCGCGTCGGGCGAGAAGCCGCCGAAGATGACGCTGTGCACCGCGCCGATCCGCGCGCAGGCGAGCATCGCGACGGCGCCCTCGGGGATCATCGGCATATAGATGGTAACCCGGTCGCCCTTCTGGACACCCAGCTTCTTCAGCGTGTTCGCCATGCGGATGACGTCGGCGAGCAGCGCGGCATAGCTGATCGTCCGCGTCTCGCCGTCGGGGGCGTCGGGCTCGAAGATGATCGCGGTGCGCTCGCCGTGCCCCGCCGCGACGTGGCGGTCGAGCGCATTGTGGCAGAGGTTGAGGACGCCGTCCTCATACCATTTGATGTCGACGGGGTCGTAGGACCAGTTGGCGATTTTCGCCGGCGCGCGGGTCCAGTCGAGCCGCTTCGCCTGTTCGGCCCAGAAGCTGTCGGGATCTTCGATGCTTTGCGTGTAGAGCCGTTCGTAATCTGCCGCGCTGCAATGCGTATCGGCCGCGGCATCGGCCGGAACGGGGACAAAAGGCTCGGAAGGGGGCAATTCGGACACGGACGACTCTCCCAGTCGGTTCTCTGGTTCGCCCGCTGCGATAGCCCCCGCGCCGCAAACTGCAAGGCTACGCCAACGTCAACACCGGCAGATCGGGCGAATGACCTGACCCAAAGATGAGACGCGCGGCTTTGGCGCTGTCCCGAGCGGTGCCGTCAGGCCCGCCAGCCAAAGCCCTCGTCCAGCGCGACGATCTGCCCTTTGGTGCCCACCGGCTCGCCCCTGCCGTCGGTGAGGAAGGCGAGCATGGCCGCGTCGCTCACGTCGACATGCGCGAGGGTGCGTTTATCTTCGGGCGTACGTGCAACGACGACGCCGGCTTTCGGAGCACCGTCGCGGCCGTAAAAGACGGTGTAGCTTTCGATCGTCGCGGCGCCGGCATAATCCTCGATCAGTTCGGGCACCGGGCCGCGCTTCGCCTCGGCTTCGGCCTGATAATCGAAATCCTGCGGGAAGCTTGCCTTCGCGATCGGCTGGCTGCCGAGCACGATGCAATGATTGTCGGTGGCGAAGCCGCCGTTGGCGAAGAGGAAGCCGTAGCGGCCCTCCGTGCGCAGCCTTTGGGTCATCGAGACGATGGCATGGCTCATGTAGTTGGCGATCGGGCCGCCGCCGAAGGTCAGGCCGCCGAACACCGTCGCCGGGCGGTCCCACGGCCAGCCGAGGATGCGCCGCGCCATCTTCGGCACGCAGGGGAAGCAGCTATAGAGTTCGACGCAGTCGAAATCTTCGGCGGTCATGCCGTTGAGTTCGAGCGTGCGGCCGATCGCGGTTTCCATGCTGACGCTGCCGTCGTAGCGGTCGCGGCGGAGGATGCTGGCGGGCTCCTTCGCGGCGGCGCCCATGCCGACGTAGATCAGCCGCTCGTCGGCGATTCCGCGGCGGCGCGCTTCGGCGAGGCTGGCGACGATGAAACCCGCGCCCTGATTGACCGACGAATTGGCGACCATCAGCTTCGAATAGGGGAAGGCGATGGGGCGATTGCGTTCGTTTATGTCGAGGATATCGGCGGGGGCCGCGGGCTTGCGGATCCACGCGCCGTCGTTCGCGGCGGCGACTTCGGAGAAGCGCGACCAGATTTCGGCGCTTTCGAACTGCGCGTCCGCAAGGCTTTGGCCCCATGCCGGGCGTGTCGCATTCTCGTAGAGCGGATAGACGTCGACCGGTGCTGACAGCCCGTGTTTCTGGGCATAATTGGGCTCGCGCCGCGTCGCGACCTGGCGCACCGCATTATAGCTTTTGTCCTCGCCGCTCGCGGCCTTGGCGGCGCGGCCGGCGGCGGTGCGCAGCGCTTCGGCCCCGACGATGGCGGCGAGTTTCACCTCGCCCGCGCCGATCCGGTTCGCGGCCTCGTTGAGCAACCGCACCGGCGTGTCGCCGTGCGGCGCGGCGGACTGGTAATTGATCGCGGGATTGGCGCCGATCGCGGCGGCGAGCGGTTCGCAGAGCTTGCCGAGATGGTGGAAGCTGATCTGATCGACGATCGCGAGGCTGTCGATTTCGGCAAGCGGCACGCCGGCATCGGCGGCCGCGACTTCGAGCGCAGCGACCATCAATCCTAGCGAATCGAGTCCCTGGTCGGGATCGTCGGGGCGGTCGTTGACCTGCCCGACGCCGATGATGACGGGAATGCGTTCGGGATCGGTCATTCAAAAATCTCCGTTCGTGTCGAGCGAAGTCGAGACACACCGAAAGCAAGCGCCAAGCCGATGGGCATCTCGACTTCGCTCGATGCGAGCGGAAATTGGAGGGCGTCGGCGGTCATCATGTCAGCGCGCCTTCCACTCGGGCTTGCGCTTTTGCGCGAAGGCGAGCGGACCTTCGCGGGCGTCCTCGCTGCGCATCAGCACCGATCGTTCGCGCGTGTTGTGATCCCAATAGGGCGCGTCCGACGCGATGCGACCCGCCTCGATGCCGAGCGCGACGCGCTTCGAGGCCTGCACCGACAGCGGCGCGTTGGCCGCAATCTTTTCCGCGAGCGCAATTGCGGTCGGCATGAGCTCGGCAAGCGGCACGACATGGTTGACCAGCCCGAACTCGGCGGCGCGCGCGGCGGGGATCGGGTCGCCGGTCAGCATATATTCCATCGCCAGCTTGCGCGGCAGTTGCTGCGCGAGGCGGAAGGCGCCGCCCGCCGCGGCGAACAGCCCGACCTTGACCTCGGGCAGGCCGAATTGCGCATGATCGGCGGCGACGATGATGTCGCTCATCAGTGCGATCTCGCAGCCGCCGCCGAAGGCGAAGCCGTTGACCGCGGCGATGATCGGCTTCGAGATCGGATGCGCGACCATGCCCGCGAAACCCCACTCCTGCTGTGCCTTGTCGTCGGGCTGGAGGCTCTCGCCGCGCGACAGGGCGACAAGGTCGGCGCCGGCGCAGAAGCTCCTGTCGCCGGCGCCGGTGATCACGACGGCGCGAATCTCGGCGTCGTTTTCCGCATCTTCTAGCGCGGTGCCGATGCCGACATGGACTGCGGCATTGACCGCGTTGCGCGCCTCGGGGCGGTTGATCGTGACGATCAGGATGTGGCCGCGGCGTGTCGTGAGGATGGTGGTGTCGGTCATCGCGAATCTCTCCCTTTCGGGCGAGTATCGCGATGACTTGACGTTTACGTCAACTGCTAAGAGCGCGACGGGGCATTCAGATCGACTGGCCGGTCTTCGCCCAGTCGGCGAGGAAGCCCTCGATGCCCTTTTCGGTCAGGATATGCTTGAACAGCCCCTTGATCACCGACGGCGGCGCGGTCATCACGTCGGCGCCGATCTTGGCGGCTTCGAGTACATGGATGCCGTGGCGCACGCTCGCGACGAGGATTTCGGTGTCATAGGCATAATTGTCATAGATCAGCCGGATATCGGCGATGAGCTGCATGCCGTCGAAGCCATTGTCGTCGTGGCGGCCCACAAAAGGCGAGACGAAGGTCGCGCCAGCCTTGGCGGCGAGCAGCGCCTGCGCGGCGGAGAAGCAGAGCGTCACATTGACCATCGTGCCGTCGCTGGTCAGCGCCTTGCAGGTCTTCAGACCGTCGATCGTCAGCGGCACCTTGATGCAGACATTGTCGGCGATCTTGCGAAGGATTTCGGCCTCCTTCATCATCGTTTCATGGTCGAGCGCGACGACTTCGGCCGACACCGGGCCGGTCGTGAGCGCGCAGATTTCCTTCGTCACTTCCTTGAAGTCGCGCCCCGACTTGGCGATCAGCGACGGGTTGGTCGTGACCCCGTCGAGCAGGCCGGTCGCGGCGAGTTCCTTGATGTCGGCGATTTCGGCAGTGTCGGCGAAGAATTTCATGGCGCGGAGCTTTCTTGCGGGAAGGTGATTCGGTGTTGCTGATCCCCTAGAGCAACCCGCGCGCAAAATGAACCGCCGCCACTCCGCTTCGTCACCCCGGACTTGATCCGGGGTCCCGCTTGTCACCGCTGCTGAGCGGGACCCCGGATCAAGTCCGGGGTGACGGTGGTGGAAAAGGGGTGGCGTTCGTTGTTTGTTCTAGGTAAGCGCAACGTCATGGCCAAAGCGAAGCGTCAATATGTCTGCCAGAATTGCGGATCGGTTTCGTACCGGTGGCAGGGTCAGTGCGCCGACTGCGGCGAGTGGAACACGCTGGTCGAAGAGGCCGGCGAAACGGCCTTTTCGGCGAAGCATGACCTGAGCCGCGGCGGGCGGACGCTCGCGCTCGAAACGCTCGATGCACAAAGCGTGATGCCCGAACGGATGCTGTGCGGAATCGCCGAATTCGACCGCGCGCTGGGCGGCGGCTTCGTCGCGGGTTCGGCGACGCTGATCGGCGGCGATCCTGGGATCGGCAAGTCGACGCTGCTCTTGCAGGCGGCAGGACGGCTCGCGAAGGCGGGCAAGTCGGTCGTCTATATCAGCGGCGAGGAAGCGGCGGCGCAGGTGCGGCTGCGCGCCCAGCGGCTGGGGCTCGGCGATGCGCCGGTCGCGCTGGCGAGCGCGACCTCGGTGCGCGACATCCTTGCGACGCTCGACAGCCGCACCGCCGATTTCGTCGTCATCGATTCGATCCAGACGATGCACAGCGACCTGATCGACAGCGCACCGGGGACGGTGAGCCAGGTCCGCGCGAGCGCGCAGGAACTGATCCGCTATGCCAAGGACGGCGGCGCGGCGATCGTGCTCGTCGGCCATGTTACCAAGGACGGGACGATCGCCGGCCCGCGCGTGCTCGAACATATGGTCGACACCGTGCTGGCGTTCGAGGGCGAGCGCAGCCACCAGTATCGCATCCTGCGCGCGGTCAAGAACCGCTTCGGCGGCACCGACGAGATCGGCGTCTTCGCGATGGGCGAGGAAGGGTTGGGCGAAGTCGCCAACCCGTCGAGCCTGTTCCTGACCGACCGCAGCCGCGACGTGCCGGGGTCGGTGGTCTTCCCGGCGCTCGAAGGGACGCGCCCGGTGCTCGTCGAGGTGCAGGCGCTGACGGTGCGGCTGGCGAGCGGCGCGACGCCGCGCCGCGCCGTCGTTGGCTGGGACAGCGGACGCCTCGCGATGGTGCTCGCGGTGCTGGAGGCGCGCTGCGGGCTGCAGATGGGGGCCGCCGAAGTCTATCTCAACATCGCGGGCGGCTACCGGCTCACCGATCCGGCCGCCGACCTTGCGGTCGCCGCCGCGCTCATCTCGGCGTTCAGCGAGCGGCCGGTGCCCGCCGACGCGATCGTCTTTGGCGAGCTGTCGCTGTCGGGCGAGGTGCGGCAGGTCGCGCACGACGGGCTGCGGCTCCGCGAGGCCGTAAAGCTCGGCTTTGCGCGCGGCTGGGGCCCGAAAGGGATGAGAGGCGTCGGCGGAATTTCGGTCACCGGTTTCGGCCGCCTCGGCGAACTCGTTGACCTGATGCTCGGGCGCGACTAGCGACCGGCGAATGGGAAGTCTGACGGCTCTGGATATCCTCGTGCTGACGCTGGTCGGCGGCGGCGCGGTGCTCGGTTTCATGCGCGGGCTGGTACAGGAGGTGACGACCCTCCTGGCCTGGGTGCTGGCGATTCTGGCGGTGCGTTTTTTCCACCCGCTGGCCACCGATCTGCTGTCGGGCTGGATCGAAGCGCCCGGCGGCGCGGCGATGCTTGCTTTCGTGGTGCTGTTCGGCGGCGTCTTCGCGCTGGCCAAATGGGGATCGCGCGCGATGGGGCAACGCAGCCGCGCGTCGCTCGTCGGCGGTTTCGACCGCGGGCTTGGCGCCGGTTTCGGGGCGGTGAAGGGGCTGATCGTCGCGACGCTGCTCTTCATGGTGGTGACCCTGCTTTACGACATCGGCTACGGCAATGCGCAGCGGCCGGCGTGGATGGCTGACAGCCGCACCTATCCGGCGCTCAACGCGACGAGCGCCGCGATGAGCAAGGTGATCGCCGAACGCCGCGCCGCAGCGCGCGAGGACAGCGCGGCGACGGCAAAACAGGACGCGGCCGAAGCGGCAAAGCCATGAGCGCGCCGCTTTACAATCGCGACATATTGGCGCTGGCGGTCGCGACCGCCGAATATCTGCCCAATCCCGCCGCGCGCCACCATGCCAGCGCCCGCGCGCCACTGTGCGGCAGCCGGATCCTCCTCGATCTCGACACGGGCGACGATGGACGCGTGACCGGGGTCGGCATGCATGTCGAGGCCTGCGCGCTCGGGCAGGCGTCGGCGACATTGCTCGCGCGGCATGCGCCGGGACGCGGCATCGCCGAGATTCGCGCCGTGCGCGACGCCATCGCGGGCTGGTTCGCCGGCACCGGCACGTTGCCCGACTGGCCGGGGTTCGACCTGCTCGCTCCGGCGCGCGATTATCCGGCGCGCCACGGCGCGATACTGCTGCCGTTCGACGCCGCGATCGCGGCGCTCGAGGAACAGGCGGCGCGGGCGTGACGATGCTGGCGCTCGCCGCGGCCGCGACCGAGGTTGCTGCGGAGAAGGCGACCGACGCGGCGTTGGTCGAAGGCGCGATACTGCTCGGCGTCGCGACTTTGTTCGTGCTGATCTTTCGCCGCCTCGGGCTCGGCGCGGTGCTCGGCTATCTGATCGCCGGCGCGCTTGTCGGGCCGCACGGGCTGGGTCTCGTCGGCGGCGGCGAATCGAAACTCGCCTTTGCCGAACTCGGCATCGCCTTCCTGCTCTTCCTCGTCGGGCTGGAACTGCATCCGCGGCGCCTGTGGAATCTGCGGCGCGCGATTTTCGGGCTCGGGCTGGTGCAGGTCGTGGCGACCGGGCTGATTCTTACGGCGCTGATCTTCCTCACCCTCGGCTTCAGCTGGCAGGCGGCGCTGGCGCTTGGCTTGCCGCTGGCGCTGTCATCGACCGCACAGGTGCTTCCCAGCCTCAAAAGTTCGGGGCGGATCAATTCGCCCTTTGGCGAAAAGGCCTTCTCAATCCTGCTGTTCCAGGATCTGGCGATCGTACCGATGATCACCATCGTCGCGGCACTGTCGCGGGCGCCCGCCGATCCGTCGGCCCCGCCGGGCGGGACGATGGCGCTCTACACCGTGCTGGCAATCGCGGGGCTGGTGCTGGCGGGGCGGTTCGTCCTGAACCCGTTGCTTCGCGTCGTCGGGCGTTATGGCGAGCGCGAGCTATTCGTCGTCGTCGGGCTGCTCGCGATCCTCGCCAGCGCCGCGCTGATGCACAGCCTTCACCTGTCGACCGCACTCGGCGCGTTCGTCGCCGGGGTGATGCTCGCCGATTCGCCGTACCGGCACGAAATCGAATCGGACGTCGAGCCGTTCCGCCTGATCCTGCTCGGCCTGTTTTTCCTCGCGGTCGGCATGGTGCTCGACATCGACGCGGTGATGGCGCGGCCGTTGCTCGTCGTCGGGCTGGCGCTGGGACTCGTGGCGGTCAAGGTCAGCCTGCTCACCGTCATCGTGCGGCTGTTCGGCAAGAGCTGGAAGACCGCGCTGGGGCTCGGCCTGCTGCTCAGCCAGGGCGGCGAATTCGGTTTCCTGCTGTTTACCCAGGCGGCCGACGCGTTGCTGATCGAGCCCGCGGCGGCGAGCCTGTTCAGCGCGGTGGTGACGCTGTCGATGGTGACGACGCCCTTCCTGATGCTGTTTGCGCGCAACCTCGAATTCTCGCCCGACCGCGATGGGGAGATGCCCGAGGGGCCCGACAAGGCGCCGCGCGGGTCGGCGATCGTCATCGGTTACGGGCGGTTCGGGCAGATCGTCGCGCAGATGCTCAACGGCGTCGCCTGCTCGGTGACGCTGATCGACAAGAAGCCGAGCCAGATAGAGCTGTCGAGCCGCTTCGACACCAAGGTCTATTTCGGCGACGGGCTGCGCGTCGACCTGCTCCGCCGCGCGGGAGCCGACGAAGCGCGGCTGATCATCTTTTGCATCGACGATGCGTCCGTCGACGCGGCGGCGCTCAAGCCCGTCGTCGACGCCTTTCCACAGGCGAGAGTGCTGACGCGGGTGTTCGACCGCCGCCAGTTGATGGCGATCGACGGCGCGGGCACGGCGGGCGCGGTGCGCGAGGTGTTCGAAAGCTCGATCGCGCTGGGACTGCTTGCGCTGCGCGAACTCGACGTCGATCCGCGCGAGATGGAGGATGTCGAAACCGCACTCCGCCATCTCGACCAGACGCGGTTCGAGGCGCAGATGGTCGACGGCGACCTTTCGGCAGGCCAGGATCATCGCTTCAAACCGGGCGGCGGACGCGAGGCGACGAGCGTGCTCGAAGCGCTGCGCCAGCGGCGGCAGGCGGCGAAGGTCGCGAAGGGTGAGGCTGGCGAGGCGGTTTGAGCGGGACGGCGGGTTTCGGCCGGTTGTGGACATTAGCCCCTCCCCTTCAGGGGAGGGGTTGGGGTGGGGTCGATCGGCCTCGCGCAAGGCCGATCGACCCCACCCACTGCGACTAGGCAAGCTGCCAAGTCTCGCTGCCCACCCCTGAAGGGGAGGGCTGGAGTTCGCTCGAACGTCCGCTTCCCACCCCAATGCCGACATGCCTGATGTCAGCCGGGCACCCCATCCAGAAATGCGGCGACCGCGTCGAGCCCGTAATCTTCGGTGACGAAGCTCTGTCCGATGCCGCGGGTCAGGATCAGCGGCAGTTTGCCGCCACGAACCTTTTTGTCATGCGCCATATGGTCGGCGAGCGCACGGCCGCCGGTGTTGATGCCGGCGCTGGCGAGGCTGTGCGGCAGGTCGATGCTGGCCAGATGGTCGCGCACGCGCACCGCATCTTCGGGCGGGCAAAGGCCGTTTGCGGCGGAGAATTGATGCGCGAGCACCATGCCCGCTGCGACCGCTTCGCCGTGGAGCAGGCGGTCCGAATAGCCGGTCTCGGCCTCGAGCGCGTGGCCGAAGCTGTGGCCGAGGTTGAGCAGCGCCCGGATATCCTGCGTCTCGCGTTCGTCGGCCGCGACGATGCGCGCCTTGGCCGCGACGCTGTGCGCGATCGCGTGCGCGCGTGCCGCGCTGTCGCCGGCGAGCAGGGCGGCGCCGTTCGCCTCGCACCAGGCAAAGAAGGCCGCATCGTCGATGAGGCCATATTTGACGACCTCGGCATAGCCGGCGCCGAGTTCGCGGCGCGGCAAGGTTGCGAGCGTCGTCGGATCGATCACGACGAGCGCGGGCTGATGGAAGGCGCCGATCAGATTCTTGCCGGCGGGAACGTTGATCGCGGTCTTGCCGCCGACGCTGCTGTCGACCTGCGCCAACAAGGTGGTCGGGACCTGGATGAAGTTGCAGCCGCGCTTGACGATGCTGCACGCGAAGCCGACGAGATCGCCGATCACGCCGCCGCCCAGCGCGATGACATGATCGCTGCGCTCGACGCCTTCGCCGATCAGCCATTCGGTGAGGCGCGCGAGCCCCGCCCAGCTCTTGGTCGCTTCGCCCGGATCGAGCACGAAAGAGGAGAAGGAGATATTCTCCATCGCCAGCGACGTGCCGACCCCGGTCAGATAATGCTCCGCGACATGGCGGTCGGTGACGATCATCGTCCGCGGACGCGTGAGCAGCGGCGCGATATGGCGGCCGATGTCGGCGAGCAGCCCGTCGCCGATCAGGATCGGATAGCTGCGCTTGCCGAGGTCTACAGTCAGCTCTTGCATGTCGCGATAGCCTCCATGATCGCGCGCACGGTATGCTCGTGCGGCGTGCTTGCCGAACTGACACGCACATGCGCCTCGGCATAGATAGGGTTGCGGACCGCGGCGAGTTCGCGGAGCACCTCGCCCGGGTCGCGATCCTTGAGCAGCGGGCGGTGGCTGCGCCGCGCGACGCGGTCGACGAGCGTCGGGATATCGGCGTCGAGCCAGATGCACAGGCTGCTGTCGAGGATCAGCGCGCGCGTGTCGTCGTTGATGAAGGCACCGCCCCCGGTCGCAAGCACCAGCGGCTTGCCGGTCAGCAGCCGCTGGATCACCCGCCGTTCGCCATCGCGAAAATGCGCTTCGCCGAAGCGCGCGAAAATATCCGAAATCGTCATGCCCGCCGCGCGCTCGATCTCGTCGTCGGCGTCGGCAAAACGCATGCCGAGCCGCTGCGCGAGGCGGCGGCCGATCGTCGATTTTCCCGATCCCATCAGCCCGACGAGCACGATCGAGCGCTCGCGGATCGACGCAGGGATGGCCTGCGAGCGTGTGGCGGCCGGGCTTTTCGGGTTTCGCGACATGGTGCGCGCGGCTATACCGCCGAAGCCGCGCGGAACAATGGTTTTCGCCGGTACGACGAATGGTGGGCATTGGATATTGCGCGCGAAGGGCAGATCGGGAAAAGGCCGCTGGATTGCACGATCGATCGTGCTGGCCCTGCTGCTTGTCGCCTTCTGGCTGTTCCTGCTGTTTCTGGGCCGGCCGATCGAGCCAAGGACGATTGAGGTGGACGTGACCGACAAGATTGCCGAAAGCGGGACGCGATGAAGAAGTCGATCCTATCGCTGACGCTGGGCCTGTCGGGTGCCGCCATCGCCGCCGTGCTGGTCTTGCCCGCGCTCGCACAGGAATCGCTGTTGCCCGAAGGCTTCGGCAATCCTGCGGAAACCCCGGCGCCGCGTCCGTCGCCGACGCCGTCGCCCACCGCGACGCCGGCACCGACCGCGACGCCGAAGGCCGGGTCGCCGCCCCCGCCGCCGGTCACCGCGACACTCGGCAGCAGCGCCGCGAGCGACACCGGCGACGCGGAAGAAGGCGAGGAGGGCGAAGAGGTCGCGCCCGGGACGCTGAAATATGACTTGCCGCCGGGCGCGCGCCGGCTGCTCACCCGCATCGGGCCGTTGACGCCCGAAACCGGCGGGCTCGGTCCCGATGCCTTCGGCGTGCGAGGCCAGTATGCCGCCGCGATCATGCGCAACACGCGCGGCGAGCTTGCGTCGCGTTGGGGGCAGATATTGCTCCGGCGGTCGCTCGTCTCGGCAATCGACACGCCCGAAACGATCAACGGCGCCGACCTTGCCGCCGAGCGTGCCGCGCTGCTCCTGCGCATGGGCGAATCGATTTCGGCGCGCTGGATCGTGCAGTCGGTCGATTATGACCGCGCCAGCCCGCGCCTCGTTTCGGTTGCGCAGCAGACCTATCTCGCCAACGCCGATCCGGCCGGCCTGTGTGCCTATGTCCCCGCGGGCCTCGCGCATGGTGACGAACAGGCATGGCGTCTCGCTTCGGCGATCTGCGCCGGCCTGTCGGGCGAAGCGGGGCCCGCCGGCTGGGCGATCGGGCGCGTGCGGTCGAGCGGCAAGATTTCCAACTTCGACATCCTGCTCGCCGAGCGCGTGCTGGGCGCGACCGGGGCCGGACGCCGCTCGACGACGATCGAATGGGACAAGGTCGACCGGCTGACGAGCTGGCGCTTCGGGATGGCGACCGCGACCGCGGTTCCGATTCCCGAGCCGCTGCGTGCCTCGGAACCATATTATATGCGTGGCTGGACGGTGCTGGCCCCGATGACCGACATGACGCAGCGGATCGCGGCGGCGCCCGATGCCGCGGCGCGCGGGGTGCTGTCGAGCGAGGCCTATGTCTCGCTGCTCAGCGCCGCGGCGGGTCAGGAAGAGCCCGCCGAAGCGCTCACGGCGCAAACCGACGCGCTGCGTGACGCCTTCGGCGCGGCGAGCGGCGTCGAACGTTATACTGCGATGCAGGGATTGTGGGGCGCCGATGCGAACACGCCCGGCCGCTACGCCGCGATGATCGCGACAGCGCGCGCTGCCGCGGCGCTGCCGGTGAGCACCGAGGTTGGCGACGATCCGTGGCAGCTCGTGGGGTCGATGTTCGCGGGCGGATATGATCGCAATGCGATCGACTGGGTGCCCACCATATCGGTCGGCAGCCGGACGTGGGGCTTGCTCGCGGTCGGTTCGCCGCGGCCGCTGAACGGCACAAACGCGAGCGCGATCGGCAATTTTGCCGGCGGCGACGATAGCGCGGGATCGCTGCGGTCGAAATTCCTGCTCGCCGGGCTCGCGGGGCTCGGCCGTATCGATGCCAGCGCCGCCGCCTCGGCGGCCAGCGATCTCGACGTCGATCTCGGCAAGCAGACGCGCTGGTCGCGCGCGATCATGGCGGCGGCCGAACGGCGCGAGCCGGGCATGGTCGCGCTGCTCGCCGCGGCGGGGATGCAGGGTGACTGGTCGAAGGTGCCGCCCTATCACCTCTATTATATTGTCCGGTCCCTGCGCGAAGTCGGGCTCGGCTCCGAAGCGCGGATGATCGCCGCCGAAGCGCTGGTGCGTGTCTGAGTCTATCAAAGTGCGGCACCGGCCCGCGCCCCCACCCGGCCCCCCAAACAGCGTAACATGTCGTTGGGAGGCCGGGTGGGGGCGCGGGCGGGTGCCGGGCATCTCCGATGTCTGACGGGGCTCTTATCGAGCGCTTTCTCGAGATGATGGCGGCCGAGCGCGGGGCGTCGCGCAACACGCTGGCTGCCTATCGCCGCGATCTGGAACAGGCTGCCGAGCTTGCCAAGGGCAGTCTTGCGGACGCCGATACGGCGACGCTCAGAAAATTGATGGCGGATTATCAGTCGCTCGCCGCAAGCAGCGCGGCGCGCAAGCTGTCGGCGCTGCGCCAGTTCTTCGCCTTTTTGCTCGACGAGGGCGAACGCGCCGACAATCCGGCGCTCGACATCGCGCGCCCGGCGACGCGGCGGCCGCTGCCGCGCATCGTGACGCACGACGACGTCGAACGGCTGTTCGCGCAGGCGGGCGAGGAGGCGGCGGGCGAAACGCCGCCCGCGGCCGCGGTACGCATGCTGCTGCTGATCGAGCTTCTCTATGGCTCGGGCCTACGCGCGAGCGAACTTGTGACGCTGCCGCGGCGCGCGGTTGCGGGGACGCGCGAATATCTGATCGTGCGCGGCAAGGGCGACAAGGAGCGGTTGGTACCGCTCTCCGAACGCGCGCGCGGCGCGCTGGGCCGCTGGTTGCCGTTGCTCGCCGACGGGTCGCCGTGGCTCTTTCCGTCGGGCAAGGCGCATCTGTCGCGCGTGCGGTTGTTCCAGATGCTGCGCGAACTCGCGGGCCGCGCCGGGATCGATCCGGCGGCGATCAGCCCGCATGTGCTGCGCCATGCCTTTGCGACCCACCTGCTGGAGGGCGGCGCCGATTTGCGCGCGCTGCAACTGATGCTCGGCCACGCCGATATCGCGACGACCGAGATTTACACCCGTGTCGACAGCCGCCGTCTCGTCGAACTGGTCAACCGGCGGCATCCGCTGGCGCGGATGGATGTCGCGGCGGCGGGCGTTGACGTTGCGGCGCCTTCGTCCTAGCGACGGCGCATGACAGCCTTTCTGGACTTCGAAAAACAGGTCGCGGCGCTCGATCGCCAGATTGCCGAACTGCGCGAGATGGGCGACGATCCGACGCTCGACATCGATGGCGACGTTGGACGGCTAGAGGCCAAGTCCTCGAAATTACTGCGCGAAATCTATGCGAAGCTGACCCCCTGGCAAAAGACGCAGGTTGCGCGTCATCCCGACCGGCCGCATTTCAAACATTATGTCGCGGGGCTGTTCGACGATTGGATGCCGCTCGCCGGCGACCGCAATTTCGGCGACGATCAGGCGATCCTCGGCGGGCTCGCGCGCTTTCGCGGCCGCCGCGTGATGGTGATCGGGCATGAAAAGGGCGACGATATCCCCTCGCGCATGAAGCATAATTTCGGGATGGCGAAGCCCGAAGGCTATCGCAAGGCGATCCGCTTGATGCAGCTCGCCGACCGCTTCGAGCTGCCGGTGGTGACGCTGGTCGATACGTCGGGGGCCTTTCCGGGCATCCAGGCCGAGGAGCGTGGGCAGGCCGAAGCGATCGCCCGCTCGACCGAACAATGCCTCGCGCTCGGCGTGCCGATGATCGCCGCGGTGGTCGGTGAGGGCGGATCGGGCGGCGCCATCGCGCTCGCGGCCGCCAACCGTGTCCTGATGTTCGAACATGCCGTCTATTCGGTGATTTCGCCCGAAGGCTGTGCGTCGATCCTGTGGCGCACCTCCGACAAGGCGGCCGATGCCGCAGCGGCGATGAAGATGTCGGCCCAGGATCTGCTGGCGCTCAGGGTCATCGACCGCATCGTTCCCGAACCCGTCGGCGGTGCGCACCGCGCGCCCGAGGTCGCGATCGCGTCGCTGGGCGATGCGATCGCGCAGGAACTCGATGCGCTCGCCGGCCTGCCGCGCGACACATTGCTCGCCGCTCGCGAGGAAAAATTCCTCGCGATGGGCCGCGCCTGACCGCCTGGAACCCGATCCGCGGCTGTCGCGTTATTTCCGCAACATATGGGCAAGCTCCGGTCCCGCCGCGGCTTGCCTTGTCGCAATCAGCGGATATTCCTGAGTAAGGGATAGACCCGGCAAGAGATCATAAGGGAGGCGCACCGATGACCCGCAAGACGATGACCGCTTTGGCAATCATGCTGGCCGCCGGCATGACGCTCGGTACCGGTGGGATCGGCGTTCCGGCCGACGCCAAGACCAAGACGATCAAGACGGCGACGAGCATTTCGCCGACCGAGCGCAAGCAGGGGCAGGATGCCCATCCGCAGTTGATGGAAGAATTCGGCGGCGCCTATGCCGGGCCGCAGGCGAGCTATGTCAATCGCATCGGGCAGAATATCGCAGTGCAATCGGGCCTCTCACGGAACCCCGGCGATTTCACCGTGACCCTGCTCAATTCGCCGGTGAACAACGCTTTCGCGATCCCCGGCGGCTATGTCTATGTCACCCGCCAGTTGATGGCGCTGATGAACGACGAGGCCGAGCTGGCAGGCGTGCTGGGCCATGAGGTCGGGCATGTCGCGGCGCAGCACAGCAAGAAGCGCCAGTCGGCGGCGACGCGCAACGCGATCCTCGGCGTGCTGGCGCAGGTCGTGGGCGGCGCGATCGGCGACAATGGCGGGCTGCTCGGCGGCCTTGGCGGCCTGATCCAGAACAATGCGATGCAGGTCGCGCAATATGCGACCCTCGGCTTCTCGCGCAAACAGGAGTTGCAGGCCGACCAGCTCGGCGTGCAGTATCTGCGCAGCGCCGGCTATGACCCGCTGGCGCTATCGACGATGCTTGCGAGCCTTGCCGCCCAGACCAACCTCGAAGCGCGCCTCGCGGGCGGCGATGCACGCGCGCTTCCCGAATGGGCGAGCACCCACCCCGACCCGGCATCGCGCGTGCGCAATGCCCAGACGCTGGCGAGCCGCGCGGGAACGGGCGGCGTCCGCAATGCCGACGCCTTCCTCGCGTCGGTCGACGGCGTTCTCTATGGCGACGATCCCAAGCAGGGCGTGGTCGAGGGCAATGAATTCCTTCACCCCGATCTCAAGCTGAAATTCGCCGTTCCGAACGGCTATGGCATGCAGAACGGCAACAGCGCCGTCACCGTCAGCGGCAATGGCGGGCAGGCGCAATTTTCGACCGTTGCCTATAACGGCGATATGAATGCCTATGTTGCGGCGGTGTTCAAATCGATCGCCGGCAATAGCTCGGTCAGCCCGAGCAGCCTGCAGCGAACGACGGTGAACGGGATTCCGGCCTATTATTCGGTCGCGCGCGCGAACACCCAGTCGGGGCAGGTCGACGTGACCGTCTTCGCTTATGAGTTTTCGAAAAATCAGGCCTTCCACTTCGTCGCGCTGACCAAGGCGGGCGGGGCCGGGGTGTTCAACCCGATGTTCAACAGCGTACGGCGGCTGAGTACGGCCGAGGCGGCGGCGATCCGGCCGCGGCGTGTCGATGTCGTGACGGTCGGGCGCGCCGACACCGTGGCCAGCCTCTCGAAACGCATGGCGTACAGCAATTATCAGGCGGAACGCTTTCAGGTGCTCAACCGCCTGACCGCGTCGAGCCGCCTGACGCCGGGACAGAAGGTGAAGCTGGTCGTCTACGCGAGCCGGTAAGCAAAACACGAAAAAGGGCGGTGGATCGCTCCACCGCCCCTTCCTTGACCCGATGGGTCGTCTTTGGCCTTACGGGGTGGCCGGCGCGCCAGCCGAACGGGTCTTGAGCGCGGTGTCGACGTCCGTGAACGTGCCGCTGACGCTGGTGCCGACCGAACGGAAAGCAGCGATGCCGGCGACGGCGATGAGAGCTGCGATCAGGCCATATTCAATGGCGGTGGCAGCTTTTTCGTTGCGAATGAACTTCTTGAAAAACTTCATGTCTGGTCTCCTGACAATTCACTTACCCTGTTGACGGTCTGGTCGTGGTCAACATCAGCCGATTTACGGCGAATTGGTTTTGAAAAGCTTAATGTCGAAAATCCCTTTGTGCGGGCGCAAGTCCCGAAATCGGACAGTTACGGGTGATTCATCGCCTGTCCGGAGTGCGAGGAGATGTCGGTCCACATGTCGCCAGCCTGGGTTGCGACATTACCGACGGCGGCGATGAGGCCGATGAAGATCAGCGCGAGTATCAACCCGTACTCGACGGCTGTCGCGGCCCTGGTCGACCGCATCAGCCCGGAAATTTTGTTCATTGTCCCGCCCCTAACTGCAGTTATAGTTCCCGAGGCTGCCGAAGATCGCACAGGAGGGTTAATAATTTGGCTGTGGCGACGTCCGGGAAATCCCCGGAAAACTGTCTTATTGTCGTCGCTGCTGCGCTCGTCGACCGCGACGGCCGCCTGCTTGTCCAGCAGCGGCCCGAAGGTCTGTCGATGGCGGGCCTGTGGGAGTTTCCGGGCGGCAAGATCGAGCCCGGCGAAACCCCCGAACAGGCGCTGATCCGCGAACTTGGCGAAGAACTGGCGATCGACGTCGATCACGCCTGTCTGGCGCCCGCCTGCTTTGCTAGCGACACGCTCGGCGACCGGCACTTGCTGTTGCTGCTGTATGTTTGCCGCAAATGGCGGGGTACGCCGGTGGCGCAACACGCCAGCGCGCTGCGCTGGGTGCGGCCGGTCGAGTTGCACAGCCTCGCCATGCCGCCCGCCGACAAGCCGCTGATCGGACTGCTCGAAGCGCTGGTCTAGCTTTTCGGCTTGAGCGCATCAGCGAGCGATGCCGTGCCGCTGCCGCGCCGCGCCGGTTGCGGCTGGTCGGGGTGCGGCGCCCAGCCGCTGAAATGGATCAGGCGGAAGGTTTCGGCAATGCGGCCATCGGGATCGGCTTCGGCGGCGAATGCTGCAGCGATGCGCCCCGCCTCGTCGCGGGTCAGCGGCGGCGGCGCAGGGGAAAGCCGGCTCGACAGGCCTGCGGCGCGCAGATCGCGGACGAGCCCGAACCAGTCGCCATAGCGTACCGTCAGCGTATCGACGTCGACGACGGGGAGCGTGAAGCCGGTGCGCTGCAGCAAATTGCCCATCGCCGCAAGGTCGATCTGCGGGTGGAGGCGGGCGACCGGGCGCACGTATTCGGTCATCATAGCGCGGCGCAGGCGCGGCAGGCTGCCGTCGCCGACGAAGGCGCCGAGGAGCAGGCCGTCGGGGGCGAGCAGCGCCCGCAGGCGGACGAGCGCGCCGGGAACGTCGTTGATACTGTCGAGCCCGCCGGGCCAGACGATAAGGTCGAAACTGCCGAAGGGCAGGTCGATGTTATCGGCCTCGCCGACGATCGCGCCGGTATAGGCGGCGGGGGCCGGCCCCGCCTCGAGGAGCGTCAAATTGGTGCCAAGGCCGCGCAGATGCGCGATCAGCGTCGCGTCATGGGCGCCGATCAGCAAGGTGCGGGAAAAATCGCGGGTGACCATGGTGAGGCGGTCGAGCAGGGTTTCGGCGATGATCGGCGCGAGGAAATCGGCGCCGGCGGGCTGGCGGGCGATGCGGTCGCGCTGGGCGCGCTGGCGGGCCGGGGAGAAGAGCGGGGGCTGCGACATGCGGCGCTTGTGCCGTCCTCGGCGATGCTTCACAAGTCCGCTATGGGGGAAGGCGACGCGGATGAGGCATCGGGGTGGCAAGCGGACCGCGCATTGCGCCATATCGTCCGGACGATCGTCGACTATGCCCTGCCGCCGCGCTGCCCCGGATGCGGCCTCGTCGTCGATAACGACAGGCAGTTCTGCCTCTCCTGCTGGTCGTCGCTGACCTTTCTCGACGGACCGGCCTGTTCGCTCTGTTCGATCCCGCTGCCCGCTGCCTTGCCCGGCTCGGTGACTTGCGGCGCCTGCCTTGCCGCGCCGCCGCCGTTCGAAGGCGCCCCGTCCGCGGTTGCTTACGGACCCGTCGCACGCACCGTCGCGCTGCGGCTCAAATATGGGCGGCGCGTCGGGCATGCGCGGCTGATGGCACAGCTGATGGCACGCCCGCTCGGCAAGCTCGCGGACGCGGAGCCGGTGTTGCTTGTCCCGGTCCCGCTCCATCGCTGGCGCCTCTGGTCGCGCGGTTTCAATCAGGCGGCGCTTGTTGCCGACGAACTGACGCGGCTCACCGGTACCCCGCACGACCATGATCTCTTGCTGCGGATCAAGGCAACGAAAGCGCTGCGCGGCCAGGGGCGGCGCGAACGCGAGCGGATCGTCGCAGGTGCCTTCGCGCTGGCGAATGGCGCGAAAGAGAGGGCGGCGGGCCGGCATCTGGTGCTGATCGACGATGTCCATGCGAGCGGCGCGACGCTGCGCGCGGCGGCGCGGGCCCTCCGCCGCAGCGGAGCGGTCCGCGTTTCGGCGCTGACCTGGGCGCGGGTCGTCCCCGACGCGCTCATGACCAGCAACATATTTGACTTTGCGCGCGTTGATTCCGATATGATGGACGAAAGGATGACAGGATAGCCGCATGGCGAAGATCGAAATCTTTACCAAATTCTTCTGCCCCTATTGCTCGCGCGCGAAAGCGTTGTTCGACAAGAAGGGCGCCGTCTATCAGGAAATCGACGTGACGATGGATCGCGCCGGATTTGACGCGATGGTCGATCGCGCCGGCGGCGCGCGCACCGTGCCGCAGATATTCATCGACGGAAAGCATGTCGGCGGCAGCGACGACCTTGCCGCGCTCGACGCGCGCGGCGGGCTCGACCCCCTGCTCGGCGCGGGATAATCCCGTGATCGTCTTCGACCTTTGCTGCGCGGCCGGCGATCACCGGTTCGAGGCGTGGTTCGCGAGCAGCGAGAGCTTCGCGGACCAGCAGGCGCGCGGGCTGATCGCCTGCCCGGTCTGCGGCGACAGCGCGGTTGCAAAGGCGGTCATGGCGCCGCGGGTCGGGGCGAAATCGAACCAGCAATCGGGTGCCATTGCCAAACCTGCCGATGCTTCGGCAACCGGCGAGCCTTCGCCCGAGCTGGTGCGCAAGGTGATCGCGGAGATTGCGGCGAAACAGGCCGAAATGCTGCCGCAGTCGCGCTGGGTCGGGCGCGATTTCGCCGATGCCGCCCGCGCGATGCACGAAGGGCGGGCGAAGGAAGACCTGATCCATGGCCAGGCCTCGCCCGAACAGGCGGCGGAGCTCCGCGAGGATGGCATCGCCGCGATGCCGCTCCTCGTCCCTATTGCTCCGCCCGACGCGGTGAATTGATCGCCCGCCGATTGACGCTGGACGCCTCGCGCCGCTAAACGGACGCCGCGTGCACCCGTAGCTCAGCAGGATAGAGCATCAGATTCCTAATCTGGGGGCCACAGGTTCGAATCCTGTCGGGTGCACCACTTCCCGGTTGGGTGGCACAATAGATTTTGTCATCGAGGACAGGGGGTGAATATGCTGAAACAACGTCTCGAGGCCGCCAACGTTGTTGCGCGCATGATGGTCGAAGCGGAGCGCGCGATCGAAAACGCGATTGCCGCGACCGGCGTACTTGCCGGTGCGCTTGCGCAGGGGCAGGCGAGGGCGGGGCTATCTGCAGTTGCGGCCGATCCGGCTTATTCGCGTTTGGCGGTCAGCTTCGCCGCGCTCTTCGAGGCGCATGCCAATATGGCGGCTCTCCATAAGGAGCTTGAAATGGTCAAGGACGCCATCGGACTGCGCAATTTCCCTATCGAAGGCACCGGCGATGCGGCCAAGATCCTGCGACCGACGGGCGGAAATGATCGGGTAGTCCCTACAGCGCAGGTAGCGTGAAATTGATGCTCGTCACCTTCACTTGGCTCTGAGAGAGCCCGCTTTGAATCGGCCGGGGGGTAGGATATCAGGGGCATTCACAGGCGAGGCGGGACGATGGTGAGAGAGGGCGCGCTCAAGCTGAAAGCGCAGCTATTCTGCGGCGACGAGCCCGCGATCGGCCCCGGCAAAGCCGATCTGCTCGAAGCGATCGATCGCGAAGGATCGATCTCGGCGGCGGGGCGGTCGCTGGGGATGAGCTATCGCCGGTCGTGGTTGCTCGTCGACAGCATGAACCGCTGCTGGACCGAAAGACTCGTCGAAACGACGGCGGGCGGCGGAGCGGCGAAAGGCGCCCGGCTGACCGATTGCGGCCGGACGGTGCTGGCAAGCTATCGTGCGCTCGAACGCCGGCTGGCCGATGCCGCGCGGCGCGGGGAATTGGACAGGCTGACCGCGCTGATGCGCGCTGCGCCGCTGCCGCCGAGCGCGAAGCCCTGACGCGCCCGCGTCAGGGCAGCTTTGCGACCAGCGCCGCGATCGACGGCGTGGAGCTCGCGGCGATCTGCAGCAGATAATCCCCTGGGGTCAGCGAAAAATCGACCATCTTGCGGATGCCCGAGCATTGCGGACCGTGGCCGTGCGCGGTCGACGCGAGTGCGCTGCCGCCCTCGATCACATCGACCCACGCGCCCGCGCCCAGCGCGACGCGGTAGCTGCCCGCTGTCTCGACGTGAAAAGCAAGGAGACCGGCGTGCGTTTCACCTTCGCCGGGCTTGCCGGGCGGCGCAGCGAACCGGACCTTGCCGGCGGGTTGGAGCGCGACATCGGCGGTGTGGCCGATCGCGATGGGCGAAGCCTTGGCTGCGGCGGCATCGCTCGCTGCCGTCAGCGTGCCGCGCGACGTCCACCCGGCCAGTTCGGCGGGGAGCGCTGCGCTGCCGGTCGTGCAGTCGGGCTCTTCCGCATAAGCGCCGCCGGGCGCGGCCAGCGCAAGCGCCGTCATTGCGGCAAAAAGAGAGCGGCGCATGCTTTCCCTCCGAGGCGACCAATGTATATGGCCGTATATAGCGATTCGCCCAAAAGCAATGGCGATCTGCGACATAAGGTATCTCCATGCGACTGCTTCTTTTCGTTACGACGGCGCTCGTCGCCACCGCGCCGGCCCATGCCCAAGCGGCAGACGAAGCAATTGCCGCGAAAGACAGCGCCCTCACGCTCGGCCAGATCGTCGTCACGGCGCCGCATTCCGAGGATATCACGATCGGGACCGAAACCCTGTCGTCCGAAGCGATCTACACCTTCAACCGCGACACGCTCGACGAGGCGGTCAACCTGATGCCCGGCGTGACGTCGGCGAACAGCGGCGGATCACGCAACGAGCGACTGATCTTCGTCCGCGGGTTCGACCGCTTCCAGGTGCCCGTGTCGCTCGACGGTATCCGCGTCTATCTGTCCGCCGACAACCGGCTCGACTATGGCCGCTTCCTGACCCCCGACATTGCCGAAATCCAGGTCGCCAAGGGCTATGCCTCGGTGCTCGACGGCCCCGGCGCGATGGGCGGGGCGATCAACCTCGTGACGCGCAAGCCGACCAAGGCATTGGAAGCCGAGGCACGCGCGACGATCGATCTCGACCGCGACGTCGATTATGCCGGTTACAACGTCTTCGCGCTGCTCGGCACGCGGCAGGAAAAATTCTACGCGCAGGCGTCGTACACGCGCAACTTCTGGGACCATTGGGACCTTGCAGGCGGTTATGATCCCGCGCTGGGTTCGGCCGAGGACGGCGGCGCGCGCGATTTCTCGTGGACACGCGACTGGGGTGTCAATGGGAAATTCGCTGGGGGCGGGCTTCGACTGGCGCGGCCTCAAGAAGGCCGAGGAATATACCATCTCCTTCACCTCGCCGGGGCGCCTGTTCGAATATCCGCTGACCAACGCTTCGGCGTTCAACTGGCAGGGCCGGATCGAATATCGCCCCGACGATGCGACACGCCTGCATGCGAGCGTCTCGCGCCGTTCGCGTTTCCCGACGATCTTTGAACGATTCAGCACCCAGTTCGGCAATGCGGCGTCGAATCCGGGTCTTGAGCCGGAACGGGCGACGAATTTCGAGATTGGCGGATCGCGCGATTTTGGCGGCGTCCATGTCGAGGGTACGGCCTTCTACAGCAACATCGACGACGCCATCGTGTCGGTGCGGCCGCCCGGATTCCCGGCCAATACCAGCCAGCGTCAGAATCTGGGCAGCGCCGAATATTATGGCGCCGAACTGGCGCTGACCGCGCACGTCGGACCCTCGCTCGAACTCGGCGCGAACTACACTTGGACGCATCGCTCGTTTGACATCGCAGCGGGGGCGGCGGGAACCGTAATCCCGGTATTACGTCTGACCGACGTGCCGGCGCATAAGGGATTCGCATATGTTGACTGGTCGCCGCTGGCCGGGCTGAGCATTGTGCCGAGCGTCGATATTGCCTCCAACCGGACGACGTTGGATACGTTTTCTCCGGTCTTCTATTAACGCACCGGCAGCAATGTGCAGGCGAATCTGCGTATCGATTATGCGCTGCGCGACGGCATCGAGATCGGCGTCGGCGCGTAACCTGTTCGACGACAATTATGTCCTGACCGACGGCTTCCCCGAACCGGGACGCAGTTTCTCCGCGAGCATCCGGGCGCGCTACTGAGCGCCCGGAACCCTTTCGGCGCTGCCGCGCTATGAAGGGCGATGGAGCTCAACGCGCCTATACTCGTCCACTGGATCGACTTCGACCTGCTGTCGCGGCTGGGCGTTGCGGCGGTGCTCGGATTGCTGCTCGGCCTCGACCGCGAGATTCGCGGGCATGAGGCGGGTTTCCGCACGCACGGGCTGATCTGTTTTTCGGCGGCGATGATGACGGTGTCGATCATCGCGCTTTACACCCAGATCGGCGGCGAACGGTCCGATCCGCTGCGCATCTATGAGGCGACGGGGGCTTTCATCGGCATCATCGGCGCCGGGCTGATCGTGTTCAGCAAGGGCGAGGTCAAGAATCTCACCACCGCGGCGCATCTGTGGCTGGCGGCGGTGATCGGCATCGCGTGCGGCGCGGCGCAATGGCCGCTGGTGCTGATCGGATCGGCGATCAGCGTGATCATGTTGACGCTGCTCGGCTTCGTCGAGGCACGATGGGAGCGCAAACGTGGCGGCGAAGGGCAGACCGGCGAGCGCTAGAGCGTGGCCGAAGCCTGCATGACCTGCCGCCCGTCCGCGGCAAACGCCCCTAACTCCAGTCCGCCGTTTTGGCCGCGCAATGATAGATAAAGGGGGTCGCCGCAGATCGCCGGGGAGACGCCGCGGAAAGCGAAGCTCTTCAGGCGATTGTCGCCATACTCGCGCTGCGCGAGGTCGAGCAGCAGTGTCGCGGTGAGCGGGCCATGGACGACGAGGCCGCGATAGCCCTCTTCCTCGGTCGCATAGGGCAGGTCGTAGTGGATGCGGTGGCTGTTGAAGGTCAGAGCCGAATAGCGGAACAGCAGTGCTTCCGACGGGAAGAGCATGCGGTGCGCGTCCCAGCCCGACGGGTCGAAACCATCATCGCCGGGCGGCGGCGGAGCAGGCGGCGCTCCCGCGGGGGCGGGTTCGCGAAAGACTATCGATTGGGTTTCGCGCACCGCGAGGGTGCCGTCGCCACGGGTTTCGTGCGCGACGTCGGCGAAGACGAGCTTGCCGGTGCCGCCCTGCTTTTCGGTGATCGCGGCGACGCGCGAGGTGCGGATCACCGACTGGCCGGGGCGCAGCGGGGCGAGGAACTCGACCTTGCTCGCGGCCCACATCCGGCGTGGAAGCGGGATCGGCGGCAGGAAGCTGTCGTCGCTGTCCGCGCGCACGGGATGGCCGTCGGCGCCGAGGATCGCGCTCGGCGCGTCGGGCAGGCAGAGGCACCAGTGATAGGCCTGCGGGACGCTGCCGTCGGCGGGCGCGGCGCGGTCGAGCGTCGCCAGCCAGCGCGCGGCGGCCGCTTCGTCGATGCGGTCGCGGCGCGTTTCGATCCGGCCGATCCAGTCCTGCCAGTCGCTCATCAATTGCGTCCTCCGGTCAGCCCGCGCGCGATCACCTGCGCCTGAATTTCCGCCGCGCCCTCGAAGATGTTGAGGATGCGCGCATCGCAGAGGATGCGGCTGATTTCATATTCGAGCGCATAGCCGTTGCCGCCGTGGATTTGCAGCGCCGCGTCGGCGTTCGCCCATGCCGCGCGGGAGCCGAGCAGCTTCGCCATCCCCGCCTCGATGTCGCAGCGCTTGCCCGAATCCTTGGCGCGCGCGGCGGCATAGCTCAGCTCGCGCGCCATGACGAAATCGACGAGGCTCATCGCCAGCTTGTCCGATACGCGCGGGAAATGGACGATCGCCTTGCCGAACTGCTTGCGGTTGATCGCATAATCGAGCCCGAGTTCGAGCGCGCGGCGCGCAACTCCCACGGCGCGCGCCGCGGTCTGGATCCGCGCGCCCTCGAAGGTGCGCATGAGCTGTTTGAAGCCTTGCCCTTCCTCGCCGCCGAGCAGCGCGTCGGCGGGTGCGGTCATGCCGTCGAACTGCAGCGCATATTCGCGCATGCCACGATAGCCGAGCACCTCGATCTCGCTGCCGGTCATGCCGGTGGCGGGGAAGGGATCGGCCTCGGTCCCGCGCGGCTTGGGGACGAGCAGCATCGAGAGGCCGGCATAGCCTTTGGCATCGGGCACGGTGCGCACCAGCAAAGTCATCAGGTCCGAACGTGCAGCGTGGGTGATCCAGTTCTTGGCGCCGTCGATTGTCCATCGGTCGCCGTCGCGCCGGGCCTTTGTCTGGAGCGAGCCGAGGTCCGAGCCGACATCGGGTTCGGTGAACACCGCGGTGGGCAGGATTTCGCCGCTGGCGATCTTTGGCAGCCATTCGGCCTTTTGCGCTGCGGTGCCGCCGAGGACGATCAACTCGCCCGCGATTTCCGACCGGGTGCCGAGCGAGCCGGTGCCGATCCAGCCGCGCGACAATTCTTCGGTGACGATGCACATGACGAGCTTGCCGAGGCCGAGCCCGCCATATTCCTCGGGAATGCAGACGCCGAAAGTGCCGAGTTCGGCCATCGCCTGCACCGTCGTATCGGGGATCAGCGCGTTGGCGAGGTGCCAGCCGTGGGCGTGCGGGATGATCGCCGCGTCGGTGAAGCGGCGGTACTGTTCGCGGATCGCGTCGAGGTCGGCGTCGTGGAGCGTCTCGCTGGGCCAATCGCCCCCGGCCAGCGCGGCGGCAACTTCGGCGCGGGTCGCGGCATGGTCGGCGTCGAGCAGGCTGGCGCAGGCTTCGGCGAGCGCGCGCGCGGCGGCGCCAAGGCCGAGGTCGGCCGGACGGAAAATCTCGTTCTGCCCCATCGGCAGGCCACCGGTGAGCTGGCCGATGCTTTCGGCGAAGGCGAGGGTGGCGATCTGGGCGTCGAGCGGGTTTGCGCCCTGGCCTGACTCGTACCACGCCAGCGTTGCTTCGAGCGCCGCGACCGTCGTCGCAACCCATGCGAAGCCGTGCGCCGCGCGCTGCTCGCTGTCGATCGGGTTTGTCGCCAGGCGTTCGCTCAGCGCCGCCTGGGCGGCGCTCCGGTATGTCTGTGCGGCGGCAAGCGCTTTGGTTAGATCGGCGCGCATCGTCAGAGCCTGCTCTCTTTCCCATCGTCACCCCGGACTTGATCCGGGGTCCATGACAACGGCGCCGCAATGGACTCCGGATCAAGTCCGGGGTGACGAGGATGAGGGGGCTTGTTCAAGTCGCGCGCTCGAAGATTGCGGCGATGCCTTGGCCGCCACCGATGCACATCGTCTCGAGGCCGTAACGGCCGTCGCGGCGCACCAGTTCGCGCGTCAGATTGGCGAGAATGCGTCCGCCGGTCGCGCCGATCGGATGGCCCAGCGAGATGCCCGAGCCGTTGACGTTGAGGATGTCGCCCCGGCTGTCGTCGTCGCTCCAGCCCCAGCCTTTAAGTACGGCCAGCACCTGTGGCGCGAAGGCTTCGTTGAGTTCGACGAGGTCGATGTCGTTCCAGCCGAGGCCGCTCCGCGCAAAGAGCCGTTCGACCGCGGGGATCGGGCCGATGCCCATCCGGCTGGGGTCGCAGCCGGCAGCCGCCGAGCTGTGGTACCAGGCGATGGGCGTCAGGCCGAGTTCGCCCAGCTTGTCCTCGGCGACGACAAGACACGCGGCGGCGGCGTCGTTCTGCTGGCTGGCGTTGCCCGCGGTGACGACGCCGCCTTCGAGGGGCTTGAGCTTGCCGAGCGATTCCAGTGTCGCGTCGGCGCGATAGCCTTCGTCGTGCGCGAAAACGACGGGATCCCCCTTTTTCTGCGGCACCGACACGGGGACGAGTTCGTCGTCGAACAGCCCGTTCGCCCAGGCGGCGGCGGCGCGCTGGTGGCTGCGGACGGCATAGGCGTCGCACGCTTCGCGGCTGATATCATAGTCCCTGGCGAGATTTTCGGCGGTCTCGATCATGCCGGCGATGACGCCGAAGCGCTCGACCGGCTGTGACATGACGCGGCCGCGGGTCAGGCGGTCGTGGAGGGTGAGATTGCCCGCGCGCACGCCTTTCCTGATATCGGTGCTGTAATGCTCGACGTTCGACATCGATTCGACGCCGCCCGCGACGACGACGTCGGACATGCCGGTCTGCACCATCATTGCGGCGTTGACGATCGCCTGCAGCCCCGAGCCGCAGCGGCGGTCGAGCTGGTAGCCGGGGACCTCGATCGGCAGCCCGGCGGCAAGCCATGACCAGTGGCCGATGCACGGCGCCTCGCCATTGCCATAGCCTTGCGAAAAGACGACGTCGTCGACTCGCGCGGGATCGATCTTCGTGCGTTCGATCAGCGCCTTCAGGATGACGGCGCCGAGATCGCCGGCGGTCAGCGACGATAGCGCGCCGCCGAACTTGCCGACGGGGGTGCGGATCGGGGCGACGATGGCGGCGCGGCGCAGGGTCATTTCATTCTCCGGTGTTGGCGGTGCCGACGATGCCGGCCTCGATCAGGCGGGCAATCTCGCCCGAGGATAGCGACAGGCGGGTAGCGAGCACTTCTTCGCTGTGCTGGCCGTTGCGGGGCGCTGGGCGCGGCGGTTCGCGCTCCGCTTGCGGAATGGTCGAGAAGGCGCCTGCGGCTGGGTAGGCGAAGCCGCTGGGGTTCTCCACCGCACCGAAGATCGGGTTGTTCGCGACGAGCGCCGGGTCCTGCACTGCGTCGTGCATCGTCCGGTAGGGCGAATGGACGATCCCGCCCGCATCGAAGGCGGCGGCGAGGTCGGCGTGGTCGCGCGCGGCGACCGCCCTCTCGAACAGCGGATAGAGCGCGTCGCGGTGGTTGAAGCGGAGGCCGTCGTCCTTGGCGAAGGACACGCCGCGTTCGCTCTCGATCGCGGCGATCGCATCGCCGAGATTCAGTGCGGCGATCAGGTTCGCCCATTGGCGCGGGGTGACGACAACGATCATCGTCCGCTCGCCGTCGCGCGTCACGAAATCGCGGCCGAACAGGCCATAGACGGCGTTGCCGAGCCGCGGGCGGTCCTCGCCCGAATAGAGCACTTCGGCGATGCCGCCCAAATTGGCGACGGTGCCGATCGCGACGTCGGAGAGGGGAATGCGGACCTCGCCGCCTTCGCCGCTGACGCTCCGCCGCTGGATCGCCGCGAGCAGCGCGAAGGCGGCGTAGGCGCCGGTAAGCAAGTCCCATGCGGGGAGGACATGATTGACCGGTTCGGGACCCGCGCCGGTGAGCATCGGATAGCCGACGCTGTTATTCACCGTGTAGTCGAGCGCGGGCGAACCATCGGCCCAGCCCATCACGCGCACCGTGATGAGATCGGGGCGGCTGGCCGCCAGCTTTTCGTGCGACAGGAATCCGTCGACCGGAAAGTTGGTAATGAACTGGCCCGTTGCGCGCACCAACTCCTGCAGCAGTTCGCGTCCCTCGGGCCGGCCGAGGTCGAGCGCGACCGACTTTTTGGCGCGGTTGAGATTTTCCCAATAGAGCGAGTTGTTCTCGGCGGTCACCGGCCAGCGCCGGGAATCGGGGCCGCCGCCGATCTGGTCGACGCGGATCACCTCGGCGCCGAACTGCGCGCAATAGAGCCCGGCCGTGGGCGAGGCGACGAAGGACGACGCCTCGATCACCGACAGTCCGGACAGCAAGGAATACATTAGTTCGCCGCCGCAAATTCGCGCAGCATATGCTTGGCGATCTGGAGCTGGAGGATCTGCGTCGTGCCTTCGTAGATGCGATAGATGCGGGCATCGCGGAAGAAACGCTCGGCGTCATATTCGGCGAGATAGCCCGCACCGCCATAGACCTGCACGCACGCATCGACGACGCGGCCGCACATCTCGGACGCGAATACCTTGAACGCCGCGGCCTTGCGCAGGACATTCTCGCCCGCGTCGGCGCGGCGGGTGACATCCTCCATCATGCATTCGGCGGCGTAGATGTCGATTTCGCTCTGCGCGAGCATCTGCTGGATCAACTGGAAATTCGCGATCGGTTCGCCGAACGCCTTGCGCTCGGTCGCGTAGCGCACGGCGCTGTCGAGCGCGCGGCGGGCATAGGCGGTGGCGGCGGCGCCGACCGACATGCGGCCGTTGTCGAGGCTCATCATCGCATAGGCAAAGCCCTTGCCGAGTTCGCCGCCGAGCAGCGCCTCGCCGCCGACGCGCACATCCTCCATGATGATGTCGGCGATATGGCTGCCCGACTGGCCCATCTTCTTGTCCGACTTGCCGACCGTCACCCCCGGCGTGTCCATCGGCACGATGAAGGCCGAGACATGGGCGTTTTTGGGAAGGTTCTCCTTGCTTGTCCGCGCCATGATCAGCGCGACCTTCGCGAAGGGCGAATTGGTGATGTAGCGCTTGGTGCCGTTGAGCACCCAGCCGTTGTCGGTCTGCACTGCCGTCGTCTGCAGCCCCGCCGAGTCCGACCCGGAGCCGGGTTCGGTCAACCCGAAAGCGGCAATCTCGCCCGCCGCGACGCGCGGCAGCCATTCGGCCTTCTGCGCCTCGGTCCCGCCATTCTTCAGCGCCGAGGCGAACATGCCGAGGTTGATCGAGATGATCGAGCGGAAGGCCGGCATCGCATAGCTGAGCGTGTGGATGGTGCGGACATATTGGCTGACGTTCATTCCCGAACCGCCATATTCCTCGGCCATCGTCAGCCCGAACAGGCCCATCTCGCGCATTTCGGACAGGATGTCGGCGGGGATCGCGTCGGTCTCGATGATCGTCTGTTCGGCGGGGAGCAGCCGTTCGCGGACATAACGCTGCAACTGTTCGATGAACTGCTCAAAGACATCGGCGTCCATGCCGGGGTTGGGACTGCTCATGTCGGCCTCCTAATCTAGTCATAGGCCGATAGGCGCATCGCGGCTAATATTCAATATTCGGAATTGCTTTTTATGTGTATGAAAACTATTAAACGGCATGACCGGTCCCGTCCGTTCCGTATCGCAAGCGCTCGCCATCCTGCGCCTCCTCGCCGAGACGAGCCCGCTGTCGCTGTCCGAAGTCGGCCGGATGGTGGGGCTGAGCCCGTCGAGCTGCCTCAATCTACTCAAGACGCTGGCGAGTGAGGGCGCGGTCGAGCGCGATGCGCGGACGAAAACCTACCGCCTCGCCCCGGCGTGGGCGGGGCTCGATGTCCTGCGCGACGGCGATGCGGGGCGGTTGGTCGAGCGCGCGCGGCCGCTGATGGTGCGGTTCGCGCAGTCCTTCGATGCCGCGGTCGGGCTGTGGAAAATGGTGTCGCGCGAGCGGACGCGGCTGATCGCGCGGGCGGAAAGCGATGCCGGGATGCGCCTCCACCTTGCCGACGATCAGCGCCAGCCGCTCGGCGGCGGTGCGGTCGGTCGCGCGCTCGCGGCGATGCAGGGCGTTGACGATATTGAACTTGCCCGCCGCTTCGCGCCGGTTCGCTGGCAGGCCGATCTGGCGTTCGAAACCTATGGCGCGCAGGTGCGCGAGGCGGCCGGGCGGGGCTTCGCGATCGACGACGGCTTTGCCCATCGTGGGGTGTGTACGGTCGCGGTCGGGATTGCCGGCGTGGCGCCGGGCTTTTGCCTGTCGGCTTCGATCTTTGCGGGGTCGCGGAGCGATGACGATATTGCGGCGCTGGGCGCCGGGCTCGGGGCGCTGGCTGCGGCGCTCGTACCGGAAAAGAGCTTCATCTAGGGCCCGGCACGCTGGCCAGCGCTGCCAGCCAGAGCGCACCCAGTTCGACATCGATCCAGTCGGCGGCAAAGGGGTCGAGCCCCGAACCGGGATAGAGGCAGAATTCGCCGAAATAGGGCCGCCCTGCGATGTCGTAGAAATCGACGCGCAGGAAGCTGGTGCCGCGCGCGAGCGTTTCGGCGGCAGCGAGCATGGCGGCGAGCGAAGGCGGCGGGGCGGGGCAGTCGCGCGCCGGGACGAGCTGGCGCCAATCGCGGTCATGCAAAATCCAGCGATGCTGCTCGCCGCGGCCGAGATGGACCTGCACATGCGTCGCGACGCCGCCGAAGACGTAGATCTTGTAGTCCACCGGCAAGGGCAGGCGGCCGCCGAGCAGCGGCTCGGCAAGCAGGCCGCGGGGGACGTCGCGATACGCCCATTCGTCGAGCCAGCCGCCATAGGCCGCGCGTTGCCAGCGGTCGGCGGTGCGCCGGATGCGGCGCCATTGGCGGGCGCCGGGGGCGGTGCACAGCACGGCATATTGATTGCAGCCGTGCCGCGCTTTGAGGATCGCAGGGAACGCGAACGGTATGGTGGGCGGCAATTCGGTGCCGGTCCAGAGCGTCGGGACGATCCAGTCCTCGCCGAGCTGCGCGGTGGCGATCCGCTTGGCCGCGAGCTTATCCATCAACTCGGTCTGGGCCGGCGAACGGTCGTGGAGCTTGCGCCATTGGACCAGCTCGGTGAAGCGGCGCGGCGCCGCGAGGCGGAGGCGCCGGTGGTGGCGCACGGCGTAGAGCAATTCGACGCGCAGGCGCGCGGGCAGGGGAATGCTGCGGGGCGGCGCAACGGACGGGTCGAGCGCCAGCGCCGGCATCAGCGCGGCGACGCGTTGGCGTCTGAACCGCCGCCGCCAAGCGCCTGATAGAGCGCGACATAGGCGGTGAGGCGGTCGGTGCGGAGCTGGATCAGCGCGAGGTCGACCGCGAGCAGAGCGCGCTGCGCGTCGATCTGTTCGAGATAGGGCGAATAGCCGGCGCGGTAGCGGTTGGTCGCATGGCGCAGCGCGTCGGCGACCGCGGCGCGCTGGGCGAGCAGCGCCTGCTCCTGCACGCCCGAGCGGTCGATCACCGCGAGCTGGTCCTCGACCTCGCGAAAGGCGGTGAGCACGGCGCGGCGATAGGCGAAGGCGGCCTGATCGCGCTGTGCGGTCGCGGCGTCATACTGGCCCTGCAACCGGCCGCCCTGGAACAAGGGCGCCAATATGCTGCCGCCGATCGACCAGATACTCACCGGATCGGGCAGCGCGGACGAGATGACGGCGCCCGCCGACGCCGACAGACGGACCTGCGGCAGGAATTGGGCGCGCGCGACGCGGAGATTGGCGTCGGTCGCGGCGAGCGCATATTCGGCCTGCGCGATGTCGGGACGGCGGCGGACGAGATCGGACGGCAGTACCCCGGGCACCGCCGGCCGCGCAAGCGCGTCGAAATCCTGCCCGCGCGTGATGGCGTGCGGCGTATCGCCGACGAGCTGCGACAGGGCATTTTCCTGCCGCGCGATCGCGGCCTCGATCGCCGGAATCTGCTGCTCGGCGGCGCGATATTCGGCTTCGGCCTGCCGCAGTTCGAGCTGCGACGTATAGCCGGCCTCGGCGCGATCGCGCGCGATGCGCAGTGCCTCGCCGCGCGATGCCATGGTCTGGCGCAGCAATTCGCGCCGCGCGTCGAGCGCGAGCAGGGTGATATAGCTGCTGGCGGTCGCAGCGCTCACCGACAGCGTCGCCGTCTCGCGCGCCGCCGCGACCGCCGCCGCATTGGCGCGCGCGGCCTCGACCTGCGCCGCATTGCGCCCGAACAGGTCGATTTCATAGGCTGCCTGAAAGGCGGGCTGCGCGGCGAAGCTTTCGGTGGCGACGCCGAAGGGGTTGAGCGCGCGCTGCTCGGCGCTCGGCGCGTTCGCGCTCAACGTCGGCATCAACAGCGACCGCGCGACGCGTTCCTGCGCCCGCGCTTCGGCGACGCGCGCCGCGGCGATGGCAAGGTCGGCGTTGTTCGCGCGCGCCTGTTCGACCAGCGCCGTCAGTTGCGAGTCGCCGAAACCGACCCACCAGTCGCGCTCGCTTGCCGCCGTTGCCGGCATGGCGGTGCGCCAGTCGGCAGGCGGGGCGATATGGCTCGCCTCGGGGCGCGGGGTCAGCGCGGGCATGCAACCCGCGAGGAGCAGCGGCAGGAGCAGGGCCGGACGCGCGAAGCCCATCACTCGGCCCCGGTGTGCACGGTTGCGATCACCGACATGCCGGGCCCCAATCGCGCGGCAAGTTGCTGGTCCTTGTCGATGCGAATGCGCACCGCGATCCGTTGCGGTACCTTGACGAAATTGCCCGATCCGGTGTCGGGCTTGATCACGCTGAATTCGCTCCCCGCCGCCGGTGCGACGCTTTCGACATGGCCCGAAAGCTTGGCGCCGCCGAGCGCGTCGACACGCAGGGTGGCGCGCTGGCCGACGCGGATCTTTGCGGTCTGTGCTTCCTTGAAATTGGCGACGACCCAGTGGCGCTCGGGGACGAGGTACATGAGCTGGGTGCCCGGATTGACGAGCTGGCCGACGCGCACCGTCACTTCGCTGAGCTTGCCGTCGCGTGGGGCGCGGATGACGGTGTTTTCAAGGTCGATGTCGGCGAGGCCGCGCGCCGCCTTCGCATTCTCGACCCCCGCCTGCAGTCCGCCGCGCCCGACCCCGACCGAGCGGAGCTGTTCGACCGCGATCTGGCGCTGCGCCTCGGCCTGGCGCACCGCGGCTTCGGCCTGGCGGAGCGCGGCGAGCGTCTGGTCGCGCTCGCGCAGCGACACCGATCCGGCATCGACCAGTTCGCCGACGCGGCGCATGTCGGCCTGCGCCCGCGCGAGCTGCGCGCGCGCGTTGGCAACCGACGCCTCCTGCAGCGCGATCTGCGCCTCCGCCGAGCGGCGGCTCTGTTCGCTGTTGTCGAGCGAGGCCGATTGCGCGGCGATGTTCGCGGTCCCCTGCGCGACGCGCTGGCGATAGATTCGGTCGTCGATCCGCGCGAGGACCTCGCCCGCTTTCACGCGCTGGAAATCCTGCACCAGCACCGCGGTGACATAGCCGCCGACCTGCGGCGCGATGATCGTCGTCTGGCCGCGGACATAGGCGTTGTCGGTGGTCTGGCTCGACGGCCTGAACGGCGGCAGGCCCCATGCATAGAGAATGGCGAGCGCGCCGACGAGGATCAGCGAACCGAACAGGATGATCCGGCCGCGCGAGCGCGGCGGCTTCCAGCCTTCGTCGCTTTCCTCCGCGGGCGCGGCGGCGGGTTCGGGCGGCGGCACCGGTTTCGCTGGCGCCGGCGCGGGCTTCGTGGGCTTCGCCGTGGCTGCGTCGTTTTTCTCAGGCACGTCGTTCATTGGTTTCCCGCCCTCATCTTCTGAAGCGCCTCGAGTTCGGCGGCGAGTGGATTGAAGCCGCGCCGGCGATCGTAGAGCCAGCGCACGAACATGACGGCAAAGGCAAGCGCCGACAGCGCGCCGATGACGAAGAAGGTGTCGTTGAAAGCAAGGATCGCCGCCTCGCGCGCCGCTTCGCGTACGACCTGCGCCCCCGCGCTGGCGCTGCGCAGCGCCGGATCGGTCATCGTCCCCGTCAGGCCGTTCGCGAGCGACGCGATGCCCTGCGCGACGTCGGGGTTGCCCGGCGACAGGCTCTGGCCGAGCGTCATCAGATGCGACTTGGTGCGCAGCGTGTGGAAGGCCGACAGCGCCGCAACCCCCGCAAGGCCGCCGAGCGTCTGCGACAGCCCGAACACCGCGACGAAGCTGACCAAATAGGATGGTCCCTTGGTCAGCGCGCGGAGCAGCCCCTCCATCAGCATCGGCCCCATGAAATAGACCGCGGCAAAGGCGATTGCGGCCTGCGAGAAATAAAGGTTCATCGGACCGGTGCGCAACCCCGAATGGGTGTCGAGAAAGGCGCCGATCGCGATCACCGCGAGCGATATGAGCGTCTGGCGGCGGAGGTCCATCGGGTTGAGCGTGACGATCGACAGCAGCGCGCCGGCGAGCGTTGCTGCCGCGAGCACGCTATAATAGGAAACGAGCTGGTCGTTGACGAGGCCGATCGACGACAGAAGGCCGGTCGCGCCGAAATTTTGCTCCGACGTCAGCACGCGCACCAGCGCGCCGGTGAGGGCGAATTTGACGAGATCGCGGCTGCCCATCCAGCGCGTCTGGAGCATCGGGTTCTTGCGGTTATGCTCGATCAGAAAGGCGGTGCCGATGAGCACCACCGATGCGGCGAGTGCGCCGCCGAGCCAGGGCGTCGACCACCACTGGATGCGCCCCTGCACCAGAAAGGCGCAGAGCAGCCCGACCCCGGTCGCGAGCATCGGGAAGGTGAGGAGGTCGAGCTTTTCGAAAGAGCGGATCGTCTCGCCCGGGGGCAGATGGAGGATGTTGACGAGCCCGAAGGCGACGAGCGACATCGCGAATTGCAGCACGAACAGATTGGCGATGTCGCCGTCGGCGAGCAGCAGCGGCGAGATCGCGCGCGCCAGCGGTACCGCCACCTGGGTGAGCCCGATCGCGAGCAGGAAGCCCGCAATGCGCTTTTCCTGCGGCAGCCCCTGCATCAGATAGAAGGCGGCGAGCGTGGTGAGGCCGCTCGCCGCGATCCCCGAAACGCCGCGCGCGATCAGCTCCATCCGGTAGCCCGCGTCGAAAAGCTGCAGAAAATTGGCGAGCAACAGCGCGAGCATCATCGCGCGGACGAAGCGCTGGATGCCGAATTGCTGGCGCGACTTGTAGAGCAGGATGCTCATGCACGCGTTGGTCATATTATAGGCGACGGTGACCCAGCCGGCATCGACCGGGGTCAGGTCGAGATGCCCCTGCAAAGCGGTGAGATTGGCGATCAGCATCCCGTTCTGGAAACCGCCGACGATCGCGAGGAAAACGCCGATCAGGAAATAGGCGACCTTGCGCCGCACCGGATGGTCGGGCGACGCGGGCGAGCCCGGCATGAACGGGCGCTCGTGGGGTTTGAAGACATAATCGCTGCCGCCGGGGGCAGGGGACGAACGCGACTCAGCCATTGCGTATAGCGATAGACCTTCGCGGCGCCGGTTTCGACCTGTTTCAGTCGCGCCCCCAAGGTCAGGACGCGAGCCGTTCGGCGAGGAAGTCGATGAAAACGCGAACGCGCGCCGGCAAGGTCGAGCCGCCGAGGAACAGGGCGTGAAAGGGCTCGATATCGCCGGGGTTATAATCGGCGAGCAGTTCGACGAGGCGGCCGTCGGCGAGCGCGTCGGCGACGTTGAAGCGGCCGACACGGGCGATGCCGACCCCGTCGATGGCGAGCTGGACGACGGTATCGCCGTTATTCGCTTCGACCGCGGGCGCGATCGGGAGCTCGAAGACCTGGCCCGCACGCGCGAACGGCCACCACGGCTGGCGGCGGCGGAAATTGAAGCCGAGGCAGCGGTGGGCGAGCAGTTCCTCGGGCTCGGCTGGCGTGCCGCGGCGTGCCAGATAGGCGGGCGATGCGATGACGACGCGGTCGCTTTCGCCCAGCCGCCGCGCGATCAGCGGGCTGTCGGGCAGCGGCCCGATGCGGATCGCGACGTCGGCGCGCTCCTCGACGAGGTCGATCACCGTGTCGGTCAGGCTGATGTCGACCAAGATGCCGGGATAAAGGTCGAGGAATTCGCCGAGCAGCGGCACGATCCGGGTGCGGCCATAGGACAGCGTGGTGCTGACGCGCAGCCGCCCGCGCGGTGCCGCTTGCTCGCCGATCGCCTGTTCGACCTCGGCAAGGTCGGCGAGGATGCGGCGCGCGGCGTGATAATAGGCCTCGCCGTCGGCGGTCATCGCGAGCGCGCGGGTCGAACGGAGCAGCAGCCGGGCGCCGAGCCGCGCCTCGATCCGGTCGATCGTCCGGCTGACCGCCGACGGTGTCAGGCCGAGGAGGCGGCCGGCGGCCGAAAAGCTGCCCTTGTCGATTACCGCGACAAAGATTTCCATCGCCCGGGCGCGATCGCCGCCTTCGTTCATCTTTGCGTTCAATTCAAAAATCCTTCGCGCAACATCCCTCTAATTCCGGCGATGCGTCCAATCCATTTATGCCTCCAATTCGTAACCGAAAGGGTGGACGTATGAAACTCAATTTCCCGCTGCTGGCGCTGGCGACCGGAGCCTTCGGCATCGGCATCACCGAATTCGCCCCGATGGGGCTGCTTCCCGACATGGCCGAGGGGCTGGGGGTTTCGATCCCCGCCGCCGGGCTGCTCGTCTCGGCTTATGCGCTCGGCGTCATGCTCGGCGCGCCGCTGATGACGCTGACCACCGCGCGGATGAAGCGGCGCACTTTGCTGATCGCACTGATGGGCATCTTCACTCTCGGCAACTTCCTGTCGGCGATCGCCGCCGATTATACGACATTGATGGTCGCGCGGGTCATTACCTCGTTCAACCATGGCGCCTTCTTCGGGGTCGGATCGGTCGTCGCGGCGAGCATTGTGGCGCCCGAAAAGCGCGCGAGCGCGGTGGCGGCGATGTTCATGGGGCTGACGCTCGCCAATGTGATCGGCGTTCCGCTCGCGCCATGGATCGGCGAGAGCTTCGGCTGGCGTACCGCGTTCGGCGGCATTGCGGTCTGGGGGCTGGTCACCATGGCCGCGCTGTGGTTCGCGCTGCCCGATACGCCGCAACCGGCGGGCGGCGACATGCGCGCCGAACTCGGCGTGTTCCGGCGCCGCGAGGTGCTCGTCGCGCTGGCGCTGACCGCCATCGGATCGGCGGCGATGTTCACCGTCTTCACCTATATCGCGCCGATCCTGAAGGAGGCGACCGGCATCAGCACGCTGCATGTCACCGCGATGCTGGTGATCTATGGCCTCGGCCTGACGTTCGGTAACTGGCTGGGCGGCGTGTTCGCCGACCGGTCGATCGACCGGACGCTGATCGTCTCGCTCGCCGGGCTTGCCGTGACGCTGCTGATCTTCGCCGCCGCGATGTTCGAGCCGCTTGCCGCTGCTGTCACCATCTTCTTCTGGGGGATCGCGACCTTTGCCATCGTCCCGCCGCTGCAGATGCGGGTGATGGAAGCGGCGTCGGACGCGCCGAATCTGGCCTCCGCGGTCAATATCGGCGCCTTCAATCTCGGCAATGCGATCGGCGCGGCGGTTGGCGGCGGGGTGATCGGCCTCGGCCTCGGTTTCCCGGCGGTGTCGATCGCGGGGGCGGTGATGGCGGTCGCGGGCCTCGTCATCGTGCTGGTCTCGCAAAAGAAAGTCGCGGGCGGCACGGCGATCGCGGTCTGAGCAGCGATTTTCGGCATCAATCGAAAAATTCGATCACAGGCGTAGATATTTTCGCTTTTCGCGATGCAACATAAATGGCTAGGGGGAGCCTCCAACAACAAAGGAGGCTCTCCATGTCCGTTCTCAACACCACCCTCAAACCCTTCAAGGCGACCGCGTTCAAGGACGGCAAGTTCGTCGACATCACCGACGCCGACGTGAAGGGCAAGTGGGCGGTCTTCTTCTTCTACCCGGCCGACTTCACCTTCGTCTGCCCGACCGAGCTCGAAGATCTCGCCGACATCTATCCGACGCTGCAGAAGATGGGCGTCGAGGTCTATTCGGTGTCGACCGACACGCATTTCTGCCACAAGGCCTGGCACGACACGTCGCCGGCGATCGGCAAGATCAACTATTATATGGTCGGCGACCAGAACCACACGCTGTCGAACAATTTCGAAGTGCTGCGTGAAGGCGTCGGCCTGGCCGACCGCGGCACTTTCGTGCTCGACCCGCAGGGCGAAATCCAGCTCCTCGAAATCACCCCCGAGGGTGTGGGCCGCAACGCCGCCGAACTGCTCCGCAAGATCAAGGCGCTGCAGTACTGGGTCAGCCACCCGGGCGAAGTTTGCCCCGCGAAGTGGGAAGAGGGCGCCGAAACGCTCGCCCCCTCGCTCGACCTCGTCGGCAAGATCTAAGCTGAACGACTACTGCCGGAGGGGCGGTGGCTGGACTGCCGCCCCACGGTTTCTCTCCCCCTCTCGCAGGAGCTCTCCCCATGCTCGACGCCAATCTGAAGCAGCAGCTTCAAGGCCTCCTCACGAACCTTCGTGAACCGATCGAACTCGTCTCGTCACTCGGCGACGATGCCAAGTCGGCCGAGCTTGCGGATCTTCTCGACGAAATCGCCGCACTGTCGGACATGGTCAGCGTGGAACGCGCCGACGACGATGCGCGCCGCCCGAGCTTCCTGATCCGCCGCGCCAGCGACGCGCAGGTCGCCGTGCGCTTCGCGGGCATTCCGCTCGGCCATGAATTCACCTCGCTCGTCCTCGCGCTGCTCCAGGTCGGCGGCCATCCGCCGAAGGTCGCGCCCGAGGTGCTGGAGCAGGTCGCGGCGCTGGATGGCGACTATCACTTCGAAACCTATTTCTCGCTGTCGTGCCAGAACTGCCCCGACATCGTGCAGGCGCTCAACCTGATGAGTGTCGTCAACCCGCGCATCACGCACACTGCGATCGACGGCGGACTGTTCCAGGCCGAGGTCGAGGATCGCAAGATCATGGCGGTGCCGACGATCTTCCTCAACGGCGAGAATTTCGGTCAGGGCCGGATGGAGCTCGAACAGATTCTCGCGAAGCTCGACAGCGGCGCCGAGGCCAAGGCGGCCGAGAAGATCGCCGCGAAGGAGGCGTTCGATGTGCTCGTCGTCGGCGGCGGCCCGGCGGGCGCCGCGGCCGCGATCTATGCGGCGCGCAAGGGCATCCGCACCGGCATCGCCGCCGAGCGCTTCGGCGGGCAGGTGCTCGACACGATGGCGATCGAGAATTTCATCTCGGTCCAGCACACCGAGGGGCCGAAGCTCGTCGCGCAGCTCGAACAGCACGTCAAAGACTATGACGTCGACATCATGAACCTGCAGCTTGCCGAAAAGCTCATCCCGGCGAAGGTCGAAGGCGGCCTCCACGAGGTGAAGCTTGCGAGCGGCGCGTCGCTGAAGGCGCGCACCGTGATCCTCTCGACCGGCGCGCGCTGGCGCCAGCTCGGCGTGCCGGGCGAGGATGCCTATCGTAACAAGGGCGTGGCCTACTGCCCGCACTGCGACGGCCCGCTTTACAAGGGCAAGCGCGTCGCGGTGATCGGCGGCGGCAACAGCGGCGTCGAGGCGGCGATCGACCTCGCGGGTCTCGTCGCGCATGTCACGTTGATCGAGTATGACAGCGAGCTGCGCGCCGACGCGGTGTTGCGGCGCAAGCTCGCGAGCCTGCCCAACGTCATGATCATCACCTCGGCGCTGACCACCGAAGTGCTGGGCGACGGCGAGAAGGTGACGGGGCTCAGCTACAAGGACCGCAACAAGGACGAACTGCACCAGATCGAACTCGAAGGCATTTTCGTCCAGATCGGCCTCGTCCCGAACACCGAATGGCTGAAGGATAGCGTCACTTTGTCGCGGCATGGCGAGATCGAGGTCGACCATCGCGGCGAGACGAGCCAGAAGGGCGTTTTCGCGGCGGGCGACTGCACGACGGTGCCGTACAAGCAGATCGTCATCGCGATGGGTGAAGGGTCGAAGGCGGCGCTGTCGGCGTTCGACTATATGATCCGCCTGCCGGCCGAGGTGGAAGCCGCGGCAGCGTGAGATCATCCTCCCTATCGACTTGCGATGGGGAGGGGGACCGCTCGCGAAGCGAGTGGTGGAGGGGTCAGCGACGTCAGCGCTATTGCCCCTCCGTCAGCGCTTCGCGCTGCCACCTCCCCATCGCAAGTCGATGGGGAGGATCATGCGGCCGCCATCGCGGCGAACCGCTTCGGCGGCATCCCGACCTGCCGCGCGAACGCCGTGCTGAAGGCGCTCGCCGACCCGTAACCGACGGTGAGCGCGATCTCTTCGATCCGCCCCGCGCCCCGGCGCAGCAGATCCTTCGCGAGGTTCATCCGCCAGCCGAGCAGATATTCCATTGGCGGCACGCCGACAGTGCGCGCGAAGCGCTCGAAAAAGGCCGAGCGCGACAGCGCCGCCTCCCTCGCCAGCTCGGCGGTGGTCCACGCCCGCGCGGGCTCGGCGTGCATCTGCCTTATCGCCGCCGCGAGCCGTGGGTCGGCAAGGCCGCGCAGCAGCCCCGGCGGCGTCTCCGCGGCGCCGGCCGCGCGCAGCGCTTCGACCAGCAATATCTCGACCAGCCGCGCGAGCAGCAGGTCGCGCCCCGGCCGCTCGGCGCCCGTCTCCTCGCGCAGCATTGCGACCAACGCCGTCAGCCGCTCTGCGCCGCGCAGGTGAATCATTGTGGGCAATTGCTCGACCAGCACGCCGGCGTCGGGCGAGGCGAAGGCGAAATAGCCGCCGATCATCCGCACCTCGGACGGGCCGTCGGCGCGGCCGTGCCGAACCTCGCCGGTCATCCCGGCAGTCGCATGCGGGTCGAGCAGGGACGGTTCGGCGGGGACAAAGCCCGACATGGTGAAGCCGGGTGTCGCGGGCAGCAGGATGAAATCGCCCGCCTCCAAGGTCACCGCCGCCTGCCCATCGACCGCGAGCCGGCACGATCCTTCGAGCACCGTACAGAAGCTCGGGTGCCCGAAATCCGAATAGCGCACCGCCCATGCACCCGCGCCGCTGATCCCCTTCGAGAAGATCGTGCTCGGTCGCAGCAGCGCGATGAGGTCGGAGAGGGGGTCGAGCATATTGGGACGTTTAATAAAGAAATGTGGATTTTGAATTATAGATAGTCCGAAACGACCGGTCTAGAGGCTTTTCGTCCCCGGATGAAAGGAACCAAGACGATGAAGACCATCCTGATTACCGGCTGTTCGTCGGGCTACGGCCTCGCGACGGCCCGCCATTTCCACGCTCGCGGCTGGAACGTCGTCGCGACGATGCGCACGCCGCGTCCCGACCTCTTCGAAGCCTCCGACCGGCTGCGCATCCTAGCGCTCGACGTCAACGACCCCGACAGCATCGCGCTAGCGCTCGAACGTGCGGGGCCGATCGACGTGCTCGTCAACAATGCCGGCATCGGCCTGTTCGGCGCGCTCGAACATTCGCCGATGAAAAAGATCCGCGACGTTTATGCGACCAACACGCTGGGCACGATCGCGATGACGCAGGCGGCGATCCCGCAGATGCGGATGCGTGGTTCGGGGACGATCGTCAACGTCACCTCGTCGGCGACGCTGGCGCCGTTCCCGCTCGCGGCCGCCTATACGGGCAGCAAGAGCGCGATTCAGGGCTTCACCGGCAGCCTCGCGCACGAATTGGCGCCGCTCGGCATATCGGTAAAGCTCGTCGAACCGGGCTATGGGCCGACGACCGCCTTTGCGCAGAACACCGATATCCGGCTCGAGGACGTGCTGCCCGAACCCTATGGCAGCTACGCCGCGCCGATCCTCGCCGCGATGGCGGAGCCTGCGCTGTTCACGACCGAGGCCGACGTTGCAGAGGCAGTATGGGCGGCCGTGCACGACATAAGCGGCCGGTCGCATTTTCCGGCCGGCGCCGACGCGCTGGCGCTGGCCGGCGGATGATCAGGCCGGCTGGCCCGCCGGTCGCCGCGCTTGCAGCCAGGCCGCCAGCTTCGCGACGTCATCCGCACCAAACAGCAGCCCGAGCTTGCTGCGGCGCCAAAGGATATCCTCGACGTCGCGCGCCCATTCGCGCTCGATCATCCACTGGGCTTCGGCCGCGCTGAGGCCGTGGGCAATTTCGCCGCCCAGCGCGTCCCAGTCTTCGGCCTTGCCGAGCCAGGCGCGGGCGTCGGTGCCATAGGCCTTGACCACCCGGTCGACCGTCGCGGCGGACAGGAAGGGATGGGCAAGCTTGTATTCGGCCTTGAGCGCGCCGGCGCCGTCGATCCGGAAATCGCCGCCGGGAAGCGGCGTTTTAGCGGTCCAGTGTCTGGTCGACACCGCATCGAGATGGCCTGCCAGTTCGTCGACGGCATGCTCGGCAACATGGCGATAGCTGGTGATCTTGCCGCCATAGATGGTGAGCAGCGGCGCGCCTTCGTCGACGTCGATATCGATCCGGTAGCCGCGCGTCGCGGCTTCGGGGCGGCCCGATCCGTCCTCGATCAGCGGCCGCACCCCCGAATAGGTCCAGACGACATCGGCGGGGGTGACCGGCTCGCGGAAATATTCGCTGGCGCCTTCGCAGAGATAGGCGATCTCGTCGGCGCTCGCATGCACCTCTGCGAGCGGTCCGTCATGATCCTGATCGGTCGTCCCGATCAGCGTGAAGTCGCGTTCGTACGGAATGGCGAAGAAGATGCGCCCGTCGGGAAGCTGGAAGAAATAGGCATAGTCGTGCGCGAACTTCCGGCGCACGACGATGTGCGAGCCGCGCACCAGCCGCATCCGGTAATTGGGCGGCGCCGAGGCGCGCGCGAGCAGGTCGAGCACCGCCGGGCCCGCGGCGTTGACCAGGCTTTTGCCGGTGAAGCGATAGCGATGCCCGCGATCGTCGCTGCCCTCGACCACCCATAGCCCGTCTTCAACGCGCATGGTTTCGGCGCGGGTGCGCGTCCGGATTCGCGCACCGCGCTCGGCGGCATCGCGCGCGTTGAGCAGCACGAGCCGGGCGTCGTCGACCCAGCCGTCCGAATATTCGAACGCATGGACATATTGCGATTGAAGCGGCGCGCCCGCTTCGTGCTGCGCCAGATCGATCGAGCGCGTCGCGGGCAGTTTTTTCCGCCCGCCGATATGGTCGTAGAGAAACAGGCCAAGCCGCAGCAGCCAGCGCGGGCGGAGGCCGGTGCGATAGGGCAGGACGAAGCGCAGCGGCCAGATGATGTGCGGCGCGATGCTCCACAGGATTTCGCGCTCTTTCAGCGCCTCGCGGACGAGGCCGAATTCATAATGTTCGAGATAGCGCAGCCCGCCGTGGATCAGCTTGGTCGATTTCGACGAGGTGCCCTGCGCAAGGTCGCCGGCTTCGAGCAGCAGCACGCGCGCGCCACGTCCGGCGGCATCGCGCGCGACGCCGGCGCCGTTGACACCGCCGCCGACGACGATGACATCATAAGGGGCAGCGGGTTCGGTCATTGGATCGGGTTCTTATGAGGGTTCGATGCGAAATGGAATCTATCCCTCTCAACTCTCGTCACCCTGAACTTGTTTCAGGGTCCATGGCCTGTCGTTGCGACTAATGCTGGGTCAAGGGAAAGGTCCGGGCCATGGATGCTGAAACAAGTTCAGCATGACGAAGAAAACTGACCGCCCGTCATGTCTGCCGCGCAGGCTGTCATTCTCCGGCCTACGTATGCTGCGTTGCATTCGGGCGATGCATCCTCCACCTAAGCTCGCGGATATCCAAGGGGATGAGCGTGAGCGTGAAAGTCGAGACATTGCTGCTGTTCGGCGCAACGGGCGACCTTGCGCAGCGCATGCTGTTCCCTTCGCTCTATAATCTCCACGTCGACGGGCTGCTCGCCGATACGCTGACGATCATCGCCTCGGGACGGTCGAAGATGGACCGCGCCGGTTGTCACGCGCTCGTGCGGGAAGCGCTGACCGAGCATCTCGCCGCCGACCGGCTCGATGAGGCGCAGATCGGTAGCTTCCTTGCCCGGATCGATTATTGTCCGGTCGATGCCGGCGCGGGCAGCGGATACGACGACCTTGCGGCGCAACTCGGCGACCGGCTCGGTCGCCCGATCGGCGCCTATCTGTCGACCCCGCCGTCGATGTTCGGCCCGATCGCGCAAGGCCTCGCCGCCGCCGGGATCGCTTGCGCCGAATGCCGCATCGCGATGGAAAAGCCGATCGGCCACGACCTCGCCTCGTCGCGCGAGGTCAACGAACAGGTCGGCAGCGCCTTTGCCGAAGACCATATTTTCCGCATCGACCATTATCTCGGCAAGGAAACGGTCCAGAACCTCCTTGCGCTGCGCTTCGCCAACATGCTGTTCGAACCGTTGTGGAATGCGCAGGCGATCGATCATGTCCAGATCACCGTCGCCGAAACCGTCGGGCTCGAAGGCCGCGTCTCCTATTATGACGGCGTCGGCGCGCTCAAGGACATGGTGCAGAACCATATGCTGCAACTGCTCGCGATCATCGCGATGGAGCCGCCCGCCAGCGTGTCGGCGACCGCGGTGCGCGACGAAAAGGTCAAGCTGCTCCGTAGCTTGCGCAAGCTGAGCGCCGCCGACGTCAAGGCGCACAGCGTCAAGGGCCAGTATACGAGCGGCGCCGTGAAGGGCGTCGCGGTCGCGGGCTATGCCGACGAACTCGGCCAGCCGTCGAACACCGAAACCTTCGTCGCGATCAAGGCGTTCATCGACAATTGGCGCTGGAAGGGCGTCCCCTTTTACTTGCGCACCGGCAAACGGATGCCGCAGCGCAAATCCGAGGTGCTGATCCAGTTCAAGCCGGTGCCGCACAATATCTTCGCGCGCGTCGGTACGGGCAAACTCGACGCCAACAGCATGATCATCAACCTGCAGCCCGAGGAGAATATCCGGGTCAAGGTGATGGCGAAGCAGCCGGGGCTCGACCGCGACGGCGTGAAGCTGAAAGAGGTCACGCTCGACGTCTCGCTCTCGCACAGCTTCGAGGGCGAGCGGCGGCGGATTGCCTATGAGCGGCTGCTGCTCGACTTCATCGAGGGCGAACAGACCTTGTTCGTGCGCCGCGACGAGGTCGAGGCGCAGTGGCAGTGGATCGATTCGATTCTCGGCGCCTGGGCCGAGGTCGACATGGCGCCGCAGAATTACACGGCGGGAAGCTGGGGGCCGTCGAGCGCCATCGCGCTGATCGAGCGCTACGGAGCGAGCTGGCATGACTGATCTGCACCCCGCCATCGCAAAAGTGACCGAGCGGATCGCCCGGCGCAGCCGCAAGAGCCGCGCCGCCTATCTCGATCTGATGGAGCGCCAGCGCGAGGCGGGGACGAACCGCGGCAATCTGTCGTGCGGCAACCTGGCGCATGGCTTTGCCGCAGCGGGCGACGACAAGGCGGCGATCCGCACCGGCGCGGCGATGAACATCGGCATCGTCACCAGCTACAACGACATGCTCTCGGCGCATCAGCCGTACGGCCGCTATCCCGAGCAGATCAAATTGTTCGCGCGCGAGGCCGGCGTCACCGCGCAGGTCGCGGGCGGCGTTCCGGCCATGTGTGATGGGGTGACGCAGGGGCAGGCGGGGATGGACCTGTCTCTGTTCAGCCGCGACACTATCGCACAAGGCACCGCGATCGCGTTGAGCCATGCGATGTTCGAGGGCGCGCTGCTGCTCGGCATCTGCGACAAGATCGTTCCCGGGCTGCTGATCGGCGCGCTGCGCTTCGGTCATCTGCCGCAAATTCTCATCCCTGCGGGGCCGATGCCGTCGGGGCTTGCGAACAAGGAAAAGCAGCGCGTCCGCCAGCTCTATGCCGAAGGCAAGGCGAGCCGCGACGAACTGCTCGAGGCCGAGGCGGCGTCTTATCACGGCGCGGGCACCTGCACCTTCTACGGCACCGCGAACTCGAACCAGATGATGATGGAACTGATGGGGCTGCACATTCCCGGTAGCGCCTTCGTCAACCCCGGTACCAAATTGCGGCAGGAACTGACGCGTGCCGCGACGCACCGCATCGCGGCGATCGGCTGGGACGGCGACGATTATCGCCCGCTGGCGCGCTGTATCGACGAAAAGGCGATCGTCAACGCCGCGATCGGCCTGCTCGCAACAGGTGGTTCGACAAATCATGCAATCCACCTGCCCGCCATCGCGCGCGCAGGAGGGATTGTCATCGACTGGCAGGATTTCGACGAGCTCAGCCATGCGGTGCCGCTGCTGGCGCGGGTCTATCCGAACGGCGCGGGCGATGTGAACCATTTCCATGCGGCCGGCGGTATCGGTTTCATCGTGCGCGAACTGCTCGGCGCCGGCTTGTTGCATGATGATGTCCTGACCGTCGGCGGAACGATGGCCGATTATGCGTCGGAGCCCGTACTCGTCGACGGCCAACTGCACTGGCAGGCAGCGCCCGCCGAAAGCCGCGACGACACGGTGCTGCGTCCGGTCCCAGCGCCTTTCTCGCCCGACGGCGGGATGCGCCTGCTATCGGGCAATCTCGGCCGTGCGATCATCAAGACGAGCGCGGTCGCCGAGGATCGCTGGACGATCGAGGCGCCGTGCCGGATTTTCGACGACCAGAATCAGGTGCTGACCGCGTTCAAGGCGGGCGAGCTCGACCGCGACATCGTCGTCGTCGTCCGCTTCCAGGGACCGCGCGCCAACGGCATGCCCGAACTGCACAAGCTGACCCCGGCGCTTGGCGTGCTGCAGGACAAGGGCTATCGCGTCGCCTTGCTGACCGACGGCCGCATGTCGGGCGCGAGCGGCAAGGTGCCCGCGGTGATCCATCTTTCGCCCGAGGCGCTGCCCGGTCCCGACGGCGTGAGCGGTCCGCTCGCTTACCTCCAAGAAGGCGACGTCGTGCGCGTCTGTGCGGTGAGGGGAGAGGTCGTCGCGCTGGTCGACGAAGCCGAATGGGCGGCGCGCACTCCCGCCATTGCCCCGCCGCCTGCGCTCGGCGTTGGCCGCGAGCTATTCGCGCTGTTCCGCCATCACGCCGACGAAGCCGAAAAGGGCGGATCGGCGATGCTCGCCGCCATGGAGGCCGTAGTTTGACCCAGTCCATCGACCAGATCATGCGCCTTGCCCCGGTGATCCCGGTGATCGTGATCGATCGTGTCGAGGACGCGGTACCGATGGCCGAGGCACTCGTTGCTGGCGGGCTGCCAGTACTGGAAGTGACGCTGCGCACTCCTGCCGCACTCGACGCAATCGCGGCGATGAAGACGGTGCCCGGCGCGGTCGTTGGCGCGGGGACGGTGCTCAACCAGCCTGACCTGAATAAGAGCATCGACGCGGGCGCCGAGTTCATTGTCTCGCCTGGAATAACAGCCGGGCTTTGCAAGGCTGCCATCGACAATGGCATTCCGTTTCTTCCCGGCACCGCCAACGCATCGGACATCATGCTGGGAATGGACATGGGTCTCTCGCGCTTCAAATTCTTCCCCGCCGCGACGAGCGGCGGCATTCCGGCGCTGAAGGCGCTCGCCGGTCCGTTCGGCGGAATCCGTTTCTGCCCCACCGGCGGCATCACCCCCGCGACCGCACCCGAATGGCTCGCGCTCGATCCGGTGCTGTGCGTCGGCGGTAGCTGGATCGTTCCGCCGGGTCCGCTCGATCCCGTCCGCATCGAAGCTCTGGCCCGCGAGGCATCGGCGCTTTCGGGCCATTGATTAACCCCATTTTACCTGTCATCGTGCAGAGATAGACGGGATTATAGCCGTTGGTGGGGAGGGTGCGCGTGCCGAGGCCGCAACCGCATTTGGACGAAGTGCTGGCGTCGGAGCCGGGATCGCATATCGCCGCGCTGTTCGATTTCGACGGCACGATCATCTCGGGCTATTCGGCGACCGCGATGCTGCGCGAGAAATTCCAGCGCCGCGAAATGTCGGTCGAGGAGATTGCCGAGACCGCACAGGTCGTTGCGCAGCACAGCCTTGGCCAGCTCGGCTTCTCGGGGCTGATGTCCGCCGCCGCCAAATTCATGAAGGGCGTCGAGGAGGAAAGCTTCGTCGAGTTCGGCGAAGAACTCTACAAGAAGCACATCGCCCGGAAAATCTATCCCGAGACGCGCGCGATCATCGAGGCGCATCAGGCGAAGGGCCACCGCGTCGCAATCATCTCGTCGGCGACGATCTACCAGATCGAACCGACCGCGCGCGACCTTGGCATCACCGACATCAAATGCTCGGCCTATGAGATCGAGGACGGGGTGTTCACCGGCGACATCATCCGCCCGCTGTGCTTCGGCGACGGCAAGGTGCTCGCGGCCGAGGAACTGGCGGCCGAATATGGCCTCGATCTCGATCAGAGCTTTTTCTATTCGGACAGCGACGACGATATCGAACTGCTCGAACGCGTCGGCAAGCCGCGCCCGCTCAACCCGAACATGAAGTTGAAGGGTATCGCCGACGAACGCAACTGGCCGGTGCAGCGCTTTGCGAGCCGCGGCACACCGTCGTGGATCGATTATACGCGCACCATCTATGCGACCGGATCGCTGGTCGGCGCCTTCGCCGCGGGGCTGCCGATTTGGGCACTGACGCGTTCGCAGCGCGAGGCGGCGAATTTCTCGATCGGGCTGTTCGGCGATTTCGCGACCGCGATCACCGGGGTCGAGCTGGAGGTCGAGGACGAGCGCCATCTCTGGTCGTCGCGCCCGTGCGTATTCATCTTCAACCACCAGAGCAAGGCGGACGTGATGATCCTCGCCAAGCTCATCCGCCGCGACATGGGCGGGGTGGGGAAGAAGGAGATCAAGGATATCCCCATCCTCGGCAAGCTGATGGAATGGGGCGGCACCGTCTTCGTCGACCGCGCCGACGGCAAGAGCGCGATCAAGGCGATGGAGCCGCTGGTCGATGCGATCCGCGAGGAAGGCAAGTCGATCTGCATCTCGCCCGAAGGGACGCGGACGCTGACTCCCAAGCTGGCGCCGTTCAAGAAGGGTGCCTTCCATCTGGCGATGCAGGCCGGGGTGCCGATCGTCCCGATCGTGATCCATAACGCGACCGACGTCGCGCCGAAGAACGAGTTCGTGATGCGCCCGGCGACGGTGCGCGTCACCGTGCTGCCGCCGGTCGACACCTCGAAGTGGAGCGCGCGGACGATGAACGCCCATGTCCGCGACGTCCGTAATATGTTCCTGCGCGCGCTGGGGCAGGCGGAGGAAAGCGCCGAGGAAGCGGTCGCTGCCGAGGCGCCGCCGCCCGCCGCCAAGGCAGCGAAGCCGGCGCCGAAGAAAGCGGCGGCGAAAAAGCCACCGGCCAAGAAAAAGCCACCCGCCAAAAAACCTGCGGCCGGCAAGGGACGGGCCGGCTAAGGCGTGGCGGACGGAACGCCCCGCACCGAAATCGTGGCGGAGGAGGCGGCCGACCGGCTCTATATCATCGACGCGCGCAACCGGGTCGAGCGGCGCATATTGCTCGACTGGATCCACGCGACGGCGGGCGATCTGGGGGGAGACCGCGCGCCGCAATGGGCCAGCCTGTCGATCGCCGACGGCGACCATGCGCTCGACCTCGATCAATTGAAGGCGCGGCTCGCCGGAGCGCCCGGGCGGCAGGTTGTGCCGCTGCGCGTCGCCTGGCGCATTCCGGGGTTCGAGCGCGACCGGGCGCTGAAATTCCGCCATCTGATCTTCGGCGACCCGCGCCAGCCGGGGCCGCTGCGCTCGCAATTCATCCTGTGGCGCGACCGCCGCCGCGCGCAGATCCTCGTCGGCGAGGCGGCCACGCAGGCGGCGCTGAAGGATCGCTTTCTGGCGCAGACGGGAGGCGGCGACGGCGGGGAGGAAGGCGGCGCCGAATATGCGGGCTTCGTCGCGCGGCAGGCGGGGCTCGCGCTCGACGTCGCCGAACGCGGCATCCGCGGCAGCCGCTACAAGGTGCCGCGCTTCGTCGCCGACGGCCTGCGCACGAGCCCGAAATTCCGCGCCGCGCTGGCCGAGCTGTCCGAAACGCTCGGCCGCCCGGTCGGCGATCTCTACCGCGAAGCACGGCCGCTGATGAAGGAGGTCATCGCCCGGCCGAGCGCGCTGTTCCTCGACCTTCGCGCCAAGCTCGACCGGATGATGTTCGGCGGCTACGCGCCCGAGATGGAGGCCGACGCGGTCGAACTCGCCCGGTTGCGGTCGATCCTGCGCGAGCATCCGACCTGCATCCTGTTCACGCACAAGACCTATATCGACGGCGCGACGCCGAGCCGGCTGCTCTACGAGAACGACATGCCGATGCTGCACAGCTTCGGCGGTGCCAATCTCGACATTGCGGTGATGGGCGAATTCTTCCGCCGCTCGGGGATGATTTTCATCCGCCGCAGCTTTCAGGGGCAGCCGGTCTACAAGGTTGTGCTGCGTCACTATATCGCCTGGCTGCTCGCCAAGCGCTTCCCGCTGTCCTGGGCGTTCGAGGGCACGCGCTCGCGGCTCGGCAAGCTGATGCCGCCCAAATATGGCCTGATGAAATATGTCCTCGACGCGGCGCATGCGACCGGCACGCGCGACGTTCATTTCGTGCCTTTCGTGACGAGCTTTGACCTGATCCGCGATGTCGAGGAATATGCCGCCGAGCAGACGGGGCGGAACAAGAAGCCGGAGAGCCTGAGCTGGTTTCTCGGCTATATGCGCAGCCTGCGCGCGCCGTCGGGGCGCATCCGGCTCGACATCGGCAATCCGGTGGTGATCGATATGGCGCCGGGGCCCGACGACAAGCGCGCGCTCGAAAAAATCGCCTTCGCGGTCGCGGTCGAGGCGAACCGGGTGACGCCGCTGACGGTGACCTCGGTGATGTGCCTGATCCTGCTCGGCACCGCGCCGCGCGGGGTGACCGCGACCGAATTGCTCGCGACCATCGCGGCGGTTGCCGACTGGGCGCGCGCCCGCGGCATCCGGCTCAGCAAGGAACTCGAAAGCGGCGACGATGCCGCGCTGTCGGCGACGGTCGACACGCTCGTCGCGAGCGGGCTGCTGACGCGTTACGAGGCGGGCAGCGAGAGTGTCTATTCGATCGACCCCGCCAAGCATCCGATGGCGAGCTATTACCGCAACATCATCGTCCACCATTTCCTCGATCGCGCGATGATCGAGATCGCGCTGTTCGAGCTCCGCGATGGCGACAGCAAGGATGCGACCGCGGCCTTCTGGGCGAAGATCGACCGCCTGCGCGATCTGTTCAAATTCGAATTCTTCTATCCGCCGCGGGGCGAGCATATGGCCGCGCTGCAGGCCGAGCTCGAACGGATCGATCCGGTGTGGGATCGCCGCCTTGCAAGTGGCGACCGCGGTGTCGCACAGCTTATCCGGCGCTGCCAGCCGCTCGTCGGCCACGCGATCCTGCTGCCCTTTGCCGAGGCCTATTCGGTCGTCGCCGACCTTGCGGCGCGCGCGCGGCCGGGCGAGGAGATCGACGAAAAGACGCTGCTCGACGCGGCGCTCGTCGAAGGCAAGCAGGCCTATCTGCTCCGCCGGATCAGCAGCGAGGCGGCGATCGGCAAATTGCTGTTCGCCAACGGCCTGTCGCTGATGCGGCATATGGGGATGGCGGGGACGGCGACGCCCGACAGCCTGAACGCCCGCCGCGCGTTGCTGATGGAACTGCGCGGGCTTGCCAACGTCATGGAATCGATGCGCCTCGCGACGCTCGCGCTCGCGGACCGCTTGCCACCATCGGGAGGATAGGATGCTCAAACAGCTCAGCGCGCAGGACGCCCAGTTCCTCTATACCCAGACGGCAAACAATCTGACGCATATCATGGGGGTCTATATCTACGACCCGTCGACCGCGCCGGGCGGATTCGTGCGTTTCAAGGACATTATCCGCCACGTCGAAAGCCGCGTCGATACCTCGCCCTTGTTCAAGCGCCGCCTGCACCGGCTGCCGTTCGACGTCGACCATCCCTATTGGGTCGAGGACGAGCATTTCGACATCGAGGCGCATATGAGCCACGCGCGGCTGCCCGAGCCCGGCGACTGGCGGCAATTCACAATCGCGGTCGCGCGCTATTTCTCGAAGCCGATGGATATGAACCGCCCGCTCTGGGACATTTATATCATCGAGGGGCTCGACCGCATCGAGGGCATTCCGAAGGGCAGCTTTGCGATGCTCCACCGCGTTCACCATGCCGCAGTCGACGGCGCGTCGGGGGCGCACGCCTTCATCGCGATGAGCGATATCGATGCGAAGGGCACGCCGGCGATCGCCGAACCGCCACCGCCCGAAAATCTCGGCAAGCCGCCATCGAGCGCCGAGGTCGTCACCCGCGCCTGGTCGGCGTCGATGCAGTCGCCGGTCAAGTTCATGAATGCGCTGCTGAAGATGTCGCCCGCGCTGGTGTCGGCGGCGCGCAAGACGATGATGACCGAAGGCGGGATGACCGCCGGTGTTCCCGAAACGCGCTTCAACGTGCCCGTCGGGCCGCACAAGATGTTCGACGCGACGACGGTCGCGCTCGCCGATGTCGCGGCAATCCGCGCGAAGGTGCCCGGCGCGACGGTCAACGATGTCGTGCTGACCACCGTCGGCGGGGCGCTGCGCAAATATCTCGCGAAGCACAAGGAACTGCCGAAGGAGAGCCTCGTTGCGGTCGCGCCGATCAATCTGCGCGGCAAGGGCGGCAAGGCGGCGACGCCCGGAAACCAGGTGTCGGCGATGAGCGTGCCGGTGCGCAGCGACATCGCCGATCCGCTGGGCCGGCTCGCGGCGATCCGCGACTATACGGTCGAGGCGAAGGAAGCGAAGGCCGGGGTCAGCGCGCGCATCATGACCGACCTGTCGCAGCATATCCCCGGCGCGACGATGGCGGCGGTGGCGCGGATCGTGACGAGCGAGCGCTTCGCGGTGCGCGGCACCAACCTCTTCATCTCGAACGTGCCGGGCGCGCAGGTGCCACTCTATCTGGCGGGCGCACAGCTTGTGCAGCAGCACGGCATGGCGCCGCTCGCGAACAATATGGGGCTGTTCGTCGCGACGCCGAGCTACAATGGCCGCATCGCCTTTTCGATCATCTCCGAACGGTCGGTGATGCCCGATATCGCCTTTTTCCGCGAATGCATCGACGAAAGTTTCGCCGACCTGATGGCCGCGGCACCGAAACCCGAAAAAGCGAAAGCTGCTACGGAAAAGCCGAAGGTAGCGGCCAAGGTCGCGCCAAAACCGGCGGCGAAAGCGAAAACTGCGCCAAAACCGGCCAGCAAACCGAAGGCGAAACCGGTTGCCAAAGGCAACGCAACCGGCAAGACTCGTAAAAAATAAATCATGTCTTGCAGGAAGACCGAATGCTTTTCACCCCGACGCTCAGCGCCGATCGCGATCTTGTGACCGCGCCCGATTATATCGTCTGGGCCAAGGCGGCGCGCGAGCATGACCGGAAATCGGGGGCGCAGGCGTGGCGCGATGCCGACGAAAGCAAGCATTTCGACTATAGGGCGATCCGCGGCCGGCTGGAAAAGCTGCGCAAACTGTCGGCGGCGGGTGACGTCAAGGGGCTGCTCTTCGTGCTCAACGAGGGCATCCACGGCAATATCGACGGCATGGGGCACGAGCGGCTGTACCAGAAGGCGCGCTTCGGCACGAAAAAGCTGATCGAGGATTATGTCGCCGAGGTGGTCGCGGCGCTCGACAAGATCGCCGCGTCGCGCGGCATCCCGCGCGAGGAAAAGCGCGATTTCTTCCGCCGTGCCCAGCATTGCTACGGCCGCTCGGCGCTGCTGCTGTCGGGCTCGGGCAGCTTCCTCTTCTTCCATATCGGCGTCGTCAAGGCGCTCTGGAGCGAAGGCGTGCTGCCGAACATCCTCGCCGGATCGAGCGGCGGTTCGATCGTCGCTGCGGTCGTCTGTACGCGCAAGGACGCCGACGTCGGCCCCTTCCTCGAAAGCGAGCGTCTCGCCAACCCGGCGCGCGATCCCGAGATGCGGCGGCTGGCGCCCGACGAGGTTGCGGCGCGGCTGGCCGAACTGATCCCCGACCTGACCTTTCAGGAGGCTTATGAAATCAGCGGCCGCCACCTCAACGTCTCCGTCGCGCCCGCCGAAAAGCACCAGAACGGGCGCCTGCTCAACGCGATCACCGCGCCCAACGTGCTGATCCGCGAGGCAGTGCTCGCCTCGTGCGCGGTGCCGGGCGTTTTCCCGCCGGTGATGCTGATGGCGCGCGACGAGAGCGGCAAGCGCGTGCCCTATCAGCCTGATCGGCGCTGGGTCGACGGGTCGGTCACGCACGACATCCCGACCAAGCGGCTCGAACGCCTCTATGGCGTCAACCACCATATCGTCAGCCAGGCGAACCCGCTGGCGCTGCCTTTTGCGACCGACACGCGCAAGCAGATGGCGCCGATCGAGGCCATCCAGCACGCGTCGATGGCGACCTTCAAGGCGTGGCTCAACGCCAATATGGTGATCTTCCAGAAGCCGCTCGAAATGGTGCCGCCACTCAACAGCCTTGCCAACCTCGCGCGCTCGGTGATCAATCAGGAATATACCGGCGATATCAACATCATCCGCCCCCCGAAATTCTGGTCGCCGACGAAGATTCTCTCCGACCTGTCGCGCGACGACATCGACGAACTGATCGACAGCGGGATGCGCACGGCGTGGCCGAAGATCGAGATGGTGCGGACGCAGACCGCGATCAGCCGCGCGCTCGACGTCATTCTCGCCAAGATCGACAAAGCGGGCGACGACGGCCCCGGCCACCGCAGCGCGGCGCTCAAGAAGGCGGTGCGCTGACCGTGGCGACGGGCGCGATCGTCCTGCCCGCCGGATCGGCCGGTGCCGGTGCGGCGCTTCACGTCACCCACTGGCTGCCCGCAACCGCGCCGAAAGCGATCGTGCTGCTCGCGCACGGTTATGCCGAGCATGCCGGACGCTATGCGCATGTCGCGAAGCGGCTGACCGATGCGGGTTATGGGGTCTATGCGATCGATCATTGGGGGCACGGGCGGTCGGACGGGACGCCGGGGTTCGTGCCGCGCTTTTCGGCCTTCACCGACGGCATGGCCGAACTGCTGACATTGGTCGAGGTCAATCACGGCGATACGCCGCGCCTGCTGCTCGGTCACAGCATGGGCGGGCTGATCGCGACCTTGTTCCTGATTGAGCGCCAGCAAGCGTTCGTCGCTGCGGCGCTTTCGGGCCCTGCGATCGTGTCGGGGGCGCCGCCCTCGCGTTTCACGGTGTGGATCAGCCGCTTCCTGTCGCGCTTCTTACCGCACCTCGGGGTGCTAGCGCTCGATGCCAACGGCGTCAGCCGCGATCCTGCGGTGGTCGCCGCCTATCTCGCCGACCCGCTCGTCTACACCGGCAAGATCGGCGCGCGGCTGGGCAAGGAATTCATGGACGCAATGGCGGCGGCGCAGGCCGGTGCGCCGAAGATCCGCCTGCCGATCCTGCTCCAGCATGGCGAGGCCGACAGCCTCGCCTCGACCGAGGGGTCGCAATATCTGTTCGACCATGTGTCGTCGGCGGACAAGACGCTCAAAATCTATCCGCGCCTGTTCCACGAAATCTATAATGAACCCGAACAGGACGCGGTCCTGAGCGATCTGGTCGGCTGGTTCGATGCGCATGTGAGCTCGGAGGCCACGGCATGAGAATCCTGCTCGTCCTCCTCTTTGCGCCGCTGATCGCGCTCGCGCTGATGTATTTCATTTTCCCCGGCCGCCTGCTTGCGCTTGGCCGCTGGCTGCTGCGCAAGCGTGGCGGCACGGTGCAGAAAAGCGTGGCCGTAAATGGCCGCGCCTGGCCCTATCTGGAAGGCGGCGACCGGTCGAAGCCGTTGCTCCTCCTCGTCCATGGTTTTTCGGGCGACAAGGATAATTGGTCGATGATCGCGCCCTATCTGACGCGCGATTATCACGTCATCGCGCCCGACCTGCCCGGTTTCGGCGAGAATGAACGCAACCCGGAACTCGCCTATGACATCGAGGCGCAGACGCGGCGGCTCAAGGAATTTTCCGACGCGCTCGGTCTCGCGCGGCCGCATATCGCGGGCAACAGCATGGGCGGCTGGATCGCGCTGCGCTATGCGCTCGATTATCCGGATGCGCTGGCCAGCCTGATCCTGATCGACAATGCCGGGGTGCTCGGCGCGGACGAGAGCGACCTTCAGAAGCAGGCGGTCGAAGGGGAGGGTAGCCCGCTCGTTCTCGCCAGCCTTGAGGATGCCGACCGGCTGGTGGCGATGGTCGTCCACAAGCCGCCCTTCATCCCGCGGCGGCTGAAACCCGCGCTCTACGCCGACGGGCTGCGCTACCGCGACCAGCTCGACACGATCTTCTGGATCATCGCCAACGAAGCGCGCGACCATCCGCTCAACGGCCGGCTCGGCGAGGTGAAGGTGCCGACATTGATCCTGTGGGGCCGCCATGATCGCGTCATTGATGTGAGCTGCGTCCCCGTCCTCGAAGCGGGGATCGCGGGCAGCCGCTCGCACATCATGGAGCATGTCGGTCATGTTCCGATGGTCGAGGACCCGAAGGGGACGGCCGAGGTGATCAAGGGCTTTCTTGCCAAGCTGTGAGAAGCGCGCCACTCTCCTGCGAAAATAGCGGGAGAGGTTCATGCGGTTGAAGGTCGGGCTGCTCGGTGGGGGCAGTTGGGGAACGACGGTCGCGTCGGTGGTGTCGCGCAATGCGCCGATCACGCTGTGGGCGCGCGATGCGGAGACCGTCGACGGCATCAACCGCGACAATGAGAACCGCAAATATCTGCCCGGCATCAAGCTGCCGCTGGCGCTCGGCGCCACCGCCGACATGGGCGACGTCGTCGCGGGGGCCGATGTGCTGGTGATGGGCGTCCCCTCGCACAGCTTTCGTAGCGTGTTGGAGGAAGCGAAGCTGCATCTCCGCCCATGGGTGCCGGTGATCAGCCTGACCAAGGGGCTCGAACTCTCCTCGGGCAAGCGGATGACTGAACTGATCGAGGAAGTGCTGCCCGGCCATCCCGTCGGCGTCCTCACCGGCCCCAATCTGGCGCGCGAGATCATGACCGGGCAGGCGGCGGCGAGCGTGCTCTCGATGGAAGACGAGATCGTCGTCCGCGCGCTCCAGCCGGTGTTCCATTCGGGTCTGTTCCGCGTCTACACCAACACCGACCTGCTCGGCTGCGAACTCGGCGGGGTGCTCAAGAATATCATCGCGATCGCGGTCGGCATGGGCGACGGGTTGGGGGCGGGCGACAACACGCGCGCCGGGCTGATGACGCGCGGGCTGGCCGAGATCACCCGGCTCGGCGTCGCGATGGGCGGGCGGCCCGAGACTTTTGCGGGGCTCACCGGCATGGGCGACCTCATCGCCACCTGCACCAGCACGCTGTCGCGCAACCGCCATGTCGGGGTCGAGCTCGGCAAGGGGCGGCATATCGACGAGATCATCGCGGGCATGAACATGGTCGCCGAGGGGGTGAAAAGCGCCCCGACGGTGATCGCGCTCGCCGAAAAGCACGCTATTGCGATGCCGATAGCGCAGGATGTGTTCGATGTGACGCAGGGAAAGCGGAGCGCGCAGGATGTGTTTCGCGGTCTGCTCCGCTCGGCGGTCGGCGACGAAGCGCACCCCGGCTGAGGCTATTCCAGACGATTCCGCTACCAGCCGTGCCAATTCATCGGCCAGCCGGGAAGAAAATCGCCCGTTGCTTCGTTTTCTCCTGTGACGCTCCGCTGCGGTGGAGCGCAAATCAGGAGTTGGACAATGAAAAAGTGGACCACCCTCGCCGTTCTGATGGCTCTCCCCGCCAGTGTCGCCGTTGCGGCCGTGCCCTATGGCTCGATGCCGCCGGGATTCGAGGCGCCGCACATCCGCACCGCCCCGATCGCGGGCGTCGTCAACCAATATTGGTATAATTACAAGGCCGACATTCTGGAGGCAGAGAAGGAGCTGACCAGCGACCTTCGCCATGCCACCGACCGCGAGGACCGCTGGGACGCGTGGGATGAATGGGAGACCGAGGTGGTCGACGCCGACAAGGATTATGTGAAGGAAATGCGCAAGAAGGGCTATCGCAGCGGCCGCGTGACGGTCGGCGGCTAAGCCTTCGACGCTTACCCGGACCTTGCTCCGGGTCGCAGGGAAGGGCGGGCGTGATCGGGCGCCCGCCCTTCTTTGCGTCTTTGTCCGCTCCCGGTCGAAACGCGACATTGGCCTAAACCACATCCGTCACCCCGGGCTTGACCCGGGGCCTGCCTTTTCGGGTTCAGGGGCGCAAGTGCGCGGCGCTGGCTTCCCACGCTTTGGACCCCGGCCTTCGCCGGGGCACTCAAAACGGCCGAACGTCCGCTCCTCACCCCAAAGCAGACTTTCCGCTCAATAGCTCCGCGGCATTCCCAGCACATGCTCCGCCACATAGGACAGGATCATGTTCGTGCTGATCGGCGCGACCTGATAGAGGCGCGTTTCGCGGAACTTGCGTTCGATGTCATACTCGGCCGCGAAGCCGAAGCCGCCGTGGGTCTGGATGCACGCCTCGCCCGCCGCCCAGCTCGCCTCGGCGGCGAGCATCTTGGCCATATTTGCCTCGGCCCCCGCATTCTCGCCCGCTTCATATTTGGCGATGCCATCGTGGACGAGCAATTCGGCGGCGCGCATCTGGGCATAGGCGCGAGCGATCGGAAATTGCACACCCTGATTCTGGCCGATCGGGCGCCCGAACAGCACGCGTTCCTTCGCGTATGCGCTTGCCTTGTCGATGAACCACTTCGCGTCGCCGATGCATTCGGCGGCGATCAGCAGCCGTTCGGCGTTCATCCCCGACAGGATATAGCGGAAGCCCTTGCCCTCCTCGCCGATCAGGTTGGCGGCAGGAATGCGCATATTATCGAAGAAGATTTCGGTCGTCGCATGGTTCATCATCGTGTCGATCGGGCGGATCGACAGCGTGCCCGCGGCAAGCGCTTCCTTCATGTCGACAAGGAAGACCGACAGGCCTTCGGTGCGGCTCGCCGCCTGATCGCGCGGCGTCGTGCGCGCGAGCAGGATCATCAGGTCGCTATGCTCGGCGCGGCTGGTCCATAGCTTCTGTCCGTTGACGACATAATGATCGCCGTCCTTCCGCGCGACGGTCTTCAGGCTCAGCGTGTCAGTGCCGCTCGTCGGTTCGGTGACCCCGAACGCCTGCAGGCGGAGTTCGCCGGTCGCGACCTTGGGGAGATAGCGCGCCTTCTGCTCCTCTGAACCGTGGCGCAGCACGGTGCCCATCACATACATTTGCGCGTGCACCGCGCCGCCGTTGCAGCCCTGCCGCTGGATTTCCTCGAGGATCGCCGCGGCGGCCGACAAGGGCAGGCCGGCGCCGCCATATTCTTCGGGGATCAGCGCGGCGAGATAGCCCGCTTCGCCGAGCGCGGCGACGAACTCCGACGGATATTCGCGGACCTTGTCTTTCGCCTGCCAATAGGGGCCGGGAAAGGCGGCGCAGAGCTTCGCGACTTCTTCGCGGATGGCGGTGTAATCGTGGCTCATGCGTCGGCGCGCCCGATGATCGCGATCGACGACACATTCTGGTTCGGCATGCCGCCGAGGTTATGGCTCAAAGCAAAGACCGGATTGTCCTGCCGCTGGCGTTCGCCGGCGCGGCCGAGAAGCTGGAGATAATTTTCGTAGATCATCCGGAGGCCCGATGCCCCGATCGGATGGCCGAAGCATTTGAGCCCGCCGTCGATCTGGCAGGGGATCTGGCCGTCGGCGTCGAAGAAGCCGTCGAGCACGTCGCGCCAGCCCTGGCCCTCCTTCGAGATATGAAGATCCTCCATCGTCACCAGTTCGGTCACCGAGAAACAGTCGTGAACCTCGATCAGGCTCAATTGCGACCGCGGGTCGGTGATCCCCGCCTCGTCATAGGCCTTGGTCGCGGCGACGCGCGTCGTGTGGAAATAGCTGCCGTTCCACCCCGATGCCTGCATCTCCCAGCCGTTCGAGGTCGCGAGCTGGAGCGCCTTCACCGTCACGATATCGGTCTTGCCGAGCGCGCGCGCGATTTCGGGCGTCGTCACGATCGCGCAGGCGGCGCCGTCGCTGACCCCGCAGCAGTCGAACAGGCCCAGCGGCTCGGCGATCATCGGCGCGTTCAGCACCTGATCCATCGTCACCGCCTTTTGCAGATGCGCCTTGGGGTTCTTTGCGCCATTGGCGTGGCTCTTGACCGAGACATGCGCCATCGCGCGCTTGAGGTCGTCCTTGCCGACGCCGTGGACGCCGCGGTACGCGCTCGCGAGCTGGGCGAAATTGCCCGGCGCCGATCCGGTGATACCGATCATGTCGTGCGTCGTGCCGCGGGTGCGGACGGGCAGGCCGCCATAGCCGGTGTCCTTGAGCTTCTCCGCGCCCATCGCCAGCGCGATGTCGCACGCGCCCGAGGCGACGGCATAGACCGCGCCGCGAAAACTTTCGGTGCCGCTGGCGCAGTAATTTTCGACCTTGGTGACGCCGATGTCGGGCAGTCGCAGCGCGACCGCGAGCGGGATGCCGCTCGGCCCGATATTCTGCGCGTCGAAGGCGGCGCCGAGCCACGCGGCGTCGATCTGGCTCGCCTCGATCCCGGCGTCGGCCATCGCCTCCTCATAGGCTTCGAGCATGAGCTGGTCTTCGTCCTTGTCCCAGCGTTCGCCGAACTTCGCGCAGCCCATGCCCAATATGGCGACCTTGTCGCGGATACCCTTGGCCATCGTCTCGTCTCCACTTCTTTCCCTCTCCCGTTGGGAGAGGGTTGCGAAAGCTTGGCAGCTTGCTGCCTAGCTGAAGCTGGGCGAGGGGATCGCCGCTGGCGGAATCATGCGCCCGCCGAAACCCTCATCCAACTGCGCCTAGCCGCTTCGCGACAAGGCTCCCTATCCTTCTCCCGGCGGGAGAAGGAAAGATCAGAAAGCCGGCGCGGCTTTCCAGAAATAGCGGCGGAACCCCCGGTTCTCGTCATAGGCCTTGATGCGGAACATCATGCGCAGATCGGCGCCGACGTCGAGCGCATCGCCCGCGAAATCGGTGAACTCGGTCATCATGCGCCCGCCGCCGACAAAGTCGATATTGCCATAATAGCTCGGCGGATCGGGCGAGTAAGTGAGCGCGTCGGCAGTCCAGGTGAGGATTTTGGCGGGGACTTCGGCGAGGGGATAATCTTCCTGCGTGCCGACCGCATGGTCGTTAGCGTTGACGCTGACCTCGCTCTTGGGGAACTGCACCGTCCCCGTCTTGGTGCAGCGACCGCCGACGAGCCCGAGCACCGCCTTGCGATTGCGCCAAAGCGCGGTGAGCGCGGTCTTGCTGTCGTGCTCGGCGCGCATCCCGCGGTCGAGCTGGAGCAGCCCGCGATGGAAGAGATATTTGGCATAGTTGCTCGACTCGATCCGCCGCGCGAGCCAGCCTGACACTCCGAGCCGCGGCTTGACCGACCCGATCGCGCCGGTGACTTCCAACAGGATGAGGTCGCAGCCCTGACCGAAGCTCGCGAGCAGGATGCGCTCGCCCGGCTTCGCCTTTTCGAGCGTCGCTGCGAGCATCACCAGCGCATGTGCCGCGCCGGCATGGCCGAGGTTCGCACCGAGCGTGTCGGCGACCGCGCCCTCCCCGATGCCCGCTTTCTTCGCGAGCATCTCGGGCACGCCCTTGACCGCGACGGGGACGACGAAATGGTCGATCGCCGCGCCCTCAACACCGGCTTTTTCGAGCAGCGCCGCGATGGCGGGATTCATGATCCGCGCAAAGCCCTCGTCGCGTACCCAGCGCGCTTCCCAGTCATAGTCGTGCGCTTTGCCGGCCTCGCGGAAATGATCGACGAAATCCATCGTGATGCTGTGGCTCGCGACGAACGTGGCGATTGGTGTGCCGGTGCCGACGAGGACGGCCGCGGCGGCATCGCCGCTCGTCATCTCGCGTTCGGACGCGGGCTTGGGCGTCGTGATTTCCGCCGCCGTGACCAGCGTGGTTTCGTTCCCGCCCAGCGCTGCCAGCAGCGCCGAGGTCGCGGCCCGCTGCGATCCGGCGACATCGAGCGCGCCGACCGCGTCGGGCAGGTTCAGCGCTTCCTTGACGATGCCGGCATTCTGGCGGTCGGCGAAGGGCAGGGTGGTCGAGGCGATGGCGACGCGCTCGATGGTCGTGCGGTCGATCCCTTCGAGCGCATCGCGCGCGGCCTCGACCGCCATGGTGACGCTGTCCTCGTCCCAATTGGCGACCGCTTTCTCGCCCTTGGCGAGCCCGCGCAGGCCGCCAGCGAACCAGCCGTTCGTCGCATGGATCGCGCTGCGCTGCAGCCGGGTGACCGGCACATAGGCACCGAAGGACAGGATTCCGAACTCGATCATGCTGTCTCCGCATAGCCGTTGGTAAAGACAATCTTGTCGCGCTCGACGACGCGGGCGCGGAAGGCGAGCTTGCCACCATCCCCAGATTCTTTGGAGTCCCAGATCGATGTCTCGATCGTCTCGCCCGGATAGACCGGCGCCGAAAAGCGGCCGTCGATCCGCTTGAGCCGGGCGGGTTCGTTCCCGCAGCGCGCCGCGAGCAAGGCGCGTCCGATAACACCGTAGGTTGCGAGGCCGTGCAGGATCGGCGCTTCGAACCCGCCCGCCCTGGCGACATCGGGGTCGATGTGCAGCGGGTTGAGGTCGCCCGACAGGCGATAGATTTGCGCCAGATTGGCGGTGCTGGTCAGCGTCACGATGTCGTCGGGCGCACGATCGGGGACCGGGTGCGGCACCGGGGCGCCTTCGGACGATCCGCCGAAGCCGCCGTCGCCGCGCAGGAAGGTCATCGAGCGCGAGGTCGCGAGATGCATGCCAGCACCGTCGTGAATCTCGCGTGTCACCATCGCAAGCGCGCCCTTGTCAGCGCCCTTGTCATAGAGCGCCTCGATCCGGGTCGACCCGACGATCTCGCCCGCGACCGGCAGCGGCGCGTGGAGGACCGTCGACTGTTCGCCGTGCAGGATTTTCTGCCAGTTCGCGCCATAGGCGGGGTCGCGCCAGAAGAAGCCGGGATAGCCGAGCGTCACCGCCATCGTCGGCAGCGCCTGCAGCCGTTCCTCGAATAGGAAGTCGAGTTCGGTCGCGCCGACGCCGAGCGCGTAGAGGATCGTATCGCGCCGCGTCAGCACCTGCCGCGTTACGATCGGCGGCATCGACAGCAGCTTGTCAGGATCGATCGCCATCAGATCGGATCGTAGCCAAACACGTCGCCCGAGCGCTCGGCCGGATCGGCGAAGCTGCCGCGGAAGGCCGGGAGCATCTCGTCGGCAATCGCCTGCGGGGTCCAGCCCTCGTTCTTCTGCATCGAGCGGATCGGACGCGGTTTCGAGAAGAGGAAAATCTCGTTCTTGCGGACGCCGAAGACCTGATTGCTGACCTCTTTCGACGCGTCGCTGGCGAGGAAGGCGACGAGCGGGGCGATCTTGTCGGCGGTCATCGTCTTCATGCGCTCGATGCGCAGTGCCTCGGCCTCGTTGGTCGCGGGGATCGTCGCAATCAGCCGGCTCCATGCAAAGGGCGCGATGCAGTTCGACCGCACCCCGGCGCGCGCCATGTCGAGCGCGATCGACTGCGACAGTCCGACGATGCCGAGCTTCGCCGCCGAATAATTGGCCTGGCCGAAATTGCCGATCAGCCCGCTGGTCGAGGTGAAATGGATAAAGCTGCCCGACTGCTGGTCGCGGAAATAGGGCGTCGCCGCCTTCGACACGTTGAAACAGCCGTTCAGGTGAACGTCGATCACCGCATTCCAGTCTTCATGGCTCATCTTGTGCCAGATGCGGTCGCGCAGGATGCCGGCGTTGTTGACCACCGCGTCGATGCGGCCGAACGCCTGCACCGCATCCTCGATGATGCTCGCCGCGCCCTTGGGGTCGGAAACGCTGGCGCCGTTCGCCAGCGCCTTGCCGCCGGCGGCCTTGATGTCGTTCACCGTTTCCTGTGCCGGCGACAGGTCGGCGCCTTCGCCTTCCGCACTGCCGCCGAGGTCGTTGACGACGACTGCCGCGCCTTCCTTCGCGCAAAGCAGGGCGATTTCGCGCCCGACCCCGCGCCCTGCGCCGGTTACCGCCACTACCTTGCCGTCCAGCATCCCGCCCATCGCATCCTCCATTTCATCGGTTCGAAATCGGCTAGTTGAGTCGGTCTATATATTCAATATAAAGAATTGTGTTTTCACAATGAAGAAAAATGGCGGTGCACGTGGCAGACGGGGTGAGATCGGTTTCGCAGGCTTTTGCGATCATGCGGCTGTTCGCCGATTCGGAGACGCTGACCTTGTCCGATGTCAGCCGGGCGGTCGGCCTCAGTCCCTCGAGCGTTTTCAACCTGCTCGGTACTTTGCTGGGTGAAGGGGTGATCGTCCGCGAACAGCCGGGAAAACGCTATCGGCTCGCTGATGCGTGGCGGCGGTCGGGACTGCTGCGCGACGGCGATGCACGGCGGCTGATCGATCGCATGGTGCCGTTGCTGGCGGAATTCGCGCAGGCGCATGAAGTCACCGTCGGGCTGTGGCAGACCGCGTCGCGCGATCGTATGCAGCTTGTCGCGCACGCCGAAAGCAACGCGGTGCTCCGCATCCATCTCGCGCGTGGGCAGCGCCAGCCGCTCGGCGGCGGCGCGGTCGGGCGCGCGATCGCCGCGGCGCAAGCCCCCGGACCGGACGAAATCGCGCGCCGTTTCGCTGCGGTGCGCTGGCAAAAGCCCGTGTCGCTGGCCGTCTACGCCGAGCAGATCGGCGCGGCGGCGCAGGCGGGCTATGCGCTCGACGACGGCCATACCCACATCGGCATCTGCACCCTCGCGGCGGTGATTCCGCAGGCGAAGCCCGAGTTTTGCGTTTCGGCCAGCTTTTTCGCGGGGGCGCGGAGCGCGGTGGATGTGGCGGCGCTTGGCAGGGCCCTCGTCGAACTGGCGCAAACCGGCGCCGATTGATCAGCCCGCTTCGGCGAGCAATTTCTGCGCTTCTTCGCCCTGCCAGTCGATCGCGCCGACCACCCGCCAGACCTCGCGACCCTCGGCATCATAAAGGATGCTCGTCGGCAGCGCGCTGTTCGCGGCGTCGAGCAGGCCGTTCTGCGGATCGATATAGGGCTGGAGTGCTGTCAGTCCCGCCTTCTGGAACCACGGGTCGACGACCTCGGCGCCTTGCAGGTCCTGTGCCACCGCGATCACCGTCATCGTCTCGCGGCGCGTTGCGGCAAGTTTGTCGAGCGTCGGCATTTCGGCAACGCACGGCGCGCACCATGTCGCCCACAGATTGACGAGCAGCGGCTTGCCCTTGAACGCGGCAAGCGTCAGCGGCGCGTCGTCGGGCCCGCGAAACGCCGCCGCCGGGGCGGATTTTCCGGCATTGCCGCGTTCCACGACATGCTCGAATTGCCCTACGGCAGGGGTCCCTTTCGCTTCACCGCGCGAAATATTTCCTTCACCCGGCACCGCTTGCTCCGCCGCCTGCTTTTCCCTATCGCAGCCCGCGATCGATCCGGCGAGGCAGAGCGCGAGGATCAGGGCGATTTTTCTCGGGACGCGTTGAATGGCGGAATCTCCGGACAGCAACAGCATGTGGGGTGGCCGCTTCGGTGGCGGACCCGCGGCGATCATGCAAGAGATAAACGCGTCGATCCCTGTCGATAAGCGCCTGTGGGGAGAGGATATCGCTGCCAGCCGCGCGCACGCCGCGATGCTGGGCGCGACGGGCATCATCGCGGCGGAGGATGCCGTGGTGATCGACCGCGGCCTCGCCGAGATCGCCGAAGAATTCGCGCGCGACGGCGTGCCGGTCGATCTTGCGCTCGAAGACATTCACATGACCGTCGAATCACGGCTCAAGGAGCTGGTCGGCGAGGCGGCCGGGCGGCTGCACACCGCACGCTCGCGCAACGATCAGGTCGCCACCGACTTCCGCCTGTGGACGCGCACCGCCTGCGAGCGGATCGACGCCGGGCTGGCGGCGCTGCAAACGGCGCTGCTGATGCGGGCCGAGGAGCATGCCGACAGCATCATGCCCGGCTTCACGCATCTGCAGGTCGCGCAGCCGGTGACGCTCGGCCACCATCTGCTCGCCTATGTCGAGATGTTCGGCCGCGACCGCGGCCGTTTCGCCGACGGCCGCGCGCGGCTCAACGAATCGCCGCTCGGTGCGGCGGCGCTCGCGGGCACCGGATTTCCGGTCGACCGCCACGCGACGGCGACGGCGCTCGGGTTTGCCCGGCCGATGGCGAACAGCATCGATGCCGTCTCGGACCGCGACTTCGCGCTCGAATTCTGCGCCTCGGCGTCGATCGCCGCGATCCACCTTTCGCGCCTCGCCGAAGAGGTGGTGATCTGGGCGAGCCAGCCCTTCGGTTTCGTCAGCCTGCCCGACGCCTGGTCGACGGGCAGCTCGATCATGCCGCAAAAGCGCAACCCCGATGCCGCCGAACTGGTGCGCGGGCGCGCAGGACTGCTGCTCGGGGCGTTCCAGCGGCTCAGCGTCATCGTCAAGGGCCTGCCGCTCACCTATTCGAAGGATCTGCAGGACGACAAGGAAACGCTGTTCGGCGCCTTCGACGCGCTGGCGCTGTCGCTCGCCGCGATGACCGGGATGGTCGAGACGCTGACCTTCCGCACCGACCGCATGCGCGCGCTCGCTGCGTCGGGCTATTCGACCGCGACCGACCTTGCCGACTGGCTGGTGCGCGAGGCGGGGTTGCCGTTCCGCGAGGCGCATCATGTCGTTGGGGCCTGCGTCAAGCGCGCCGAGGAGTTGGGCGTCGAGCTGTCGGCGCTGCCTGCTGCCGACGCGGCCGCGATCCACGCAGCGGTTACGCCCGAGGTGCTCGCCGCGCTGACCGTCGAGGCGTCGGTCGCCAGCCGCACCAGCTATGGCGGTACCGCCCCCGAACGGGTAAGGCAGGCCATTGCTGCGGCGCGTGCCGCCTCGAAGGAATAGGATGATGGCCCAGCGTTCCCTTGCCGCCGCCCTGACCGGCGCCGCCCTTTTGGCCACGCTTGCCGCGTGCGGCAGCAAGGAAGACCTGAAGCCCGTCGCCGGCCAGCCGGCACCGGAGATCCCGCTCGGCGCGACGCGCGCCCCGACCACGGAGGAGCTCACGACGCCTGACGCGCAGGCCCGGCCAGCGCGCAGCGACGAACTTCTCAAACGCTCGGAACGCCGCGAACCCGACGATTTCGATTTACCGCCTCCGGGCTGAGGATTTTCCAATGGATCATTTTGACTATCGTGACGGCGTCCTCCACGCCGAAAACATTCCCTTGCCGCGCATCGCCGAGGAAATCGGCACTCCCGTCTATGTCTATTCGCGCGCGACGCTCGAACGCCATGCGCAGGTGTTCCGCGATGCGCTGAGCGATATTCCGAAGAAGCACATCGCCTTCGCGATCAAGTGCAACCCCAACCTCGGCGTGCTGCGCGTCCTCGCGCGGCAGGGCTATGGCGCCGACGTCGTCTCGGGCGGCGAGCTCGAACGGGCGCTGGCGGCGGGCATGGCGCCCGAGGACATCGTCTTTTCGGGCGTCGGCAAGACGCGCGCCGAACTGGCGCTCGGGCTTGATCGCGGCATCGGGCAGTTCAACATCGAACATGAACCCGAAGGCGTTGCGCTTGCCGAAATCGCGCTCGGCAAGGAGATGACCGCGCGCGCCGTGCTGCGCGTCAACCCCGACGTCGATGCGGGCACGCATGCGAAGATTTCGACCGGCAAGGCCGAGAACAAGTTCGGCGTCGGTATCGACGTCGCGCCCGAAATCTTCGGGCGTCTCGCAGGGCTGCCGGGGCTGCAAATGCGCGGTATCGCACTGCATATCGGCAGCCAACTCACCAGCCTCGACCCGCTCGAGGCGGCGTTCGAGCGCGTCGGCCGCCTTGTCGCCGACCTCCGCGCCGCCGGGCACAGCATCACCCATGTCGACCTTGGTGGTGGTCTTGGCGTACCGTATCGGCCCGACGACAATCCGCCGTCGCCGGCCGAATATGGCGCGATGGTCGCGCGGGTGACGAAGGATTGGGATGTCACCTTGATGTTCGAACCCGGCCGCGTCATCGCGGGCAACACCGGCGTGCTCTTGACCGAAGTGCTGTGGGTCAAGCCGGGCGCGACCAATCCCTTCGTGATCGTCGATGCGGCGATGAACGATCTGGCGCGCCCGGCGCTTTATGACGCCTATCATGATTTCGTTGCCGTGCAGCCGGGCGGCGAAAAGATGACCGCGTCGGTCGTCGGGCCGGTGTGTGAGACGGGCGATACCTTCGCGCGCGACCGCGTGACCGACAAGGTGGAGGCGGGCGACCTTGCCGTCTTCCGCACCGCAGGCGCCTATGGCGCGACGATGGCGTCGACCTATAACAGCCGCAGCCTTGTTCCCGAGGTGCTCGTCGATGGCGATCGCTATGTCGTCGTCGCCGACCGCATCGCCGCGGGGACGATCATGGCCGCCGAGCGCGTGCCCGACTGGATCGAATAACCGGGATCGTCATTGCGAGGAGCGAAGCGACGCCGCAATCCAGAGTGGCGTAAACCGCCCTGGATTGCTTCGCTCCGCTCGCAATGACGATTTTCTGAGCGACTGGCTTGGTCTAAAGGATAGCCATGAACCAACTCCCCCTTTTCCTCAATCTGCGCGGCCGGCCGGTCGTGCTGGTCGGGGAGGGGGAGGCGGCCGACGCCAAGGCGCGGCTGATTGTGCGCGCCGGCGGGCGGATCGTCTCCGATTTGGAGGAGGGCGCAGCCGTTGCGTTCGTCGCCCTCGCCGACGAGGGCGCGGCCCGCGCCGCTGCGCAGGCGCTGCGCGCGCGCGGGCTGCTCGTCAATGTCGTCGATCGCCCCGACCTGTGCGATTTCACCACCCCGGCGATCGTCGACCGGGCGCCGGTCACCATCGCGATCGGCACCGGCGGGGCGTCGGCGGGGCTGGCCAAGGCGGTGCGGCAACGCATCGAGGCGCTGTTTCCTACGCGGCTCGGGGCGCTGGCTTCGGCGCTGCATGCGGCGCGGGATGCAATGAAAAGCCGCTGGCCCGCCGCCGCCGACCGCCGCCGCGCGATAGACGCGGCGCTGGCGAGCGGTGGCGCGCTGGACCCGCTCGATGGCGCGGCGGCGGACAAGGTCGATGCCTGGCTGGCGGGTGCGGTGGCAGCGCAGCCGTCGCGTCTCGAAACCATCGCCCTCGTCAGCGCCGACCCCGACGACCTCACCCTCCGCGCCGCACGCCTGCTCGGCGAGGCCGATCATATCTTCCACGGCGCGGCTGTTCCCGCGGCAATCCTCGACCGCGCCCGCGCCGATGCGGTGCGCCATATCGCCGATGCGCCGCCCGCCAATCCGCCGCCGGGCCTGTCGCTCTGGATTGCGCAGCCATGACCGCCGTCCATCCGCTCTACGCCGCGATGGCGCCGACGATCTTCGAGCATATGTCGGCGCTCGCCCGCGAACATGGCGCAATCAATCTGGGGCAGGGTTTCCCTGACGAACCGCCGCATTCGGACATGGTCGCTGCTGCAGCGCGCGCGCTTACCGAAAAATCGAACCAGTATCCGCCGGCCTTTGGCCTGCCCGAGCTACGCGCCGCAATCTGCGGTTTCTACGCGCGGCGGCAGGGGCTCGCGCTCGCGCCGGAACAGGTGATCGTCACCTCGGGCGCGACCGAGGCGCTTGCCGCGGCGCTGCTCGCGCTGGTCGCGCCGGGGGACGAGGTGATCCTGTTCCAGCCGGCCTATGACAGCTATGCGCCGGTGATCCGCCGCGTCGGCGGTGTGCCGGTTTCGGTCGCGCTCCGCCCGCCCCATTGGCGCTACGATGCCGCCGACCTTGCCGCGGCGATCACGCCGCGCACGCGCGTGCTGATGCTCAACGACCCGCTTAACCCCTCGGGCACGGTGGCGAGCGAGGCCGAACTGGCGATGATCGCCGATATCTGCGCGCGCCACGACCTCACCGCAATCTGCGACGAAGTGTGGGAGGATGTCCGTTTCGACGACATCCCCCATCGTTCGTTGCTGTCCTTCCCGGGCATGGCGGAGCGTGCGGTCAAGATCGGGTCGGCGGGCAAGATCTTCGGCCTCACCGGCTGGAAAACGGGCTGGATGTGCGCCGCACCGGCGCTGGCAACCGCACTCGGGCGCGCGCACCAGTTCCTGACCTTCACGACGCCGCCCGCGCTGCAATGGGCGGTTGCCGAGGGGCTGGGTCGGCCCGACGACTGGTTTGCTGCGCAGCGCAACGGCTGGGCGGCATCGCGCCGGCGACTAGGCGGAGCGCTGGACCGTGCAGGTTTCAACGTGCTGCCGAACGCCGCGACCTGGTTCCTGTGCATCGACCTAGCGGCGTCGGGCATCGCGCTTTCCGACCGGGACTTCAGCGAGCGCGCGGTGCCTGAGGCGGGGGTTGCGTCGATCCCGGTGTCGGCGCTGTTCGAAGGCGACGGCCCGCGCCACATCCTGCGCCTCTGCTTCGCCAAGGACGGAGCGGTCCTCGACGAAGCGGTGGCACGGCTCGCACGGTTTCGCGACCGGCTTGGGGCGGACCGGGCTTAAGGCTCGACGAAGGTCAGCGTCGAAACGTGGATCGTCTTGGCGAGCGTCTTGCCGCCAAGCGTGCGTTCGCCCTCGACGTCGTGCGAAACCGCGAGCAGATAGCGCCCCGCTCCCGACACCGGCACATCGACGCGGCCGGCGCCGTCTGCGGTGAAGCTTTTCTGCCAGTGATCGGCGTTGATCACATTGACCTTCGCGGCGGGCAGGGGCTTGCCCTGCCAGTGAACGATAAAGCTGTCCGACCCGGCGGCGACGGGCACGATTTCAAGGTCGAGCGCATGGCTGGGGTCGCTGCGGCCGGCGCGCGCATAATAGATGACGCCTTCCCATTTGCCGTCATTTTCCCACGGCGCGAAGACATTGTCGTCGGTCAGGCGCACGTCGCCTTCGCCGGCGATAGCGGCTTCGATATGGTTGGCGCGGCGCACGAGCGCGGCCGGCGTCTTGCTGCCGGCGAGGAAAACGCCCGGGGTCTTGAGGTTCGAAAATTCGGGGTCGCCGGCCTCGGGAACCGGATCGGCGGGTTCGCCGAGATAGACGCGCGCCGGGCCGGCGCCGTCGCGTTCGATCCACACTTCATGCGCGGCGGCGTGCGACGCGAGCAGGCTTAAGGCGATCAGCGCGGCGAAGCTTTTTTTCATCGGGAGTTCCTCTTTTTGAATCGGCCTCAACGGCGTTTTGGCTGCTGGAAGCGCCCGCCAGCGCACACCTGTGAAGTCAAGGACCTCTTATTGCAAATGATAATTACTCGCTTGCTATTGCGAATGAGTCGCTATAGCCGCCATGCCGAATCGAGATCGGGTCTCAAAAAGGGTGAATATGATGACTGTCCGAATGATCATGCTCTGCGGAGCATCCATGCTTGTTTCTTCGGTCAATCCGGCATGGGCTGGCGAGGGCGCGGACGATGCCGCGTCGGCGGCTGCCGACGCCGCCGCTGAAGCCGATGCTTATGCAGGCGGCGAGGAGACGATCGTCGTCACGGGCTATACCGGCACCAAGACCGACACCGCGCTCACCGAATTGCCGCAGCCGATCAAGATCGTCACCGCCGAGCAATATCAGGCGCAGGGCGCGATCAGCATCAGCGATACGGTGAAATATGCCGCCGGCGTCCTCGCCAATCCCTATGGCCGCGATACCCGCGTCGACGGGTTCAACGTCCGCGGCCTCGATGCGCTGCAGTTCCGCGACGGCATGCGCGACATCTTCTCCTATTACGCCTCGATCACCTCGGACCCCTATAATTTCTCACGCGTCGAAATCGTGCGCGGCCCGGCCTCGGTGCTGTTCGGTCAGGGGTCGATCGGTGGTCTCATCAATCTCGTCAGCAAGACGCCGGATTTCACCACGCGCGGCGAAATCAGCCTCGTCTATGGCAGCTTTGACCGCAAGGAAGTGCTCGCCGACGTCAATCTCGCCGCCTCCGACACGCTCGCCGTCCGCCTCGTCGGCCGTGCGCGCGACGCCGGCACCTATGTCGATCATGTCCCCGACGACCGGGTGATGTTCGCGCCCTCGATCCGCTGGCAGCCGACGCCCGACACCGACGTGGTGCTGACCGGTCTCTATCAGGAGGACGATACCGGTTCGACATCGCAGTTCCTGCCGATCGTCGGGACCTTCCGCCCGAACACCGCCTATCCCGAAGGCAGGCTCGGCATGTATAGCTTCGTCGGCAAGCCGGGTTGGGACCGCTATAACGGCCGCTCGATCCAGGGCGGCGGGTCGATCACACACAGCTTCTCGGACTCGATCAAGCTCAGCCTCAAGGCGCGCTATATCGACAGCGACCTCGAATATTTCACCCACTATACCGACAGCTACAGCAACCCCGAAAACCCCTTCGCCGCGGATGGCCGCACGATCGGTCTCTATGCCGACGCCAGCGACGCGCAGATGAACGTCTTCTCGACCGACAACAACTTCCAGTTCAACTTCAATACCGGCGCCAACATCGAACATAAGCTGCTCGTCGGCCTCGACTATAGCTGGAACAAGGTGCGCAAACGCTATGCTGGCGGTTACGAGATCATCGACCTCTACGACATCGATACCGACGCGCTGCTGACCTACGATCCCAGCGGCCCCTTCTCGAACGAATCGCAGAAGCAGCTCGGAATCTACGTCCAGGATCAGATCCGATTCTACGACCGCGTTTCGGTCGTCCTCGGCGCCCGCCGCGACCGCGTCACCGGCTCCTCGGGCCAGACCGACAATGCGACGACCTTCCGCGCCGGCATCATCGGCGAGATCGGCGCCGGCTTCTCGCCGTTCTTCAGCTATACCGAAAGCTTCCTGCCGGTCGCCGGTTCGGTCCAGGATATCGACGGCACGCCGCTCTCACCCTACAAGCCGCAGACGGGCACACAATATGAAGCCGGCGTGAAGTGGCAGCCAACACCGAACACACTGATCACGGCCACTGTGTTCAAGATCAAGGAACAGAACCGCGTGCTTTACGGCGCGGGCAGTTCGACCACCCAGTCGGGCGTGCTCAATACCAAGGGGTTCGAGTTCGAGGCCAGCCATATCTTGCCCGGCAACTTCGAACTGCTGGCGAACTATGGCTATGCCAAGCTCAAGTCCGAAACCAACACCAGCCTTGACTATATGCCGCGCCACACCGCGTCCTTCTGGACGATCAAGACCTTCGGCCTGGCGGATGCGGCGCAGCTGCGCCTGGGCGGCGGCGTCGTCTATAATGGCAAAAGCATCTCGACCAGTTCGCTCTGGTCGATCGTCACGCCGTCGCGCACGACGGTCGACGCGTTGGCCGAGGTCAACTGGAACAACTGGCGCTTCGCGGTCAACGCTACGAACCTGCTCAACAACAAATATTTCGCGTCCTGCCTTGCGCGCGGCGACTGTTTCATGGGCGCGCCGCGCAACGTGATGGGCACCGTCGGCTATCGTTTCTGATCGGGGCCGGCGGCGGGGCCTGTCTGGCGCCGCCGGCCTTCGTCGTCGCGGGCTCGATCTCGGCCGGGCCTATGCCGTGGGGGCGCATAGCCGCCGGATGCGCTCTTTCACGACAACAGGGGAAAGGCTATGACCAAGACTGTCGTCAACCGGCTGATTGCCGGCACCGCCCTTTCGCTGATCTTCACGCTGCCCGCAGCGGCGGCGGAAGCGGACGACCAGTCACAGCCGGGCCGCGACATCGTCGTGACCGGCGAACGGCTGGAACGCGTTCCCGACGCCGGCAAGTCCGACATTCCGCTGATCGAGACGCCGCAGGCGGTTTCGGTGATCACGACCGAGGACCTGCAAAAGCGCGGTGTCACCCGCCTTGCCGAGGCGCTGCGCGGGGTCGCCGGGGTGTCGCGGAGCAGCACCTATGGCTATTACGACGCCTATCAGATCCGCGGTTTCGACGCCGCCTATGGCAGCGTCTATCTCGACGGTCTCGCCAGCCTCAATGTTGCGGGCAGCAACAATGAACTCGCCGGGCTGGAACAGGTCGAGGTCGTCAAGGGGCCGGCGTCGATGCTTTACGGCTCGGCGCCGCTCGGCGGCATCGTCAATCTGGTCAGCAAGCGCCCGAAGCCGGAGGCCTTCGCCGATGCGACGATCGCGACCGGGTCCTACGGCCTTGTCGAAGCAAGCCTCGATGCCAATGCGCCGCTGACCGGCGACGGCGCCTTGCTCGGCCGGATCAATCTCCTCTTTCGCGACAGCGGCGATTTCGTCGATTTCTCGTCGAAGAACCGGATCTATATCGCGCCGTCGCTGACGTGGAATATCGGCCCCGCGACGCGCCTGACCCTGCTCGGCCGCTACGAACGCAATCACGACCGCCCCTGGTCGCCGGTGTCGGCGTGGGGGACGGTGCTGCCTTGGGCGCATGGCGAGCAGCCGATCGACTTTTCGATCAACAACGACACGGTCGATCACGCGATCCACAACCAGCGCTATGTTCACGCCGGCTATGTCTTCGGTCATGAATTTTCGGATGCGCTGTCGTTCGATCAGACGCTGCGTTACACCGACCGCAAGATATTCTGGAACAACTGGAATTTCTGGTCGGGTTTCGTCGACAACGAAATCGTCGACGGCGTCCAGCAGGGCCATATCGCGGGCCGCTACATCTACGGTCCCTTTTATGAGCGCGACAAGGATATCGCGGTCGATAGCCGCTTCACGTTGAAGGTCGCGACCGGGATCGTGAAGCACAATATCGTCGCCGGGCTCGATTACCGGCAAAGCAAAAGCCGCTTCCACGAAGATGGCGGTAATTACGATCCCGCCGCCAACCCGCTCGACCTGCTCGATCCCGATTTCGACGCGCCGCTGATCCACGATCCGGCGGCAGCCTATGCCGGCGGCGGCCAGTCGCGCCAGACGGGTATCTACATCCAGGACCATCTGAACTTCGCCGACGTCGCGACGCTGACGCTCGGCGGCCGCTATGACTGGGCGAGCGCCGATGGGCAGAAGGACAGGAAGTTCAGCCCGCGCATCGGCGCCACCGTCAATGTCGCGCCGGGGGCGGCACTTTATGCAAGCTGGTCGCGGTCGTTCACGCCGCAGGCCGGGTTCTTCACCGTCGACGGCGACTCATTGCCTCCCGAAACGGGCCGCAATATCGAGGCCGGGATCAAGTTCCAGCACGGCAGCACGCTCAGCGGCATGGTTTCGGTCTTCGAACTGACGCGTCAGAATGTTGCGACCGAAGATCCGGCCAACCCCTTCTTCTACGTCACGACGGGCGAGCAGCGCAGCCGCGGTATCGAGGTCGAAGGGACATGGCATCCCGCGCCGGGGGCGACGATCGCGATCGCTTATGCCTATCTCGATGCGAAGATCACCAAGGACAATAACCTTCCCGTCGGCGCGCGGCTCCAGAATGTGCCGAAGCACGGGTTCAACCTGTTCGGCGAATATGTCGTTCCGTCGGGGCCGCTCGCCAATCTCGGCATCAACGCCGCCTTCCAGTATAACAGCCGCAAGGTCGGGGCGAATTTACCCGAGGACCTCGATTTCGACGGCAACTTCGACGCGTTGTCGCTGTTCACCCTGCCCGGCTACGCGTTGTTCGACGCCGGCCTTTCCTATGCCTATCGCGACTGGACGATCCGGCTCAACGTCAACAACCTGTTCGACAAGCGCTATTTCCCCGACAGTTGCTGCGTCGACCGCGTCACCCCCGGCGAACCGCGGAGCTGGCGCCTCAGCCTGTCGAGGCATTTCTAGGGTGCCGCGCACCCTCTGATCTTGGTAACCTCACGCTATCCGACGGCATTTTTGCGATGGCTTTGCCCCGCGAAACGTGAAAACATCGGTGTCAATATTCGGGAGCAAGAAGGCAGCACGGAAAAAGACAGGGCAAAACGGATCGATCTTCAACAGCAGGGGCAAAGACATGCGGAATCCGGTTCTCACGGTCGCCACGACCGCTTCGCTGATCGCTACACAGCTCGCCACGCCGGCGCTGGCCCAGATCACCACCCAGCCCTATCCGTCTCCGGGCGGCCCGCAGATCCAGCCGCCGCGGCCCGGCGACAATTATGCCGGCACGCTCCGCTGTGAATCGCGGAACAACAAGATCCAGCGCTGCAACGTGCGCACCGGTAACCGCGTCGACCTGATCCGCGTCATCGGCGGGCGTTGCTCGAAGGGGCGCGACTGGGGCTTCACCGCGTCGCAAATCTGGGTGTCGGGCGGCTGCCGCGCCGAATTCGGCTATGGCTATAATTATGGCGGCGGTGGCGGCTATCCGGTGCCGTTGCCGCAACCGGTCGGCGACTATGCCGGCACGATCCGCTGCGAATCGCGCAGCAACCGCTACGAGCAATGCAATGTCGCGACGAACGACCGCGTCGAACTGACACGGCGGCTCGGCGGGCGCTGCAATGCGGGCCGGCAGTGGGGTTATACCGCCTCCTACGTCTGGGTGAACAGCGGCTGCCGTGCCGAATTCGGCTATGGCTACCGCAATGCGCGGCCGCCCGAGAAGGACAAGGACAAGGGGCCGAGCACCGGGCTGATCATCGGCGGTGCCGTGGTCGCGGGCGGTCTGCTCGCGCTGCTGCTCAGCAAGAAAAAGAAGACGCCGACGGGTGAGGAAACGGCGACGACCGAGCCCGTGACCTATCCTGCGGGACCGCCGGCGACGCTCAGCGCCGACCTCTCGAGCCTGCCGAGCGCGGCGCGCCCGTCGGTGCAGAATTGCATGAACGACGCGGCGCGGCAGATCGGCGCGACGGGCGGCTCGCGGCTGACGTACGACCGGCTCGTCAACCTCGAGCAGGGCAATGGCGGCTGGCGCATCCGTGCCGCCATGACCGCAACCTATCCCGACGGCGCGCGCTCGATCGAAATGTATTGCCGCGCGACGCCGAGCCAGATCATCCAGCTCGATTTCAGCTAGGCGAGGTGACGGAAGGGACCGGCGTCCGTGCCGGTCCCTTCCCACGCCGGTTGCATATTTCCGCCGGGCCGTGAAAGAGCGGGCTGACGCCCTGCGGCGCGAACGGGAAACGATGCGAATGACGAACGATGGCGGGCCGCTGACGGCGCTCTGGTCGCGGGCCTATGTGCTGCTGACTTTCACCGCGCTGTTCTGGGCGGGCAATTCGATCGTCGGGCGCGCGGCGCGCGAACTCGTCCCGCCCGCGGCGCTTTCCTTCTGGCGCTGGACCTTCGCGCTGTTGCTGTTGCTGCCGCTGGCGTGGCCGCATCTGAAGCGCGACTGGCCGGCGCTGCGGGCGAACTGGCCGATCGTCGCGGTCCTCGGCGCGCTGGCGATCGGGTCGTTCAACATCCTCCTCTACACAGGTTTGCAGAGTACGACGGCGCTCAATTCGATGCTGATCCAGTCGGCGCAGCCGGCGCTGATTCTGATCGTCGGGGCGCTGGTGATGCGCGACCGGACGAGCCTGCGTCAGGTCGCGGGCGTGCTGGTGTCGCTGGCCGGGGTGCTGACGATCGTCGGGCGCGGCGACCCGGCGCTGCTGATCGCGCTACAGCTCAATATCGGCGATGCGATCATCGGCGGCGCGGTGCTGCTCTGGGCGCTCTATTCGGTGCTGCTCCGCCGCCGGCCGGCGGTGCATCCGCTGAGCTTTCTCGCCGCCTCGATCATCGTCGGGATCGTCGTGATCGCGCCCGTTTATGCGGTCGAACTGTGGGCAGGGAAGCGGATCGTCGCGGCGCCAGGAAGCGCGCTGGCGATCGCCTATGTTTCGGTCTTTCCTTCGTTCCTCGCCTATCTTTTCTTCAATCGCGGGGTCGAACTGATCGGGTCGGCCGCGACCGGCCAATATATGAACGTCATGCCGCTGATGGGCGCAGGGCTGGCGATGCTTTTCCTCGGCGAGACGCTGCACCTGTTCCATGTCGCAGGGCTGGCGCTGATCGTCGCGGGCATCTGGGTGGCGGGGCGGCCGCCGCAGCCGGCAGCGACCGCTGGATAGATATCAGCCGAGCGCCGCTTCGACCTGCGCCAGCCGGTCCTTGCCGAAGAACATCTCGTCACCGACGAAGAAGGTCGGGATACCGAAGACGCCACGCGCGACCGCTATTTCGGTATTGGCGACGAGCTTCGCCTTGATCTCCGGCTCCTGCGTCCGTGCCAGCAGCGCCGGGCCGTCGAAGCCGTTTTCCGAGAGGAAGGTCGCGGCGACTTGCGGGTCGTCCATTTTCAGCCCTTCTTCCCACATCGCGCGGTTCACCGCATCGACATAGTCGTCGAGCACGCCTTCGTCCGCCGCGACGATCCCGCCGCGCATGATCAGCAGCGTGTTCACCGGAAAATGCGGGTTGAGGCGGAATTTGGTCAGGCCGTGTTTTTCGATGAAGCGCCGCATCTCGAGATGCTCATAGGCGAGCTTGGCCGGAGCCTCGGCATATTGGATCATCGGCGCCTTGTTGCCCGTGGCCTTGAAGATCCCGCCGAGCAGGCACGGGGTGATCACCAGATCGGCACCGGTGCGGTCGAGCAGTTCGGGCAGCACCCGCAGCGTCAGATAGGCGTTCGGGCTGCCGAAATCGAAGATGAGTTCGAGTGTCTTTTTCGGGCTTTCGGTCACCATTTTTCTCCCCAGGGGCGGAGGTCGAGTTCGTGCGTCCAGGCGCTTTTTGGCTGCTTGTGGAGCATCACATAATTGGCGGCGATGGCGTCGGGATTGAGGATCAGATCCTGCGCCTTGGCCTTGTCGAAGTCGGGATGGCGGCCCTTGATGAATTCGGTGTCGATCGCGCCGTCGATGATCGTGTGCGCCACGTGCACGCCATGCGGACCCAGCTCGCGCGCCATCGACTGGGCAAGCATGCGCAAGGCGCCCTTGGCGCCCGAGAAGGCGGCAAAGCCGGCGCCGCCGCGCAAGGACGCCGTCGCGCCGGTGAAAAGGATCGTACCGCGGCCGCGCGGCGCCATGCGCTTCGCGGCTTCGCGGCCCATGAGGAAACCGCCGAGGCAGGCCATTTCCCAGACCTTGGTATAAACGCGGACGGTGGTCTCGCCGATCGGGAAGTTCACGTTGGCGCCGATGTTGAACACCGCGACCTCGACCGGGCCGACCTCGGCCTCGACCCGATCGAACAGCGCGATCATCGCCTCTTCGTCGCGGGCATCGGCGGGGAAGGCGCGTGCCTTGCGGCCGTCGTCGCGGATCGACTGCGCCAGCGTTTCGAGCGCGTCGGCATTCCGTTCGCGCCGGTTGACGCACGCGGTGAGGCCTTCGGCTGCGAAGGCGCGCGCGATGGCGCCGCCGGTTGCGTCGCCGGCTCCGATGATCACGGCTGCGGGGGTGGACATAAGCGACTCTCCTCTTGCCCCCGATCGTAACTATGATAAACATAGTGACAAGAGCAAATTTGCATCGTTGAGTGACGCCATGCCCAAACGCGCCGATCTGTCGGATACGTTCTGCCCCGTCGGGCGGTCGGCCGAACTGCTCGGCGACCGCGCGGTGCTGCTGATCCTGCGCGATCTGTTTTTCGGCAAGCGGCGGTTCGAGGCCATCGCGGCGAACACCGGTCTCGGCCCGCAACTCGTCTCGGCGCGGCTCAAGCTGCTGGTGGGGGAAGGGGTGGCAGAGCGTCACGCCTATCAGGATCGCCCGCCGCGTTACGAATATCGGCTGACCGCCAAGGGCAAGGACATGTTCGATATCCTCTATGCGATGCGCAATTGGGCCGAACGCTGGGCCTATGCGGAGGGAGAGACCGGATCGGGCCCGGCCATGCGCTATTTTCATCGCGCTTGCGGCGCCGATGTCGGCACGTCGACCGTCTGCCCCGGCTGCGGCGAGCCTTTGCGTTACGGCGATCTGAAAGGCGAGCCGTCGGCGGCGCTCAGGGCCGAACAGGCGGCGAAAGCGGGCTGATCAGGCCTTTTCGAGCGTGCACTGGAGCGGGTGCTGGTTCTGCCGCGCGGCGTCCATCACCTGATTGACCTTGGTCTCTGCAACTTCGTAGCTGAACACGCCGCAGACGCCGACGCCCTGCTGGTGGACGTGGAGCATCACCTGCGTCGCCTGTTCGATGTCCATGTTGAAGAAACGCTGGAGCACCATCACGACGAATTCCATCGGCGTGTAATCGTCGTTGAGCAGCAGCACCTTATACATCGAAGGCTTTTTCGCCTTCGCGCGGGTACGCGTCGCGATGCCGACACCCGGGGTGCCGGGCGAGCCATCGTCCTTGTCGGCCATCGCACGGGCCGGATGGGGGATCGGAGCGGGAAACATCATGGTCCAGAATATCGCACGCCGAAGCGGATTCGCAAGAGGGCGGGGTGGTTAATCGCCGTTTCGCCGCGAAACCGGCCCGAAAAAAGCAGGAACCGCCCGCATCCGTAAAGGCTGCGAGCGGTCCTGGTTTGCCTGCGCGGGCGGGGAGGAGGGGAGAGTGCCCGCGCCGGCGGTGGAAAATGAAGGCCCTTAGGCTGCCTTCATCTTCGAGCTGATGACCGAAACGCGGTTCGAGATCGGCGCAAAGCTGTCGTTCGTCAGCTTGACGACGAGTTCGCTGGTCTTCGAGGTCTGCGCAACGGCGGCGTCGAACGCCTTCTTGCTGTTTTCGGCATAGAGCTTGAAGAATTCGGTCGGCGACTTGACGGCGGTGTAGCCCTTCAGCGCGGCGGTCGTGTCTTCGAAGCTCTTGCGGGCGAAGGTCACGCCTTCCTGGCCGAGCGTTTCGATGCCCTTGGCAGCGATCTTGCCCGATTCAACCAGCGCTTCGATGTTCGCCTTGTTGAATTCGACGGCTTCTTCGGCGAGCTTGCTCGACTTGGCGAAAGCTTCCTTCGCCTTTTCGTTGAAGTCGGCGGTCAGCGCTTCGGCGCGGGTCTTCGCATCTTCGGCGAACTTCTTGACGGTGTCGTTCATGGTCTTCAGTCCTTTGGTGGCGGCGGCGACCGGCTTCGGCGCGGCCTTTGTCGTGGGGGCAATGGTCTTTGCGGCCGCCTTCTTGGGAGCGGCCTTCTTTGCTGCCGGCTTTGCGGCTTTCTTTTGGACCGGCTTGGCCTTCGCCGCGACGGTCTTGGTCTTTACGGGCGCTTCGATCTTTTCGGCTGCCGGGGCAGCAACGACCGGAGCGGCAGGAGCAGCCACGGGGGCGGCAGCGGTATCCAGCGTCGCGGCTTCGAAAGCCTTTTCGGCACTATCCAACTTGGTAGCCATCGGGACAACTCCTTTATGTTGCAGTGCACAATATAGCAGTGGATCGGGAATTTCAAGAGTTTTTGTGCAGTGCACAAAAATGGCGGTAGCCCCGATCGCCCGAACCTTATATTTCGCTGATATTACCGCTGTTTGACATAGCGTCCGGGGGCATCCTCGATCGCCTTTTTGGCGCCTTTTCCGGGGATGCGAGCGCCCTTTGCGGCGATTTTTTTGCCGTCTTGCCCGGCGATCCAGCCGATCCAGTGCGGCCACCAGCTGCCCTTGGTCTCGGTCGCACCGGCCTCGAACGCTTCGAGCGACGATGCCGCATTGTCGCCGGTCCAATATTGATATTTGCCGGCGGCGGGCGGGTTGACGACGCCCGCGATATGCCCCGATCCGGCGAGCAGGAAGGTTTTCGGACCCGACAGATTGTCCATCAGCCGCCACACGCTCGCCAGCGGTGCGATATGGTCGTCGCGTCCGGCCTGGATATAGGCAGGAACCTCGATCTTGCGGAGGTCGATCGGCGTGCCGCACACCGACAGGCTGTTCGGAACGACCAGCCGGTTGTCGCGATAAAGATCGACCAGATACTGGCGGTGCCAAGTCGCGGGCAGGTTGGTCGTGTCGCCGTTCCAGTAGAGGAGATCGAAGGGCGGATAGTCGTTGCCGAGCAGATAATTGCTGACGACATAATTCCAGATGAGGTCGCGGCCGCGCAGGCTGTTGAAGGTCGCGGCCATGTAACGCCCGTCGAGATAGCCCGGCGCCGAGAGCTGTTGCAGCAGCGACAGATAGCTGTCGTCGACAAACATCTTGAGCTCGCCGGCGCGCTCGAAATCGACCTGTGCGGTGAAGAAGGTCACCGACTTGACCTTGTCCGCCTCGCCCTTCGCAGACAGCATCGCGAGCGTCGCGGCGAGCGTCGTGCCCGCAACGCAATAGCCGATCGTGTGGACCGCGGGGACATCGAGCAGCGCGCGGACGGTGTCGATCGCGTCGACCTGTGCTGCGACATAATCGTCCCATATGACGTCCTTCATCGACGCGTCGGCCGACTTCCAAGACACCATGAACACCGAAAGACCCTGTTCCACCGCCCAGGCGACGAAGCTTTTCGCCGGGTTGAGGTCGAGGATATAGAAGCGGTTGATCCATGGCGGGAAGATGACGAGCGGGACCGCGAAGACCTCCTTCGTCGTCGGGGCGTAATGGATGAGCTGGTAGAGCGGGGTCTCGTGGATCACCTTGCCCGGGGTCGTCGCGATATTGACCCCGACCTCGAACGCATCGGGGTCGACATGGCTGAGCTGCCCGCGCGACAGGTCGCTCAGCATATGTTTGAGTCCCTTGAGCAGGCTCTCGCCGCGCGTTTCGACCGCGCGCCGGATCACTTCGGGATTGGTGAGCGCAAGGTTGGTCGGCGACAGCGCCTCGGCCATATTCTTCGCCGCGAACTCCAGCTTCGCGCGCGCCGCCTCGTCGAGCCCCTGCATCTGGCGCGTCGTCGTGAGCAATTGCTCGGACAGCATGCCATAGGTCTGACGGATCATCGCGAAGACCGGGTTCCCGGTCCAGTCGGGGTCGGCGAACCTTTTGTCCTTCGACGCTTCGGCGGCGGGGGTGAAGGGCTGCAAGGTGGCGAGCGAGGTCCAGAAGCGCGCGCCCTGCTCCCACATCTGCGCCGATTGTTCGGCCCACGCCTGCGTCGTCGGGTTCTGCAGCCAGCTCGCCGGATCGAACAGGGTGGCGGCGGCGCTGTTGCCCTGGTTCGCCTGACCCAGCGCATATTCGAGCATCATCTGCTGCGCGCGGCCCATCACGCTGGCCCAATGCTGTATGTCTTCGGGCGAGGGCAGGAAGGGATTGGAAGCTTCGGTCGTATCACCCTTGTCTGCTTCGTTCATGCTCGTTCCCGCTGGCCAGTACCGATAGAATCTCTATAACAAGGCTTGCCGCGACTGGCGAGAAGCCGTTCACGCTTCTGTTCATAAACGCAAAGGAGTTGTTCTAGTTTCCCATGTCCGACGATGAATTCTATCGCATCAAGCGCCTGCCGCCCTATGTCATCGCCGAAGTCAATGCGATGCGTGCGGCCGCCCGCGCCGCGGGAGAGGACATCATCGACCTGGGGATGGGCAACCCCGACCTGCCGCCGCCCGCGCATGTGATCGAGAAGCTCTGCGAAGTCGCAATGAAGCCCGACGCGCACGGCTATTCGCAGTCGAAGGGCATTCCGGGCCTCCGCCGTGCGCAGGCCAATTATTACGCGCGCCGTTTCAACGTCGAGCTCGATCCCGAGAGCGAGGTCGTGGTGACGATGGGGTCGAAGGAAGGGCTCGCGAGCCTCGCGACCGCGATCACCGGGCCGGGCGACGTCGTGCTCGCGCCGAACCCCAGCTATCCCATCCACACCTTCGGCTTCATCATCGCCGGGGCGACGATCCGCAGCGTGCCGACGACGCCGGACGAGAATTACTGGCGCGCGCTCGATCGCGCGATGGCGTTCACCGTGCCGCGCCCGTCGATCCTCGTCGTCAACTATCCGTCGAATCCGACAGCGGAATCGGTCGATCTCGCCTTTTACGAACGGCTCGTCGCCTGGGCGAAAGAGAACAAGGTCTGGGTGCTTTCGGACCTCGCCTATTCGGAGCTCTATTACGACGGCAACCCGACGCCTTCGATCCTGCAGGTGCCGGGTGCGAAAGATGTCGCGGTCGAGTTCACCTCGATGTCGAAGACCTATTCGATGGCGGGCTGGCGCATGGGCTTTGCGGTCGGCAACAAGCGGCTGATCGCGGCGATGACGCGCGTGAAGTCGTACCTCGACTATGGCGCCTTCACCCCGATCCAGGCCGCCGCCTGCGCCGCGCTCAACGGTCCGCAGGATATCGTCGCGAAGAACCGCGAACTTTACCAGAAGCGCCGCGACGTGATGGTCGAAAGCTTCGGCCGTGCCGGCTGGGACATCCCGAGCCCCAAGGCGTCGATGTTCGCCTGGGCGCCGCTGCCCCCCGCGCTCAAGGAGATGGGCAGCCTCGAATTTTCGAAGCAGCTCCTGACCCATGCCAAGGTCGCGGTTGCCCCTGGCGTCGGCTATGGCGAGGATGGCGAAGGCTATGTCCGCATCGCGATGGTCGAGAATGAGCAGCGCATTCGCCAGGCGGCGCGCAACGTGCGCAAGTTCCTCGCGATGCACGGCGTCAACACGCCATCGGTTGCGGCGGGCGGCGGGGGGTAATGTCCTCGGCGAGCGCGATCGCGCAGACGATCCAGTTGTCGGTCACGCCGGTGTTCCTGCTGGTGGCGACCGGCAGCCTGCTCAACGTCATTGCGGGCCGACTGGCGCGCGTCGTCGACCGTTCGCGGACGTTGATCGAGCGCTGGCCCGACACCGAAGGCGCCGAACATGAGCGCATTGTGGCGGAACTGCGCACCGCCGACCGGCGCATGGCGATCATCAACAACTCGATCCTCGCGGCAGTCGCGTGCGGGATCGTCGTCTGCCTGCTCGTCGCGCTGCTGTTCGCGCAGGAGGTTGCCGGCTTCAACCTCGGCCGCGCCGCGGCTTGGGCGTTCACCGTGGCGATGCTGCTTCTGTTGACTTCGCTGATCCTGTTCCTCGTCGAGGTGCGGCTCGCGATCCGCACCATCCATGTGCCGATGGAACTGCTCGAGCTCGAGGAACTGGGCTGGCAGCGGCGGCGGGGCGGAAAATAGCCTAGGGCGTCGAGCTGGCGCGATAGGTCGGTGGCGTGCGTTTCCGGTTCGCCTGTTCATAGGCATAGCCCGCCGCCAATATGTCGGCATCGCTCCATTTGGCGCCGATGAAGGACAATCCGATCGGTAGCCCGTCGACCAGTCCCATCGGCACCGTCAGGTGGGGGTAGCCGGCGACGGCGGGCATCTGGCTGACGCTCGGGCCGTCATAGGCGTCGCCCTTTTCGAGGTCGCTGACCCACGCAGGGCCGTTGGTGACCCCGAGCAGCAGGTCGACATCATGCGCCTTGAGCAGCCGGTCGATGCCCTCGGCGCCCGCCAGTCGCAGCGCGGTTGCCTTCGCTTCGAGATAGGCGGGATCGTCGAGGCCGCCTTTGGTTTCGGCCAGCTCGAACAGCGCCTGATCGAACCATTGCAATTCTTCGGGATGCGCCTTGTTGAACGCGATGACGTCGGCGAGGCTTTTGGGGCCGTTCGCGTTCGGCAGAGCCGCAAGATAGGCATTCAGATCCGCCTTAAGCTCGGTCATCAGGACGTCGAGTTCGGCCTTGCCCAGCTTCTCCTGCCCGCTGCGGCTGTCCCCGATCTCGACGACCGTCGCACCGAGCGCCGTCATCTGCGCCAGCGCCGCGTCGAACAGCGCGGTGATATCGGCCCGGTCGCCGACGCGGTCGCGCAGCACCCCGACGCGCTTGCCCTTCAACGCGCCGGGCGACAGCGCCGCGACATAATCCGCCTTGCGCGCGTCGGCCCCGGCCGTCGCCGGATCGGCGGGATCGCTGCCGACGATCGCACTCATCACCGCCGCGGCATCGCGCACGGTCAGGGTGATCGGCCCGGCGGTGTCCTGACTGTGACTGATCGGCACGATGAAGCTGCGGCTGACCAGTCCGACGCTTGGTTTGAAGCCGACGACGCCGTTGACCGCGGCGGGGCAGGTGATCGAGCCGTCGGTCTCGGTGCCGATCGCGAGCGGCGCGAGGCTTGCGGCGACGGCGGCGGCGCTGCCCGACGACGAGCCGCACGCGTTGCGATCGAGCGCGTGTGGATTTTTGGTAAGCCCGCCGACCGCGCTCCAGCCGCTCGTCGATTTGTCCGAACGGATGTTCGCCCATTCGCTGAGGTTCGTCTTCCCGAGGATGACCGCTCCCGCATCGCGCAGCCGGGTGACGATGAACGCATCGCGGCCCGTCATATTGTCCTTGAGCGCGAGCGAACCGGCGGTGGTCGAAAGACCGGCGACCTCGATATTGTCCTTGATCAGGACCGGGATGCCGTGGAGCGGCCCGCGCAGCTTGCCGGCCTTGCGTTCCTCGTAAAGGCGCTTCGTTTCGACCCCGACGTCGGCGAAGGAAAAGGTCGCGATGACGGCGTCCAGTTTTGGTCCATAATCGTCGAGCCGACCGAGCCGGTCGAGATAGGCGTCGCCGACCAGCCCGTCATACAGCCAGCCGGTCGCCATTTCCGCCTGCAGCATCGCGGCATCCTTGCCCTCGACGTCGGGAAGCGGCGGCGGCATGGCCGCGCTCGGGGCTGCGGGAGCGATCGCGAGCAGGGCGGCAGCGGCTAACAGCGAAATTTTTTGCATGGCGGCGAGGCTGGCAGCCGTAGCGGCAATTGCAAGCGGTGATTTCCCGGGCGCCGGCGCGACGTTGACACCGGGTGTCATCGCCTGCACCCATGGTCCCGGGAGAGACGGATGAACGAAAAGCCTGCCTTGGCTCAGGGTATCGGCGCGCCGCCGACCGATGGCGTCGCCGCGCACACGCGGACGATGCTGTGGATCCTGCTGGTCGTCTATATCTTCAATTTCCTCGACCGGCAGATCGTCAATATCCTTGCCGAGCCGATCAAGCGCGACCTTGGGCTGTCGGATACCGAGCTCGGCCTGCTCGCGGGCCCGGCGTTTGCGGTCTTTTACGCGCTGCTTGGTATCCCGATCGCGCGTTATGCCGACAAGGACGGGACCAACCGCGTGCGGCTGATCGCGCTGTCGCTGGCGATCTGGTCGGCGATGACGGCGGTGTGCGGGCTGGCGCAGAATTTCGTCCAGCTCCTGCTTGCCCGCATCGGCGTCGGCATCGGCGAGGCGGGCTGCACGCCGGCGGCCCATTCGCTGATCGCCGACAGCGTCGCTCCCGAAAAGCGTTCGTCGGCGATCGCTTTCTATGGGCTCGGTGTGCCGGTCGGGTCGCTCCTCGGGCTGATCATCGGCGGCGTCGTCAACGACCTTTATGGCTGGCGCGCAGCGCTGATGCTCGTCGGGGCGCCGGGGCTATTGCTGGCGCTCGTTGTGCTGTTCGTGATGCGCGAGCCGCGGCACCTCCGCCCGGCGGAAACCGCTGCGACGGCCAATACAGCGGCGCCGCTGTCGACGCGCGAGGCGCTGCGCGAAATCTTCGCCTCGCGCGCCTTCGTCTATATCCTGATTGCCGCTTCGGTCACCGCCTTCCTCGGTTACGGCAAGGGGCTGTGGACGATCAGCTTCTTCATCCGCAGCCATGGGCTGTCGACGACCGAGGCGGGACTGTCGATGGCGGTCGTGCTCGGGTTGGCGGCGGCGCTCGGCACCTGGCTCGGCGGCAAGCTCGCCGACAAATATGGCGCGCGCGACAAGCGGCATATCCTGACTTTCCCCGCCTTCGGCATGGTGATCGTCGCGCCGATCCTGTTCCTCGGCTATTATATGGAGCATTGGCTGGTCGCGATGGCGCTGCTCGTCGTGCCGAGCATCGTCAACAATGCCTATTACGGCCCAGCCTATGGCTGTGTGCAGGGGCTGGTGCAGCCGCGCGCCCGCGCGGTCGCCGCGTCGATCATGCTGTTCGGGCAGAATCTGATCGGGCTCGGGCTCGGGCCTTTCCTGTTCGGGGTGATGTCCGACGCCTTGCAGCCGGTGGCCGGGCAGGAAAGCGTGCGCTGGGTACTCTATGGCGCCGCATGGCTCGGGCTGATCCCGGCCTTCTTCTTCTGGCGCGCGAGCCTGCGGCTCAATGCCGAGCTGAAATCGGGTTAGAAAAGCGGCGATGATTCAGTAGGGCGGGTCCTGCCGGGCGCGCTGCGCCTTTGCTGCATCGATCCACCAGTTGAAATCGTCGGCGAAGCGCGGGAAGGATTTCACCAGACGAGCGCCGTCGTCCCCGGCGGGCCGGCCATCCTCGTCAAACGCCTTGCCGATCTTGCCGACCGGCAGGATCGATGAAATGACCGCCATTCCCATCTCGCCCAGCGTATCGCGCCATCCCATCATCGCACGCACCCCCGAATAGGGGCCGGCAGAATAACAGGCGATTGCGGCGGGGCGCCAGAACCATTCCTCCAGATAATGGTCGGTCAAATTCTTCAGCCCCGGCTGCATGCCCCAATTATATTCGCCGGTGACGAACAGAAAGCCGTCGGCGGCGCGGATCTTGCCCGCGAGTTCCTCCATTGCCGGCGGCGCCTCGCCTTCCGCATATTCCTTGTACATGCGGTCGAGCATTGGAAGATCGACCGCTTTGGCGTCGATCAACTCGGCACTGTCGCCGCGCGTGCCGATCGCATCGACCAGCCACCGGGCAAGCTTGATACCCTGACGGTCGCGGCGGTAGCTTCCATAAAAGACGAGGATGTGCCGGGACATATGATCTCCTAAGGACGGATGGTGATCGGCGTGCCATCGGGGACGATGTCCCACAACTGCTTTATCTCGGCATTCGACAGCGCGATGCAACCGTCGGTCCAGTCGCGCGCGATCGGCGGGCCGGGCCAGCCATTGGGCTGGCCGTGGATGAAGATGTCGCCGCCCGGCGAGCGCCCGCGCGCCCTAGCATAGGTGCGGTCGGCGGTGTTCGGATAGGATATTCGGAGCGAGAGATGGTAGCGGCTGGCGCCGTTGCGGCCGTCGATCATGTAGTGGCCCTCGGGTGTCCGCTCGTCGCCCTCGAAGCGCTTGGGGCCGGTGGGGGCGTCGCCGAACCGGATGCCCGTATATCGAACGATCTCGCGGTCGCCGCGATAGGCGATCAGGGTGCGGTCGCTTTTATCGACGAGCAGGCGGTCGGCCTTGGTGCCGGCGGCAAGCGGCGGCGGTTGCGAACTCGCCGATCCACAGGCGGCAAGCGTCAGCAGCGACAAGCCGGTCAATATATTGTGCGGGATCATGTCGCTACCTTCCTGCGCTTTGCGGGGATACGCAGACCTGCCGTCGCGATCAGCAACAGCGCCGGTGGCCAATAGAAGGGATCGACCGCGGCGCGACCGCCGTAGCTGACCATGAAGATCAGCCAGATATACCAGACGCCTGCGGTGTGCAGACGCTTCCAGTTCCGCGCGCCGAGCTTCCGGATCGCGCCATCGAACGAGGTCGCGGCGAGCAGCGCGATGAAGACATAGGCGATGCCGCCGCGGACGAGCGTCGTGACCGGCGGTGGCGGCTGGCCGTCATGCGCGCCGAAGAGCCACAGGATCGCGATCAGGTGGACAAGGTGCGAAACGGCGAAGCCGAGCCCGATCCAGCGCCGGTTGAGGATCGTCCAGCGCGTCATGGGCATGGGCCACAGCCGGACCAATGCGCTGGCGGTGAAGGCGGCGACGAACAGCAGCAGCGAGCTGCGCGCCGTCGCGCGGATCAGCATGCGGATGCCGTCGACGCCGGTGCCGGCGAGGCCGAGGACGAGGGCGCTCATGACGAGCAGCGCCGCCATCAGCACGATCAGCAGCGTCGCGCCTTCGTTCCAGCCGGTCTTGCGTGTCGCCATTTCACCCTCCCGCGGGAGGGCGAGTATAGCGCGCCCGCGCGCGTCGCCTAGTCGCTGAACGGATCGCGGATCAGGATCGTGTCCTCGCGCTCGGGGCTCGTCGATACGAGCGCGATCGGGGTTTCAATGAGTTCCTGCACGCGCTGGATATATTTTATCGCCTGCGCGGGCAGGTCGGCATAGCTGCGCGCGCCCGCGGTCGTTTCCTGCCAGCCGTCCATTTCCTCGTAGATCGGCTCGACCTCGGCCTGATCGGCGGCGTGCGCCGGGAAATAGTCGAGGATCTTGCCGCGCAGCCGATAGCCGGTGCAGATGCGGATCGTGTCGAAGCCGTCGAGCACGTCGAGCTTGGTCAGCGCGATGCCGGTGACGCCCGATACCGCGCAGCTCTGCCGCACGAGCACCGCATCGAACCAGCCGCAACGGCGCTTGCGTCCGGTGACGGTGCCGAATTCATGCCCGCGCTCGCCGAGCTTCTGGCCGATCTCGTCCTCGAGTTCGGTCGGGAAGGGGCCGCTGCCGACGCGGGTCGTATAGGCCTTCGCGATCCCGAGCACGAAGCCGACCGCCGACGGACCGAGTCCCGAACCCGACGCCGCGGTGCCGCTGACGGTGTTCGAGCTGGTGACGAAGGGATAGGTGCCGTGATCGACGTCGAGCAGCACGCCCTGCGCGCCCTCGAACAAGATGCGTGCGCCCGCCTTGCGCACCTTTTTCAGACGCTTCCACACCGGCTGCGCATATTCGAGCACATAGTCGGCGATCTCGGCGAGATCGGCCTTCAGCCGCTCGCGGTCGATCGGCGGTTCGCCGAAGCCGGCGCGCAGCGCGTCGTGGTGCGCGGTCAGGCGGTCGATCTGCGGATCGAGCTTGTCGAGATGGGCAAGGTCGCAGACGCGGATCGCGCGGCGGCCGACCTTGTCCTCATAAGCGGGGCCGATGCCGCGGCCGGTGGTGCCGATCTTGCCGGCGCCTGCGGCGGTCTCGCGCAGCGCATCGAGGTCGCGGTGGAAGGGCAGGATCAGCGGGCAATTGTCGGCGATCGCGAAATTGTCGGCGTTGATCACGACGCCCTGTCCGCGCAGCTTCGTGATCTCGTCGCGCAGCGCCCACGGGTCGAGCACGACGCCGTTGCCGATGATCGACAGCGTGCCGGTGACGATGCCCGACGGGAGCAGCGACAGCTTGTAGGTCTGGTTGCCGACGACGAGCGTATGGCCGGCATTGTGACCGCCCTGGAACCGGACCACGGCATCGGCGCGGCTGGCGAGCCAGTCGACGATCTTGCCCTTGCCCTCGTCGCCCCATTGCGACCCGATGACGGTAACATTTGCCATGATGCTGTCCTGCTGAACCGGGCCTTGAAACACGCGGTGCTGGCCCGGCGCGGCCTTAGCGGATTTCGCTGCAGAGGCAAGCGTGACGGTACGGTTTTGTCATATTCCGGCGATATTGTACCGTCGCATGCGGAGGTCTGGCGGTGGCGCCAAAAATGCGCGAAAGCATAAGCCATGACCGATGCCTCCGCCCCCTATCACGCCCATATCTATTATGATGCCGACGAACGCCGCGCCGCCGAGGATTTGCGCGAGCGTTTCGGGCGCGACCCCGCGATATTGTTCGTCGGGCAGATGACCGATGCCGGCGTCGGCCCGCATCCGATCGCGCAATATGAGGTGCATTTTCTGGCCGAATCGATTTCCGCGGTGACGGCCGCGATCGAGGCGACGGCGCTCCGGGCGCTGGTCCATCCGCTGACCGACGACGACCTCGCCGATCATACGACGCTGGCGCATTGGATCGGCGAGCCGGTCGAACTCGACGTGACGGTGCTCGATCCGCCGGGCGTCAATCAGGGGATTCCGCGGTTCGGCGTTTCGGATTTCTGAGCCATCCGTCATCTCGGCGAAGGCCGGGATCTCGCCGGTGCTTTGGAACGCGATGATGAGATCCCGGCCTTCGCCGGGATGACGATCAGGAAGCGAGGCGCCTATACCTCGACCGGCCCGTCGGGGCCAAGCATGAACCCGCAACCGAGCGCGCGGGCGTCGTCGGCGTCGGATAGCGCCGCCAGCGTCTGCCACCCGTCGGCGCGTAGCCCCGCCGCAATCGCTGCGTTATGGCCCAGCGGCAGGAAGATGCGGCGTTCGGCATCGTCCTCGCCGCCCAGCCCTTCGTCGATCAGCGGATCGGGGTAGAGCGAGAAGCCGACCGCCGCCTCTTCGCGGTCTTCGCCGACCGGGATGGCATAGCTGCCGCCGCGGCCGATGATGTCGCCCTGTCCGGGAACGAAGATCGAGAAGCCGAACCAGCTTTGATAGGCGAATCCGTGGCGCTCGGTCGGGTCGAGCGTGAGCGTCGCTCGGCCGCGGATCGGCGCCGCAATCGCTTCGAGCGCGTCGATGCGCGTGTCGAGAACGCCCGTCGTATCGAACGCGCGCAGCTCTGCAATCGCCTGATCGAAAGGTCCCGTTGCGCGCAGTAACGGCAGATAGCCCTCGGCGCCGAGCCGGGCGAGCGCGCCAGCGTCCTTGGCGTCGAGCTCGCCCTGCAAATCCTCGACGGGGACGGCGACGGGGAGCGGCCCGTTCGCCAGCAGCTCGACGACGTCGGGCAGGGTGAAATCGATCGTCACCGGACCGATCCCGGCGGCATCGAGCGCGTCGATCGCGACGGTGACGATCTCGCGCGCCGCGGCGACGCTGTCGCTGCCGATCAGTTCGGCGCCGACCTGCAGCATCTCGCGCGCGGGGCGAAGCTGGCTGGCGCGCAGCTTGACGACCTGCCCTGCGTAGCAGAGCCGCAGCGGGCGCGGCGCGCCGGCGAGCAGCGAGGTCGCGATGCGGCCGACCTGGCGGGTGATGTCGGGACGCAGCGCGAGGGTGCGCTGCGATACCGGGTCGGTGAAGCGGAGGAGATCGCGCGTCAGCCGGTCGTCGTCGCCGCCGAGCGTCTCGCGAAACTCGGCGAGCGGTGGCGAGACGCGGCCATAGCCATGCGCGCGCATCGCATCGACGAGCGCGCGGGTGACGCGCGAAGTGGCCTCGGCCTGCACGGGCAGGCGGTCGCGGAGGCCTTCGGGAAGCAGGGCAGGGGCCTTGGTCATCGCATGCGGCCTTAGGATGGTCGAAGAGAGTCAACAATCCCGAATTCCGTTCGCATCGAGCGAAGTCGAGATGCCGTGAAGGCATTTCTCACCGATGGGTGTCTCGACTTCGCTCGACACGAGCGGGATTGAGAGGTGGGCTTTAAAACTTGAGGCCCTTCACCGTCTTCACGCCGGGAAGCTGGCAAAGCTGCCACAGCAGCGGTTCGGGCATCGGCGAATCGAGGCTGAGCAACAGCACCGCTTCGCCGCCCGCGGCGCGGCGGCCGAGGTGGAAGGTGCCGATGTTGAGCCCGGCTTCGCCGAGTGCGGTGCCGATGCGGCCGATGAAGCCCGGCGCATCCTCGTTGACGATATAGAGCATGTGGCCGTCGAGATCGGCCTCGACCTTGATGCCGAACATCTCGACGAGGCGCGGTTCGTTGTTGCCGAACAGCGTGCCGGCGACCGAGCGGTCGCCCGCTTCGGTGGCGACGGTGACGCGGACGAGCGTGTGGTAATCGCCCTCGCGGTCGTGGCGCACTTCGCGCACGTCGAGGCCGCGTTCACGCGCAAGATGCGGCGCGTTGACCATGTTCACGCTGTCCGAATAGCGGCGCATGAGACCCGTGAGCACCGCGGCGGTGATCGGCTTCAGGTTGAGCTCGGCGGCGGCACCCTCGGCTTCGATGGAGATCGTCGTGAGGTTGTCGTGCGCGAGCTGGCCGATCAGGCTACCGAGCTTTTCGGCGAGTTCCATATAGGGACGCAGCTTCGGCGCCTCTTCGGCCGACAGGCTGGGGACGTTAAGCGCGTTGGTGATGCCGCCGGTGAGCAGATAGTCCGAAATCTGTTCGGCCACCTGAATGGCGACATTGACCTGCGCCTCGTCGGTCGACGCGCCGAGATGCGGCGTGCAGATGAAGTTCGGCGTGCCGAACAGCGGATGATCGGCCGCGGGCGGCTCGGACGCAAAGACGTCGAGCGCGGCGCCCGCGACATGGCCCGAATCGAGCGCTTCCTTGAGAGCCGCCTCGTCGACCAGCCCCCCGCGCGCGCAGTTGATGATCCGCACGCCCGGCTTGGTCTTCGCGAGATTTTCCTTCGACAGGATATTGCGCGTCTGGTCGGTCAGCGGGGTGTGCAGCGTGATGAAATCGGCGCGCGTCAACAGGCCGTCGAGCTCGACCTTCTCGACGCCGAGTTCGATCGCGCGTTCTGGGGTCAGGAAGGGGTCGAAGGCGATGACCTTCATGCGCAGCCCGATGGCGCGTTCGGCGACGATGCTGCCGATATTGCCGCAACCGATCAGGCCGAGCGTCTTCGATGTCAGTTCGACCCCCATGAAGTCGTTCTTCGGCCATTTGCCCGCCTGTGTCAGCGCATTTGCCTCGGGAACCTGGCGCGCGAGAGCGAACATCATCGCGATCGCATGTTCGGCGGTGGTGATGCTGTTGCCGAAGGGGGTGTTCATCACGATGACGCCCTGCTTCGACGCCGAGGGAATGTCGACATTGTCGACGCCGATGCCGGCGCGGCCAACAACCTTCAGGTTCGTCGCGGCGGCGAGGACGTCGGCAGTGACCTTGGTGGCCGAACGGATCGCGAGGCCGTCATAGTCGCCGATCATCGCGATCAGCTCTTCCTTGGTCTTGCCGGTGATGACATCGACGTCGATGCCGCGTTCCTTGAAGATCGCGGCGGCTTTGGGGTCCATCTTGTCGCTGATGAGGACTTTGGGTGCGGTCATTTTATGTCTCCGTATCCCGGCGATAACCGGGATGTGTGGCGGAATGGGGAAATGGGCCCCGGCTTGCGCCGGGGAACACAAAGGTCAGGCCGAAAGGCTGGCGTAGGCCCAGTCGAGCCACGGGCCGAGCGCTTCGATATCGGCGGTGTCGACGGTCGCGCCGCACCAGATGCGCAGGCCCGGAGGCGCGTCGCGGTAGCCGGCGACGTCGTAAGCCGCGCCTTCCTTTTCGAGCGCGCCGGCGAATTTCTTGATGAAATCCGCATCAGCGCCCGCGACCGACAGGCAGACCGAGGTCTTCGAGCGGCTGGCGGGATCGGCGGCGAGGTGGGAGAGCCAGTCGCGGTCGGCGACGATCTTGTCGAGCGCCGCGGCGTTTGCATCGCTGCGCGCCTTCAGCCCGTCGAGACCGCCGAGCGACTTCGCCCATTCGAGCGCGAAGATCGCATCCTCGACCGCGAGCATCGAGGGGGTGTTGATCGTCTCGCCCTTGAACACACCCTCCGCGAGCGCGCCCTTCGAAACGAGGCGGAAGACCTTCGGCAGCGGCCAGGCGGGGGTGTAATTCTCCAGCCGTTCGACCGCGCGCGGGCCAAGGATCAGCACGCCATGGCCGCCTTCGCCGCCGAGCACCTTCTGCCAGCTGAAGGTTGCGACGTCGATCTTGTCCCACGGCAGGTCGTAGGCGAACACCGCGCTGGTCGCGTCGGCGAAGCTCAGCCCCTCGCGGTCGGCGGCGATCCAGTCGCCGTTCGGGACGCGCACGCCGCTGGTGGTGCCGTTCCAGGTGAAGAGGACGTCGTTCGACCAGTCGACCTGGGTCAGGTCGGGAAGCTGGCCGTAATCGGCGCGGATGACCGTCGGGTCGAGCCGGAGCTGCTTGGCGGCGTCGGTGACCCAGCCTTCTCCGAAGCTTTCCCATGCGAGCGTCGTGACGGGGCGGGCGCCGAGCATCGTCCACATCGCCATTTCGAAGGCGCCGGTGTCGGAGCCGGGGACGATGCCGATGCGGTGCGTGTCGGGAAGCTGCAGCATCTCGCGCATCAGGTCGATGCAATAGGCGAGGCGCGTCTTGCCGATCTTGGCGCGGTGCGACCGGCCCAGCGATTCGACAGCGATTTTGGAGGCGTCCCAGCCCGGCGGCTTCGCGCAGGGACCGGAAGAAAAATAGGGGCGCGTCGGGCGCACCTGTGGCGTCGTCACTTCACTCATCATAGTCTCTCCTTGCAGAGAGCTCGCGCGGCGTTGGGACCGCGTGGCCCGGCGCCGCCTTTAGGGTCGCGCGCCCGCCTGTCAAATGAAATGCGCGGCCCGGGCGAAATTAGCGACGAGGCGAGAAGATAGTTTACAGCCTGTTAACCAAATTGTCGGTAAATTGACGCCCATGGCGATCCCCTCCTTCCTGCAGCCCCGGATGCTCGTCGCAGCGACCATGGCGCTGGCGCTTTCGGCCTGTTTCGGAACGCCCGAGGCGATGAAGAACAACCGCGGGAAGCGGCCGGACGCTAGCGCGAGTGCGAACACGCCCAAGCGTCCGCAGGTTACGGGAACGCCTTCGTTCACCAGTGCCGAGGCGCAGCAATGCGCGTTCGACCTCAAGCAGGCGGGGGTACGCTTCACGCCGCTGCCGAACCAGGATCATGGCGGCGGCTGCAGTTCGATCGATTCGGTGAAGCTGCTCGATATCGGCACCCCGGTCACCAACCTTGGCGCGATGACCTGCCCGCTCGCGCGCAATTTCGCGGCATGGGCGCAATATGCGGTCCGCCCCGCGGCGCGGAAATATTTCGGGCAAGAGGTCGTCAAGATCGAGACCTATGGTACCTATAGTTGCCGCAACATCTATGGCGGCCGCTCGGGCCGGCTGTCGCAGCACGCCTATTCGAACGCGGTCGACGTCTCGGGCTTCGTACTTGCCGACGGACGGCGGATCATGCTCGACGGCGGCTGGCAGGGCGACAAGCCGTCGCAGGATTTCCTCCGCGCGCTGCACAAATCGGCGTGCCGGCGCTTCGGGACGGTGCTGAGCCCCGATTACAATGCGGCGCATTATAACCACTTCCACCTCGACATGAGCGGCAACGGCTACTGCCGCTAAAATCCCGCGCGGCTTGGCAAAGCGGCGCCAAGCGGCTAGCCGTCCGCCAATGGCTGAAGATAAACAACCTCATCGTTCGCGTTTCCACAAGGCCAAGGACGACGCGCGTTTCGCCGAACAGGCGACCACCACACCGCAGACCGCCAGCGCCGCTTACCGGCTCGCCTTTCAGGATACCGACTTCCTGTTGCGCGAGGATTTGCGCCCGGTGCGCTTCCAGCTCGAACTGCTCAAGCCCGAACTGCTGCTCGACGAAGCGGGGATCGAATCGACGCTCGTCATCTATGGCTCGGCGCGCATTCCCGAACCTGACGAGGCCGATGCGCTGGAAACCGCGGCGACCGACGACGTCCAGCGCAACATCGCGCGGCGGCTGAAGGCGAAGGCGCATTATTACGACGAGGCGCGGGCGCTGGCGCGGCTCGCGAGCCAGGTGCCGTGCGACGACAAGGGCTGCCGCCATTTCGTCGTCTGCTCGGGCGGCGGACCGTCGATCATGGAAGCCGCGAACCGCGGCGCCGCCGACGAGGGCCGCGAGTCGATCGGGCTCAACATCGTGCTGCCGCACGAGCAGGCGCCGAACCGGTACGTCACGCCTGATTTGAGTTTCCAGTTCCACTATTTCGCGCTCAGGAAGATGCACTTTCTGCTTCGCGCGCGCGCGGTCGCGGTGTTCCCTGGCGGCTTCGGCACGTTCGACGAGATGTTCGAGCTGCTGACGCTGATCCAGACCGGCAAGATCAAGCCGATCCCGATCGTCCTGTTCGGCAAGGAGTTCTGGCACCGCGTCGTCAATTTCGACGCGCTGGTGGAGGAGGGGGTGATCAGCGCCCGCGACCTCGACCTCTTTACCTTCGTCGAGACCGCCGCCGAGGCGTGGGCGATCATCGACGGTTTCTACGCGAATATCGAAGAGGCGCATTGAGCGCCGAAATCCTCCCTGTCGCAAAAGCGGCGGGGAGGATGGTCGAAAGTTATTTCGACTGTTCTTTCAGATACAGGATCAGCGCCTTGCGATCGGCGGCATCGATCACGCCGGCAAAGGCCATGCGCGTGCCGGGCAGCGCCTTCATCGGCGCTTCGAGATAGGTGTCGAGCGCCGCTTCGTCCCAGATGCCGCCCTTCGCCTTCATCGCGCCCGAATAGGAAAAACCTTCGTGCGAGGCGACTGCGCGTCCGACGACGCCGTGGAGATTGGGGCCGATCCCGTTGCGGCCGCCGGCGTCGATCGTGTGGCAGGCCATGCAGCGCTTGAAGACCTGCTCGCCCATTGCGGCGGTCGGTTCGATCGCAGCGGCAGGCGCTTCGGCTGCAGCCTCGCCGGTCGTCGCCGAATCGGCGGCCGGTTCGCTCTTGCCGCAGCCGGCGAGGGCAAGCGCGCCCGCCAGCAGGACGGGCAGGGTGCGCATTATTTCTTGGCTTCGGCCGGAGCGGGGGACGCACCGGCGGCGGGGGCTGCGCCCTCGGCCGGGGCTGCGGCGGCCTTGTCCGCGCCTTCGGCCGGCGCCGCGGCGCCTTCCGCGGGAGCGGCGGCATCGGCTGCCGGGGCCGCCTCGGCGGCGGGCAGCGGCAGGTTCGAACCCTGTGCGTTCAGATAGACGAGCAGATTGGCGCGATCCTCGGCGCTGCTGAGCCCCGCGAACGACATTTTCGTCCCGGGTGCGAACTTGCGCGGGCTGGTCAGCCACGCGTCCATTTTTTCGAAGTCCCAGCTACCGCCCATGCCCGAGAGCGCAGTCGAGAAAGCGAAGCCATGCTTGCCGTGGCCGATTTCCTCGCCCAGTGTGCCATAGAGGTTGGGGCCGATGCCGTTGGCGCCGCCCGAATTGATCGTATGGCAGGCGGCGCATTTCGCGAACACCGCTTCGCCCTTGGCGACGTCGGCCGCAGCGAGCAGGTTACCGAGCGGCACGGCCGATTCGCCGCCGCCGGCACCGCCTTCGGCGTCCTCGATGGGGAAACCCGGCTTTTCGGGAGCGTGGCCGGCGAACAGCATGCCCGATCCGATCGTCAGGCCCAGCGCGCAAATGCCGGCAAAAAGTACCCATCCGGCAATAGTGTTGTTGCGATTGTCCATGCTCTTGCAGCCCCGTTCGCTGGCGCCCGCTCCGGGCGCACGATATGATTTGGTCGCTCCCTTACTGGCGCGGGCACGGTGGCGCAAGGGGATGAAATGGCCGATCGCCCAGTCGCGCGCGAGTTGCGAACGCTTCGTCGCCCGGCTATGCGCCGCCGCTCCGGTTGAGGAAGGTGGTCATGGGCAGTTATTCGGCATCCGCGCAGCATCTGGTCGACGCCATGACGGCGGCGGCACTCGCCGAACCGGCGCGCGGGCTGGCGTTTCAGGGCGCGCCCGGCGCGAACAGCGACCTTGCGGCGCGCGAATATGCCGCGGATTCGTTGCCGCTCCCCTGCTACAGCTTCGAGGATGCGATCGACGCCGTTCGCGAGGGGCGCGTCGACCGCGCGATCATCCCGATCGAAAACAGCCTGCACGGCCGCGTCGCCGACATCCACTTCCTGCTTCCCGAATCCGGTCTGTCGATCGTCGGCGAACATTTCCTGCGCATCCGCCACGGCCTGATGAGCCGCAATCTCGGACCGATCACCCGCGCGATGAGCCACGAGCAGGCGCTCGGCCAGTGCCGCCACTGGCTGCGCGCAAACCATATCGATCCGGTCGCGCACAGCGACACCGCGGGCGCCGCGGCTTGGGTCGCCGACAGCGACGAAGTCGGCCTTGCCGCAGTGGCGCCGCCGCATGCCGCCGACCTTTACGGGCTGACGCTGCACGAGGCGGGGATCGAGGATGCCGATCACAATATGACCCGCTTCGTCGTGCTGGCGCGCGAACCGCTCGCCGACGTGCCGCAGGGCGTGCCGCTCATGACGACCTTCGTCTTCGAGGTGAAGAATATTCCCGCGGCGCTGTACAAGGCGCTCGGCGGCTTCGCGACGAACGGCGTCAATATGACCAAGCTCGAAAGCTATCAGGTCGGCGGCAGTTTCGCGGCGACGAAATTCTACGCCGACATCGTCGGCGCGCCGGGCGAGGACCATATCGACCGGGCGCTCGAGGAGCTGGATTTCCAGACCAAGTCGCTGCGGTTGCTCGGGACCTATCGTCAGGCGCGGGTTCGGCCCTAGGGTATCAGTTGCCGCGGGCGCGCAGCGTCCGTGCCAGCGCAAAGCTTTGCACGACGAACAGCGTCACGAGGATGCTGGCGACGAACAGGCCGAACAGGTCGAACGGCGAAAAATTGGTGCCGCGAATGTCGTCGCCGCCGACGATCGGCATCGCCATCGTCATCGCCATCAGCATCAGGCGCAATTCGGTCGGGCCGCCGGCCATGTAGGACAGGCGAAATTCGCCGACCACCTTCGCGGAAAGGAAAGTGTGAATCGACAGCAGGAAATAGCCGATGACCCCCATCAACGCGACGTCGAGCCGCAGATAGGGGCTCATGCCGATCGCGCTGATCATCAGCAGGGTGGCGGCGGCGTCGACGCTGTGATCGACGAAATAGCCATAGGCGGGGCGCTCGATCCGCCGCCAGCGGGCAAGGCTGCCGTCGAGCGAGTCGCCGAACCAGTTGACGATATAGCCGACGAGCGACAGGCCGAGCCATTCGCTGTCCTGCCAGCTCAATATATAGCCCGCGGCGACGAGCACCGCGCCGAGGAAGCCCAATATGGTGAGCTGGTCGGGGGTTACCCAGCGGGGCAAGCGCGGACAGATCCAGTTCAGTAGCCGCCGCTCGCTTCGCGCCAGAATATTCTGCTGGATACGGACCGGTGGTGTCACGGTGGTCTGGATGCGGGGATTGCTGCTCATGCTCGTCTTTCGCGGAGGACTGTCACATCTGTGTCAGCCAGACGTCACCCCAGCGTCATAGTTCGCCTTGGCCGCGGAAGATAGTGCTGGAGCCGGCCAAGGGGACGGGAGGCCTCCCAAACGCGTCCAACGTCGGCCGCCAGCCGCCTATTCGCGCCAGGGTCCGATTTCGCCGACCTCGCCGATCGTGCGGAAGCGGACGGTATCGTCGACCCAAGCGACCTCCCACATCGGCGCCGGACGCGCCCATTCGCCGATCACGAACAGCGGAATCCGGTTCGCCCCGACAAAGGCAAGATCGTCGTCGGTCGGACCGGGGACGATGGTTGTCGACCGCTGGTGCAGGCGGATGATCGCGAGCGTGCCTTTCGGAGGTGCAGGCAACGACTGGCGCGAGGGCAGGCCGAAACTACCGGCAATATCGGGAAAACCCTTGTCGTCGCGCACGAGGAGCAGCACCTTGTCGGCGGTCGCGACCGGGCCGCCGACCGGGTGCCCGACGACCTTGCGCCCCGCGATGGCGGCGAATTGGCGGACGTCGGTGTCGGCTATGGACGGCGTTGCGTCATTTGGCGCTGTGACTGGCGGCAATGCATCTTGCGCGGCAGCGGTTGAAATGACGGCGACCGCAAGCAGGGCGGACATGAGGGCACGCAAGCAAATGGCTCCGATCGATGTTACAAGACAGCGGGCAATATCTGGCTCGCTTCTTTGGCAGGAATTTCGGTCAGCAACTCGTAGAAACTGCCCATCGTGCGGCAGACATCGGCTTCGGGTGCCATGCTTGAGCTCAAAACCTTACGCACCCTGGCTTCCGGTACCCCCGAGCGCTTAATCAACCTTCCGATCAATTCACCCGGAATGCTAGCGTTTTTGTGAACGAGGGCCCATTCTCGATCGTCATACTGATCGTGTACAACCGAGAACATCCGATACTGATAGTCCGGCGCGATGTAGGCAGTGCTGTTCCCCTGCCGGAGGTAGGTTCGCGGATTGCGGATGAAATCCGCACAACCCCGTGGATTGTCCTTCATCTTCTTGATCATCGCCGCACGGAATCTCGCATCAGCGACTTGCAATTCATAGGGAAGCTTATCGATGATCAGATAATAGGTCTCGGTAATCTCTCGCATCATGATGCGGTTGCGGGCTTCATCGAGCGTGTCGAATTCGGCGGCGACGCGCTGAAGCGTGGCATAGGTTTTCGGGCTTTCGACGCGCAGAGTTTCCACCGATCGTCCGTCCGCGCTTGCATATGGAAAGGTGCCGATAAATTCGGCGATATGCTTGTCGGTGTTTGCGGCCGACAGCGCCGCGACGGCGGCCGGATTATGATCGATCTGCGATGAGTCACTTCCTGCGAGGCGGCCGATTGCCGAAAGGGCCAGAAAGGCGATAATAGCCCAGGTCCAGGCGCCCGGCCCCTTGACCCCACCACCTTCGACCTTCTTTTCCCAGCGCGCGACAAGCGCGGGCTGCCAATGCTCCTGCTCCAGCCACGGATAGTCGCGGCGTACCGTTGCGATCAGGTTCGCCATTCGCGGCTTGTCGATCGCGCGAAACCAGAGCAGGCCGTCGGGCTTCCCCCGCGCCAGTTCGGCCCATTCGCGATGATAGGCGTGGCCGGGCGTTTCGATTTCGCGGACCAGGCTGTGGCCCTCATGCGCGTTGAACAGCCAGGGGATCGCCGGATGGATGCCGAGTTCGTGCGCGCGCGCGGTCCAATGGAAATATTCCGCCACCTTGGGGAACAGGTCGGCGCCGCGCGGAAAACGTTCGGCGAGCAGTTGGGCGAGCCATGCTTCGATGCGGGCGTAATGGCCGAGATCGGCCATGCGTTCGTCGGCGAACAGCGCGTCGACATGCTGTTCCAGCTCCTCGGTTTCAGCTGCCGTCAGCGCGTTTTCGCCAACGAAAAGATCGACGACGCGCTGGAATCGCCGATCGTCTTGATCATTATATTCGACGGTGAAGACCGGTCTTTCCTGAGGTGCGCCGCCAGCCGCCGGTTCCTCGCTTCGCACCTGCTCGCGGTCGTCGGGCAACGGCGTGCCGAGTCCGAAATCATCATCTTCTTCGCTCGCCGTTTCGGGATGGAGAAACTGCCCCGACAATGCGGCATCGCGCGCGTCGCGCAACGCCATATAGGCCTCGGTCTCGGCATCATGGTCGAGCGTCTTGAGCAGACGCGAATAGGCTTCGCGGATCGTCTTGCGGTCGTCCGTGGCGGCAATCTCCAGGATCGTCCACGGCCAGTGGGCGGCGGTCACAGCCGGTAATCCCGTTCCAGCTCTTCGAGCGCCGCGGCCAGCGATCCGCGCGCCGTCTCGATCTCACGTGGATCCTGGGTTTCGAGCACGCCTTCGAATTGGAGCAGCATGCGTCCGATATGTTCGCGCCGCTCGTCGATGAACTCTTCGTAGAGGCGAGCCGCCCAGCCGACAACATATTGGTTTTCGGCAACATCGCGCGGGTGGGTTTTGAGCGCCGCAAGTTGCTCGCGCCGGGTCTTCAGTTGCTCGGGAGTCAAAGCCTCGCCATCGTCCGCGATCAGCATCGAGCGCGTCTCGCCGGTTTCGGGGATGGTGACATCGACATCCAGCAGGCCCGAGCTGTCGTAGGTGAAGCGGCAATCGATCGAAACCTGTCCGGCAGGCTTTTTCGGGATGGGGAATTCCATCGTCCCAAGCTGGATATTGTTCGCGACCTCGCGCGATTCGCCTTGGTAGATATTGAGCCTGATGTGACTTTGATTATCGGACATCGACGCATAATTGTTTGTGCGGCTGATCGGTGTCGGGCTGTTGCGGCTGATGATAGGCGAGAAAAGGCCGCCACGCAGCCGGCCGTGGCTGTCATATTCGGTCACCTCGACGCCCAGCGTAAACGGGCAGATGTCGGTGAGCCGGACCTCATCGAGCGCCGCGTTGCGTTCGACGAGCCCGGCCTGGATCGCCGCGCCGATCGCAACGGCGTGATCGGGATGAACAATATGGTTCGGAAAACGGCCGAACATCTTGGTGATTGCCTTGCGGATAATCGGCATCCGCGTTGCGCCGCCGACGAGGACGATGTCGCTCAGCGCTTCGATACGGAGATTGCTGTCGCGGAGCGAGCGCAGGATCGGATCGCGCAGACGGGTCAGCAGGGGTTCGGCCAGCCTTTCGAATTGCTCGGCCGTGATCGTTAGTTCGAACTGCCGATCGCCGAGCGTCAAGGCGAGCTTCGCTTCGGCTTGGTCGGTCAGCATCCGCCGGGCGGTGTCGGCGACCTGAAACAGCCGCGCTTCGAGCAGGTTGCGCCGTATGTCGGACGGAAATTCGTGCATCTCCATCCAATGCGTAACGATCGCGTTGGTGAAATCGTCGCCGCCGAGCCGGTTGTCGCCCGATGAGGCGCGCACCTCGACGATCGCATCGAACATTTCGACAATCGATACGTCGAACGTCCCGCCGCCAAGGTCGAACACGAGAAAAGGCTCGCGGTCTTGCTTATCGGCGATGCCGAAGGCGAGCGCCGCAGCGGTCGGCTCGTTGAGCAGACGCGCGACCTTGAGGCCGGCCAACTCGCCGGCGCGGCGCGTCGCCTTGCGCTGCTTGTCGTTAAAGTAGGCGGGAACGGTGATGACCGCCTCCGTCACCTCTTCGCCGGTCGCGGCCTCGATATCCTCCTTCAGGCTGCGGAGGACGATCGCCGACATGTCCTCGGCCTTGAACGAATGGCGGCCGATCTTGATCGTACGGTTGGTGCCGATGAAGCGTTTGAAGCTGGTGACAGCCTCTGCAGGCTTCAATACCCAGTGATTCAGGGCAGGCTTGCCGACCAGCGTCGTTCCGTCCGCCAGGACAGCGACTGCCGAGGGGGTCAGGAGATCGCCCAGCGCGTTAGGGATCAGTCGTGTCTCGCCATTGTCGAAAATTGCGGCTGCGCTGTTGGTCGTACCCAAATCGATCCCGACGATCATCCTGCCCCCAAACGAACCCCTGAAACGGCGACCCTGAAGATCGCGCCCCTCACGCGACGTGCCTCAACTCGTTTCGAGGATCAACGCAAAGTTGATCCGCGAATCAATGTGCCTCGCCCCAGCTCTTGCCGATGCCGATCTCGACCTCGAGCGGCACCGAGAGAGTGAGCGCCGGCTCGGCGGCGGCCATCATGACGGCGCGGATGACGTCGCCCGCCGCGGCGGCCTTGTCCTCGGGCGCCTCGAAGACCAGTTCGTCGTGGACCTGCAGCAGCATTTTGACATCGTCCAGCCCGGCGGCTTCGAGCGCCTTCGGCATGCGCGCCATCGCGCGCTTGATCAGGTCGGCGCTGGTGCCCTGGATCGGGGCGTTGATCGCGGCGCGTTCGCTGCCCGCGCGTTCGTTCTGGCTCGCCGCCTTGATGCGCGGGAACCAGGTTTTCCGCCCGAACAGGGTCTCGGTATAGCCCTTGGCGCGCGCGCTATCGAGCGTGTCGGTGATATAATCGCTGATGCCGGGGAAACGCTCGAAATAGCGTGCGATCAGTGCCTGCGCCTCGTCGGGCGTGACTTCGAGCCGGCCCGCGAGGCCCCAGCGCGAGATACCGTAGAGGATCGAGAAATTAACCGTCTTCGCCTTGCCGCGCGTGTCGCGGTTGACCTCGCCGAACAGTTCGATCGCGGTCGCGGCGTGAATGTCCTGCCCCTGCGCAAAGGCTTCCTTGAGCTCGGGAACGTCGGCCATATGCGCGGCGAGACGCAGTTCGATTTGGCTATAGTCGGCGGCGATCAGCACATGCCCCGGCGCCGCGATGAAGGCGTCGCGGATCTGGCGCCCGGTCTCGGTCCGGATCGGGATATTCTGCAGATTCGGGTCGGTCGACGACAGCCGGCCGGTCTGGGCGCCGACGAGGCTGTAGTTGGTGTGCACGCGGCCGGTCTTCGGGTTGATCTGTTGCTGCAGCGCGTCGGTGTAGGTGGATTTCAGCTTCGCGAGCTGGCGCCACTCCAATATCTTGCGCGCGATCGGCACGCCGTCGCGTTCGAGACGTTCCAGTTCGTTCTGGTCGGTCGACCAGTCGCCCGACTTGCCCTTGCGCCCGCCCTTCAGGCCAAGCTTGTCGAAAAGGATTTCGCCGAGCTGCTTGGGGCTGCCGATCGCGAAAGGCTGGCCTGCGAGTTCGTGGATTTCGCCCTCGATACGCAGCATCTCGTTGGCGAACTCGCCCGACAGCTTCGCGAGATAATCGCGGTTCACCATGATGCCGGCGCGCTCCATCGTCTCGACGACGGCGGCGAGCGGGCGGTCGACCATCTCATAGACGCGCGTGCCGCCGTCGAGCGGCAGGCGGAGCTTGAGCAGCTTCCACAGGCGCCAGGCGACCTCGGCGTCTTCCGCCGCATATTCGGTCGCGCGGTCGAGTTGCACTTCGGCGAAACTGATCTGCGACTTGCCGGTGCCGCAGACATCCTTGAACGACAGGCAGACATGATCGAGGTGGAGCTTCGACAGCTCGTCGAGGCCATGGCCGTGCTTGCCCGCGTCGAGCGCGAAGCTCATCACCAGCGTATCGTCATAGGGTGCGATGGCGATGCCGTGCTGCGCGAGCACGCCGATGTCATATTTGAGATTGTGCCCGACCTTGAGCACCGCCTCGTCGGCAAACAGCGCGTGGAGCCGTCCGAGCGCATCGGCCATCGGCACCTGCTCGGGCTTTTCGGCGAACATGTCGGTGCCTCCATGGCCGAGCGGGATATAGCAGGCCTTGCCGGGGCCGGTCGACAGGCTGACCCCGACGAGGGTGCCGGTAACGCTGTCGAGCGTCGCGGTCTCGGTATCGACCGCGACGACATGCGCGGCGCGGGCCGCTTCGATCCAGCGGTCGAGCGCCTCGATCGTCGTCACCGTCTCGTACAGCGAACGGTCGATGGGCGGCATCGGCGGGAGCGTCGGTGTCGAGGGCGCGTCCGGGGCGGCAGCGGGGGTGCTGGCCGCTCGCGGCAGTGTCGGCGGCCCGCCCGGCGTCGCGCCGAGGTCGAGCTTCGCCGAAAGCGAGCGAAAGCCATGCTCGTCGAGGAAGGCCTTGAGCGGCAGCGGCGGGATCGCGCCGAGCTTCAGGTCGTCGAGCGCGTCGGGCAGGTCGCAGTCGCGCTTCAGGTCGACGAGGATGCGCGACAGTTCGGCCATGGCGCGATGCTCGATCAGATTGTCGCGGAGCTTGCTGGCTTTCATCGTCGCGGCACCGTCGAGCGCGGCGGTCAGATTGCCATATTCCTGGATCAGCTTGGTCGCGGTCTTGGGCCCGACTCCGCGTACGCCGGGGACATTGTCGACGCTATCGCCCATCAGCGCGAGGACGTCACCGACCAGATCGGGAGTAACGCCGAACTTCTCGTTCACCGCCTCGAGCCCGAGGCGGACATTCTTCATCGTGTCGAGCATATCGACGTGCGGCCCCTCGGCGGGCTCGCGGATCAGCTGCATCAGATCCTTGTCGGACGAAACGATCGTGACGTCCCAGCCCTCGCGCACGGCCGCCTCGGCATAGCTGGCGATCAGATCGTCGGCCTCGAACCCCTCCATCTCGATGCACGGCAACGAGAAGGCGCGTGTGGCGTCGCGGATCAGCGGGAATTGCGGGCGCAGGTCTTCGGGCGGTTCGGGCCGGTTCGCTTTATACTGGTCGTAGATTTCGTTGCGGAATGACTGGCTCGAATGATCGAGAATGACCGCAAGATGGGTCGGCCCGTCGGCGTCGTGCAGGTCTTTCGCCAGCTTCCAGAGCATGGTCGTGTAGCCGTAAACCGCGCCGACGGGCACGCCCTTCGGGTTCGTCAGCGGCGGCAGGCGGTGATAGGCGCGGAAGATGTAGCTGGAGCCATCGACCAGATAGAGATGATTCTTCTCGGACATGGCGGGCGGTGTAGCGCGGCCCAGAGGCGCGGGCTAGGGGCGCGGTCGGGGCGGCAGATCGAAATGCATCACATCCTCGCGCGCGCCGAGCTTCGTATAGAGCGCGACCGCAGGCGGATCGGCATAGTCGGCCTGTACGAATAACGCCCAGGCGCCAGTTTCGGCAGCGATATGCTGAAGCTCGGCGATCAGGGCCGTGGCAATACCGCGACGCCGATGACGCGCGTCGACCGCGAGGTCGTAGAGATAGATTTCGCTGCGTGCCTGTTCGAGCTTGGGCAACTCATAAGCGGTAAGGCCGCCGACGGTGTAGCCGTCGGCTTCGGCGATCAGAACTATAATACCTTCCTTGCCGAGCTGACGGGCAAGCCACGCGTCGTCGGGCCGGTCGCGGCGATAGGTTTCGGGATCCTCGAACGCGTCGGCGTAGAGCGCGTTAAGGTCGCGGAGAGCTTCGATATCTTGCCGACCGAGGCGACGGATCATCATCGCGCGCGCCAGCGTTCGACACCCTGCCAGCTCAGCCAGAAGAGCAGCGGCAGGCCGACAGCGCCGAGCATCAGCAGTTCGCCGGACGCCTGGCCGATCGCCGCCGCTCCGATCGCGGCGAAGAGCATCGCGACGCCGAGATTGGCGAGTGCCATGACGAGGGCGAAGCGCGCGAAAGACATTCCCGCGATCCCGGCGGCGACGGACATGACCTCCGCGAGTACCGGAACCGGGCGCGAGAGGATCAGCGCGACCGGGCCGGCGCGCTCGGCGAGCCGGTGCGCCTTTTCGATATCGTCTGCGCCAAGCAGGCGCTTGGCCAGCGGCCGTGCCGCCCAGCGGCCGAAGGCGTAGCCGGCAAGGCTGGCGCCCATTAACCCGGTCCAGATCACGAGCGTGCCGACCGGAAAGCCGAACGCCGCGCCGGCGAGCGTGTTGGTCACGCCATTGGGAACGGGGAGGAACAGGTCGAGCGTCAGCGCCGCGACGATGAATGCCGCGGCCGCCAGCGGCTGTTCTTCGGCAGCCGCGAGGATGGCGTTGCTCGCCGCCATGAACTGGTCGCGAAAGACCAGCGGCAGGCCAACGACAATCGCCAGCAAGGCGGCGATAACGACCCAGCGGGTCAGCAGGGCGGGGCGCTTGGCCATGCCCCTGCTTAACCGATCAATCGCGATAGTCGATGGCGAGCTTCGCCGCGGCGGCGACGGCCGCAGCGCGTGCGTCGTCGGTGGTGCCGCCAGCGACTTTGGCGAGCGTCACGCCCATGCGCCGGTACGGCCGGGTTACCGGCTTGCCGAAGATACGGGCATCGACCGAGGTCGCGGCGTCGGGCGCCGCCAGTGCTTCCTCCAGCCCGGTGATCGCGAAATCTGCCGCTTCGCGATCGGCGAGCAGGACGGCGCTGGCGCTCGCGTCGGGTACCGCGATGGCGGGGATGGGCAGGCCGAGGATCGCGCGCGCATGGAGGTCGAATTCCGACAGTTCCTGCGAAATCAGGGTTACCATGCCCGTATCGTGCGGGCGCGGTGACAGTTCGGAGAAGATCACCGCGTCGCCCTTCACGAAGAATTCGACCCCGAAAATCCCGTTTCCGCCGAGCGCATCGACGACCTTCGTCGCCATATCCTGCGCCGACTGCAGCGCCGCCGCGGACATCGCCGCCGGCTGCCAGCTTTCGCGATAGTCGCCGCGTTCCTGCCGATGGCCGATCGGCGGGCAGAAGCTGACGCCATCCTTGTGACGCACCGTGAGCAGGGTGATCTCATAATCGAAATCGATGAAGGCCTCGGCAATCACGCGCAGGCGGTCGCCGCGCATGCCCGCGGCAGCATAGTCCCATGCGGCGTCGATGCCGGCGGCGTCCTTGACCGTGCTTTGCCCCTTGCCCGACGACGACATCACCGGCTTGACGACGAGCGGGAAACCCACCCGCGTCGCCGCCGCAGCGAGTTCGTCGCGGCTCGTCGCATATTCGAAGGTCGAGGTGGTGAGGCCGAGCTCGCTCGCCGCAAGATCGCGGATCGCATCGCGGTTCATCGTCAGCTCTGCGGCGCGCGCCGACGGGACGATATGAAAGCCCTCGGCCTCCAGTTCGGCGAGCACTTCCGTGCGGATCGCCTCGACCTCGGGCACGACATGATCGGGGAGGTGCTTTTCGATCGTGGCGCGCAGCGCATCGCCGTCGAGCATCGAGAAGACCTCGAACCCGTCGGCGACCTGCATCGCCGGCGCGCCGGCATAGCTGTCGCAGACGACGACATGGCAGCCGAGCCGCTTGGCCGAGATCACGAATTCGCGCCCGAGTTCGCCCGAGCCGAGCAGCAGGATTTTGGCGGTGGGAGTCATGGCAATCTTTCCGTCGATGTTGGGCGCAAGATTCGGGACGCGCCGCTGTCTCGCGCTTGCCATATGAAGTTCATCGACAAAGCGCGACAGCGAATGACAGGATCGAAGCCGTGACTTACTATTTCAAAACCATCTGGTCCCCGGTCGGCGAATTGACGCTGGTCGCCAATGTCGAAGGCCTTGCCGCGATCCTGTGGGAAAACGACCGGCCGGGGCGCGTCCGGCTCGGCCCGCTGACCGAGGATGACAAACATCCGGTGCTGATCGAAACCGAGCGGCAGCTCGGCGAATATTTTGCCGGCGAGCGCCGCGAATTCGACGTGCCGCTGTTCTTTGCGGGAAGCGATTTCCAGAAGCGCGTCTGGCAGGCGCTGCTCGCCATCCCGTTCGGCGAGACGCGCAGCTATGGCGAGATCGCGCATCAGCTCGGCAATGCCGGTGCTTCGCGCGCGGTCGGCGCCGCCAATGGCCGCAATCCCATTTCGATCATCGCGCCGTGCCACCGCGTCGTCGGATCGACCGGCAAGCTGACCGGCTTTGCCGGCGGGCTGGAGGCGAAGGCGTTCCTGCTCGCACTCGAACAATAGGGCGCCGTCGCGCGACTATATCGTGCTGAGAAACAGGCTGGTTTCGCTGTTCTCGACGCCGTCGATCATGCGCACCTCGCGCAACACGCGGTCGAAGTCCGAAAGGCTTCCCGCGTTGATATCGGCGATGAGATCCCAATTGCCGTTCGTCGTGTGCAGCGTTCGGATTTCGGAAATGCCGCGCAGTTTCTGGATGACCTGGGTGGTCGATCGCCCGCTGACCTCGATCAGCATGACCGCGCGAATGTCGAGATCGTCATAATCCTCGCGCACGCGCACCGTGAAGCCCAGCAACGCTCCGGTGTCGAGCAAGCGGTCCAACCGGTTCTGCACGGTCGCCCGGGCGACCCCGAGCGCCCCGGCCAGTTTCGATAGCGAAGCACGGCCATCGACGCGCAGATGCGCGATGATGCGGCGGTCGAGATCGTCGGGGATGAATTTTGCGATGGCCATCAGGATTCCCGGATTTTGGCAAATTGTATGGTGGAGCTATTCAAATTTACCAGATCCGATAAATTTTCAAGTAGAGATGACGATTTAGACAGGCAGGATGCCGCTTTAGGCTGGGCAAGTTCTCGATTTCAAAGGATGTGCCATGCCCACCGCGCCTTCGCCGCTTGCTTATATCCCGTTCGTCAGCGTCGAAAACATGATGCGCTTCGTCCATCATTTCGGCATCGAAAAAATCCTCGTCGAACTCACCGACGCGATCGAGGCCGACTATCGGCGGTGGGATCTTTTCGAGAAAATTCCCCGCCTCGCCTCGCATTCGCGCGACGGCGTGATCGAACTGATGCCGACTTCCGACGGCGAAGCTTTCAGCTTCAAATATGTGAACGGCCATCCGAGCAACACCGCCAAGGGGTTTCAGACCGTCGCCGCCTTCGGGCTGCTCGCACGCGTCGACACCGGCTATCCGCTCATGCTGACCGAAATGACCTTGCTGACGGCGCTGCGCACCGCCGCAACCTCGGCGATGGTGGCGCGCCACCTCGCGCCGGGTAACGCAAAGGTCATGGCGATGATCGGCAATGGCGCGCAGGCCGAGTTTCAGGCACTGGCGATGAAGGCAGTCGTCGGGATCGAGGAGGTCCGGCTTTACGACATCGATGCGAGCGCCACCGCCAAGGCCAACCGCAATCTGGGCGATAGCGGCCTGCGGGTCGTATCCTGCACCAGCGCGCAGGACGCGATCGAAGGCGCGCAGATCATCACTACCTGCACCGCCGACAAGGCCTATGCGACGATCCTGACGGACAATATGGTTGGATCGGGCGTCCACATCAATGCGATCGGCGGCGATTGCCCGGGCAAGACCGAATTGCACAAGGACATCTTGTCGCGCGCCGTCACCTTCGTCGAATTCGAACCGCAAACGCGGATCGAGGGCGAGATCCAGCACATGGATGCGAGCTATCCGGTGACCGAATTCTGGCAGGTCCTGAGCGGCGATGCCGAGGGCCGGCGCGACGCCCGGCAAATCACGCTTTTCGACAGCGTCGGCTTTGCTACCGAGGATTTCTCGGCGCTCCGCTACATCTACTCGAAATTGCAGGGCACCGATTTTTTCCAGCAGATCGACATCCTCGCCGACCCCGACGATCCGCGCGACCTGTTCGGCATGCTCCAGCGCGCCGCCTAGCGCGCTCGACAATTTATCAGGAACGGGGACGAGAGAATGGAACGGCGAAGGATCAGCCTGATCGGGGCTCCGGTCGAATTGGGCGCGGGACTTCCCGGCTGCGCGATGGGGCCGGGGGCAATGCGGATTTCGGGACTGGCGCCGGCGCTCGCGGCGCTCGGGCACGAAGTGGTCGACGATGGCGACGCCATGGCGGCGGCGGTGTCCGGGGTCGGCTTCGGCGGCAATGCGCGCCACGCGCCCAATATCGCCGGGTGGACGCGCTCGCTCGGGGAGGTCGCGTACCGGACCTTGCGCGAGGGACGCCTGCCGATCTTCATGGGCGGCGATCATGCGCTTGCCATGGGTACCGTTTCGGGCGCGGCGCGCCATGCGCGCGACGTCGGGCGCCCGCTGTGCGTGATCTGGCTCGACGCGCACGCCGACTTCAATACGCCGATGACGTCGGAGTCGGGCAATATGCACGGGATGCCCGTCGCCTATTATTGCGGCGAACCGGGCTTCGACGGCATTCTCGGCGACGATCGCGCCACCGTCGATCCCGCCAATGTCTTCATGCTCGGTATCCGGTCGGTCGACGACCGCGAGCGCCAGTTGATCGCGGAGCGCGGCGTGCAGGTCTTCGACATGCGGGCGATCGACGAATTCGGCATTGCGGCGATCGTCCGCCGTATCCTGGCACAGGTCGGGAAAATCGGCGCCATGCTGCACGTCAGCCTTGACGTCGACTTCCTCGACCCCGCCATCGCGCCCGGCGTCGGCACGACGGTGAGCGGCGGCGCCAGTCTTCGCGAGGCGCATCTGGTCATGGAGATGCTCTGCGAATCCGGGCTGACCACGTCGATGGATCTCGCCGAACTCAACCCCTATCTCGATGAGCGCGGCAAGAGCGCCCGCCTGCTCACCGACCTCACCGCCAGCCTGTTCGGGCGCAAGGTTCTAGACAAGGTTGCGACCCTGGCGACCATCCCCTGAGCTGGCCGGCGGCTAGTTGCTGCGCTGGCGAAGACTCGCAGGTGAAAAGCCGAAGCGGCTCTTGAAAGCGTTCGAAAGATGGGCCTGATCGGCAAAGCCGCACCGGTGGGCGATGTCGACCAGCGGCGTGCCGCGGCGCGCGAGGTCCATCGCCGTCGACAGGCGGATGTCGTGCAGGAAGCCATGCGGGGTGAGGCCGACCTCGCGCTTGAACTCGCGCGCGAAGTGGGCGCAGGAATAGCCGAGCCGGTCGGCCATGTCCTGCACCCCGATCTTCTGCTCCAGATTGCGCTCGATCCAGGCGCGCAGGTCGGCGACCATATAGGGCGCGATGCCGCCGCGCGCCGAAGCGGTGGATGAAGCCGGCGCGCGCTGGTGCAGCGCGAGGATGAAGCTGTCGATCAGCGACTGGGCGAGCGCCCGGTCGCCGCTGGTGTCGCGCCGCTCGTAGCAGAGCTGTTCGATCAGCGCCTGGAACAACAAGGTCAGCATCTGGTCGTGATCCGACCAGCCCAAGGTGTCATCGGGCCCCCGCCTTGTCGCCAGCGCCGGATGGTCGATGATCGCAAATGCCCAGCGGGTCCACAGATCGTGCCGGATATTGAGCGGCGTTCCCGCCGGGTGGATGAACAGTTGATGCGAGGGCAGCGCGGTCGGAACCCACCGGCCATTTTCATGGATTTCGACTGCGATCGGCTGGCCGGTGATTTGCATACCGATCAGATGACCCTGCAGCATCAGCGAGCGGACGTCGCAGCCGCGATTGTGACCCACCTCGAGATGCAGCCCGCGCCAGCCCTTCTGCGCCGAACAGCGTTCGACGACCAGATCCGACTGGTGCCGCGCATAAATGGCGCGATCGCTTTTAAAGAAGCTTCCCAGCATCCTCACCTCCCGTGAGGCCGCGCTTTACCGCGCGGTCCCCGATCCAGCCATCGCGCCATTCCTTCAGCGCGAAGATATCTAGTCAGTCGATTAATTAGCAGGATTCTACAAAATAGCAGGATTCGTCAAGAGCCGAACGCGGAGCCTGCCTAAGAACCGGCTATGAGACCGGCGAACTTCCATTCCCCACGCATGCCTGCGGCCCCGAAAATGCACAACCATCTCGACCGTCTTGAGGCGGAGAGCATTCACATTATGCGCGAGGTGCTGGCGGATGCGGCCAAGCCCGTGATGCTTTACAGTGTTGGCAAGGACAGTGCGGTGATGCTGCATCTGGCGCGCAAGGCCTTTTATCCTTCGCCGCCGCCGTTTCCGCTACTGCACGTCGACACGACGTGGAAGTTCCAGGCGATGTACGCGCTGCGCGACCGCATGGCGGCGGAGAGCGGCATGGAGCTCATTGTCTACCAGAACCCCGAGGCGAAGGCGCGGGGGATCAACCCGTTCGACCATGGCCCGCTGCACACCGACATGTGGAAGACCGAGGGGCTGAAGCAGGCGCTCGACCTCCATGGCTTCGACGTCGCTTTCGGCGGCGCGCGGCGCGACGAGGAAAAGAGCCGCGCGAAAGAACGCATCTTCTCCTTCCGCACCGCAAGCCACGGCTGGGATCCGAAGAAGCAGCGGCCCGAACTGTGGAACCTCTACAACGCCCGGAAGGCGAAGGGGGAGAGTATCCGGGTGTTCCCGATCTCGAACTGGACCGAGCTCGACATCTGGCAATATATCGCGCGCGAGAATATCCCGATCGTACCGCTCTACTTCGCCGCCCCGCGCCCGACGGTGGAGCGTGACGGCCTGTTGCTGATGGTCGACGACGATCGCTTCCCGCTGAAAGAAGGCGAGGTGCCGGTTCAGCGCTCGGTGCGCTTCCGCACGCTCGGCTGTTATCCGCTGACCGGCGCGGTCGAAAGCGAAGCGACGACGCTCAGCGAAGTCATCCAGGAAATGCTCCTCACCACCACCAGCGAGCGGCAGGGCCGCATCATCGACAAGGACGGCGGCGACGCCAGCATGGAGAAGAAGAAGCAGGAGGGGTACTTCTGATGCCGGCTCCCTCCGACACCCCCGTCTATGTCACCGACGCGCTGATCGCCGAGGATATCGACGCCTATCTCGAACAGCATCAGCAAAAGTCGCTGCTGCGCTTCATCACCTGCGGCTCGGTCGACGACGGCAAATCGACGCTGATCGGGCGCCTGCTCTATGACTCGAAGATGATCTTCGAGGACCAGCTGGCGGCCTTGGAGGCGGACTCGAAGCGCGTCGGCACGCAGGGGCAGGAGATCGACTTCGCGCTGCTCGTCGACGGCCTCGCCGCCGAGCGCGAGCAGGGGATCACGATCGACGTCGCCTATCGCTTTTTCACGACGGAAAAGCGCAAGTTCATCGTCGCCGACACCCCGGGGCACGAACAGTACACGCGCAACATGGTCACCGGCGCCTCGACCGCCGACCTCGCCGTCATCCTGATCGATGCGCGCAAGGGCGTGCTCACCCAGACGCGGCGCCACAGCTTCCTCGCGCATCTGATCGGCATCAAGCATATCGTGCTCGCGGTGAACAAGATGGACCTTGTCGATTACGACAAGACGGTGTTCGAGCGCATCCTGCTCAGCTACCGCGCCTTTGCGAGCGAGATCGGCATCACGAACTTCACCGCCATCCCGATCTCGGGGTTCAAGGGCGACAATATCACCGCGCTGTCGGACAACATGCCCTGGTACAAGGGCCCGGCGCTGATCGAGCATCTGGAAGGCGTCGAGGTCGGCAGCGCCGCCGACGAGGCGAAGCCCTTCCGCATGGCGGTGCAGTGGGTCAACCGGCCCAACCTCGACTTCCGCGGCTTCTCGGGCCAGCTTGCGAGCGGCAAGGTCAGGCCGGGCGACGCGGTGCGTATTCTGCCGAGCGGCAAGACGACGGCGGTTGCCCGCATTGTCACCCTCGATGGCGACCTCGACGAGGCCGTCGCGGGCCAGTCGGTGACGCTGACGCTGGCCGACGAGGTCGACTGCTCGCGCGGCGACGTCATCGCGGCGGCCGACAATCCGCCCGAGGCGGCCGACCAGTTCGAGGCGACTTTGGTGTGGATGGCCGACGAGGCGATGATCCCGGGGCGCGCCTATTGGCTGAAGCTGGCGACGCAGAGCGTGTCGGCGACGGTGCAGGCACCGAAGTACGAGATCAACGTCAACACGCTCGACCATCTCGCGGCGAAGACGCTCGACCTCAACGGCATCGGGGTTGTCGAGCTGTCGACCGACAAGCCGATCACCTTCGAGGCCTATGGCGACAATCGCACAAGCCCAAACAAGGTGTTGGGCGGGTTCATCCTGATCGACAAGCTGACCAATGCGACGGTCGCGGCGGGCATGCTGCACTTCAGCCTGCGCCGCGCGCAGAATGTCCACTGGCAGGCGACCGACATCGACCGCGACATGCGCGCGGGCCTCAAGAACCAGCGTCCCGCGCTACTATGGTTCACCGGCCTCTCGGGCTCGGGCAAGTCGACGATCGCCAACCTCGTCGAGAAGAAGCTGCACCGGATGAACCGGCACAGCTTCCTGCTCGACGGCGACAATGTCCGCCACGGGCTGAACCGCGATCTCGGCTTCACCGAGGCCGACCGGATCGAGAATATCCGCCGCGTCGGCGAGGTCGCGAAGCTGATGACCGACGCAGGGCTGATCGTCATCACCGCCTTCATCTCGCCGTTCAAGGCCGAGCGCGAGATGGTCCGCGCGATGCTGCCCGAGGGCGAGTTCATCGAAATCTTCGTCGACACCCCGCTCGCCGAAGCCGAACACCGCGACGTCAAGGGCCTCTACAAAAAGGCCCGCGCCGGACAGCTCAAGAACTTCACCGGCATCGACAGCCCCTATGAGGCACCCGAAAACCCCGAAATCCGCATCGATACAACCAACATGACACCCGATGAGGCCGCCGACATCATCGTCGACAGGCTGCTGGGATGAGCGCCGCGCTCGACGACGCCGCGCTGGCCGCGCATCTCGCCGAGACCGCGGGGCGCATCCTGCTCACCGTGCGGGAGTCCGGCCTCTTCGCCGGCAAGGCGCTCGGCAGGGCCGGCGATCAGGTCGCGAACCAGTTCCTGATCCATGCGCTCCGCGAACAGCGCCCCGATGATGGCATCCTGTCGGAGGAGAGCAAGGACACCCCTGATCGCCTTACCAAAAGCCGCGTCTGGATCGTCGACCCGCTCGATGGCACCCGTGAATATGGCGAGGGCCGCAGCGATTGGGCCGTCCATGTCGCACTCGCGATCGACGGCGAACCGGTCATCGGTGCGGTCGCCTTGCCCGGCCTCGATGTAACGCTGACGTCAGGGGCTCCCGTCGCGCTCCAGCCCGCTAATACGCCGCCGAAAATGCTGGTCAGCCGCACGCGCCCTGCTGCCGAAGCGCTGGCCGTTGCCGAAAGCTTCGGTGCCGAACTCGTGCCGATGGGCTCGGCGGGGGCCAAGGCGATGGCGGTGGTGCGCGGCGAGGCCGATATCTATCTCCACACCGGCGGTCAATATGAGTGGGACAGTGCCGCGCCCGCGGCGGTGGCGCTCGCGCACGGCCTCCACGCCTCGCGCATCGACGGTGCGCCGCTCGTCTACAACCAGCAAGACGTCGCGATGCCCGACCTGCTGATCTGCCGCAAGGAGATGGCGGACAGCCTCATCGCGGCGTGCCGCAATCCAGACACCAAGGGGAGAGACGAATGACCGGTTTTGATACGGCGGACGGCGCGCGCGCGTTGGCGGAAGCGCGTGCAACAAGCGGTATCGACCGCCGCGAGCCCGAGGAGTTCGTCGCCGCGCTCGATGCCTTCTATCATTTCGCGCGCCGGGGCACCCCGGACGAAGCCGGCTTCGCGCAGCTCGACGCGATGGCACAGCGCCTCCTCGTCAACCGGCTGCGCTTCGCCGACGATCTCGCGCGCCACCCCGAGATCCTCGACGAGAATGTTGCCGACCCGATCGTCGTCATTGGTTTCCCGCGCAGCGGCACCACCGTGCTGCAGCGCATGATGTCGGCCGACCCCGCGATGCAGTCGCTCAAATTCTGGCGCCTGCTCAACCCTGCTCCCTTCCCGGGCGAGGCGCCGCACGAACCCGGCGGGCGACTGGTTTTCGCCGAAGCTGTCGCCGATGCGATCCGCATCGGCAATCCCGCACTCCACGCCGCGCACCCCGCGGTCGCCGACGATGCCGACGAGGACTGGAACCTCCACCATCTGAGCTTCCAGCATGTCGGCCATATCTACACCGGCGTGCCCGACGCCGATTATCTCGAATATCTGCGCACCCTGCCGCGCCGTCCGAGCTATGCCTATGTCGCCGACCTGCTGCGCTATCTGCAATGGCAGGACGGCGGGCGCCGCGGCCGCAAATGGATTCTGAAAAGCCCGGTTCATGTCGGCCATCTCGAGGAGATGCTGGCCTTTCACCCCGGCGCGACCTTCGTCTATCCGCGCCGCGATTTTCGCACCGTCGTCGCCTCCTTCTGCAACGCGCTCGAGGCCGCGCAGCAGCCGTATCTGACGCGCCAGCCCGCCGCGATCGGGCGCATCGCGCTCGAATATTGGGTGCCCGAAATGCACCGCTTCCAGCAGGCGCGCGCCCGGCTGGGCAACCGGCTCAAGATGATCGAGGTCGATTATCGCGATATGCTCGCCGACCCGATCCGACATATCCGCAGCTTCTACGAACAGGCCGGCCTCGCCTTGTCCGATACGGGCGAGACCGCGATCCGGACGTGGATCGCCGACAATCCCGCCGGCAAGCACGGCATAAACCAATATTCGCTCGAACGGTACGAACTGACCGAGGCGATGGTCGACGATGCCTTCGGCTTCCTCGACGCCAACCCGAGCACGGAGACCCAGCTACATGTCTGATATTGCAAGCGGCTATGCCCAGTTCATCGATGCGGCCCGCGAGGTCGAAGCGATCATTCGCGCCCATCCCGGCACCACCAACGCCGATCTGGCGGAGGGGTATCAGTATCTCGCCGGCATGTGGATTTTCCACGTCGAGCGCGCGTTCAAAAGTTACGATCTCGACCGCCCTGCTTTCGTGCGCGACATGGACAATGTCCGCACCTGGGGGCTGCCGACCCCCGATCATCATTATTACAGCGCCCAGATCGACGGCGGCGGCGTCTATCGCGTGCTGGGGCATCGCGGCAACACCGTCGACTATTGCTTCGAGCTGGTGTCGGGCCTCGCGGGCGACGACGGCGTGGTCGGCGACCGCATCGGCGCGCTCGAATCGAGCCGGCTCGAGATCGAGGCCGACGGGCGTTTCGAGCTGTGGATCGGCGGCCCCGAACGCCCCGGCAACTGGATGAAGAGCGACGATCGCGCGCGCTGCCTGTTCGTGCGCCAGACGGTGAACGACTGGCTGACCGAACAGCCGACCCCGATGCTGATCGAGCGCATGGACCAGCCGGTGCCGGTATCTCGCCGCCCCACACTCGCCGATGTGCAGCAACTCTATGCCGTCGCCGCGCGCAACATGGTCGACCAGGTGAAATTCCTCGACGATTTCGCCCGCAACTGGACCAAGGTACTGCCGCTCAACGATTATCCCGCGCCGACCGTCGGCCCGGCCGATGCCGGCTATTTCCCGGGGCAGTTCAACACCAAGGGCCGCTGGGAAGTCCCTGCGGGACAAGCGCTGGTCATCACGATCGATCCCTGCGACGCCAAATATCAGAGCCTCGCGCTCGCGCATCCGCGCTGGTTCAACAGCTTCATCCCGCGTTCGGTGCAGTCGAGCATCACCGGTGCCCAGTCGCGCGTGTCGAGCGATGGGCGCTTTCGCTATGTGCTCGCGGGCGAGGATCCGGGGGTGTGGAACTGGCTCGACACGACGGGCGTGGAATCGGGCTTCATCTTCATGCGCTTCCAGCAACTCGCCTCGGGCGTGCCGCCGAAGAAGCCGCTGACCAAGCTCGTGCCGCTCGCCGCGGTGAAGGACGAATTTCCCGCCGACGAACCGCGTGTCACGCCCGAGGAGCGTCTTGCGACCGCGCGCCTCCGCCGCCTCGCCGCCGACCGCCGCTATTTTTGAAGGACCGCCGGGCACAGCGTCCGGACCGTAGAATGTCGATTTATAACAGACAGATATGGGGAGAGAGAAGATGATTGTTTCACACAAAATCTTATATGGTTCGACCGCGATGCTGATCGCGATGGCCGCGGTGCCCGCCGCGGCGCAGACCGACGCGGCGGCGCCCGCCGCCGAGGAGAATGACGGCGGCGACGGCGTTATCGTCGTCACCGCGCAGCGGCGCGAAGAAGCGCTGCAAGACGTGCCGATCGCGGTCTCGGCGTTCCAGGGCGAGCAGCTTCAGTCGACCGGGATCGATGGCCTGCGCCAATTGTCGCAGATGGCGCCCTCGCTGGTGGTGCCCGAGGGCGGCAGCCAGTCGGTGCCCTATATCCGCGGTGTCGGCAGCCGCAACATCACCCCGGGCAATGAGTCCAGCGCGGCGGTCTATATCGACGGCGTCTATCAGACCGACAAGACGGGGATATTGCTTCAGACCTTTCCCGAGGTCGAATCGATCCAGGTGCTGCGCGGGCCGCAGGGGACTTTGTTCGGGCGCAACGCGACCTCGGGCGCGATCCTGATCTCGACGAAAAAGCCGAGCCAGGACTTCGGCGGCATGGTCGAAGGGACCTTCGGCACCGATGATCGCGGCGCGCGCGCCTATATCACCACCGGGCTCGGCGAAAATCTGGCGTTCAGCGTCAGCGGCTTCTATCGCTACGAGACGCCCTATATCACCAACCGCAACCCGTCGAACGGCATCGGCAAGGGTACTGGCGAGGAGGAAACCTATGGTTTCCGGGCCAATTTGCTCTTTGAAAGCGGCGATTTCTCGGCACAGCTACAGGGCAATTACATCAATGGCTATACCACCCCGATCATGGCGATGCAGCCCGCGCCGGGATCGTCCCTCTCGGTCGGCGAGGCGGTATCGGGGGTCGATATCCGCAATCCGAAGCGCGCCTATTATGGTGAGGTGCCGCCCGAGGTGCGTTACGATAGCTGGGGCATGTCGCTCCACCTCGACTATGATCTCGGCGACGTCGCGATCAGCTCGACCAGCGCCTATACGCGCAGCGGTTCGGGGGTTCAGCTCGACCTCGACCTGTCGCCCGCCCCGGTCTTCTGGTTCGACACCGACCTCAAGGGCCGCACCTGGCAACAGGAATTGCTTGTGTCGTCGAAAGGCAGCTCGCCCTTCCAGTGGCTGCTCGGCGGTTTCTATATCAATTATCGCGACGGCTATACGCAACTCGACCAATATGTCGGCCTGCCGGTCCCGACCAAACTCCAGCCGCATGCCATCCCGCAGCGGCTGCTCGAACTGTCGGCGCTCGGCCTCGGGCCGACGTCGGGGCTCGCCTATATCGACCTCAGCACTTTCGTGAGAATCGAATCGGTCGGCCTGTTCGGCGAGGCGTCCTATGAGTTCGGGCAGGGGACGAAGATCACCGCCGGACTGCGTTACACCGACGAGACCGCGACGCTCGACGAGGATAATGGCAAGGTCACCTATGTCCCCGACGGCACCGGCGGGGTCATCGCGATCCCGCAGACGATCGGCGACGTCTGCACTGCCGATCCGCTGTGCGACGGGCTGAGCACCGGCTTCTCGGAACTGACCTATCGCCTCGTGCTCGACCATAAATTCTCGGACGATTTCCTCGTTTATGCGAGCTACAACCGCGGCTTCAAGAGCGGGGTCTACAATATCTCCTCGCTGTCGGCGCGCGCGACCGAGCCCGAGACGATCGATGCTTTCGAGGTCGGACTGAAGTCGCAATTGTTCGACCGCAAGCTGACCCTCAATCTCGCGGGCTATTATTATAAATATGACAATCTGCAGGTGCCGGTCGTCGACCCGGCGACCAACACGCAGATTTCGATCAACGCGGCGAAGGCGACGATTTCGGGGCTGGAAGCTGAAATGTCGTTCCGGCCCGATGACCGGCTGACGCTGAACACCAGCTTCTCGACCTATTTCAAATCGGAATATGACAGCTTCCCGAATTGCGAAATCTATCGCCCTGCGGGGGTCGGCCTGGCGCTGGCGACCAACGCCGATTGTTCGGGCGAGGATCTGCCCGTCACGCCGAATATCATGGCCAGCGTGTCAGCGAACTACAAGCTGCCGCTGGGCGCCGCGGGCGAGCTCGAACTGGCGGGGCTGCTCAGCTATACCGACAAGTTCGACCATGCGACGCACGGTTTCTATCCCGCGGGGGTCGATGCCGGCGGCAACCCCTATCCGGCGGGAGAGGGCAGGGCGCCGGTCCAGAAAGCGCTGACGACGCTCAACCTCTCGGCGACCTTCCGGCCGCTGAAGGATAATTTCTACGTCACCGTCTGGGGCCGCGACCTCCTCAACCAGGGCGACCGCGTATTCCGCAACATGCAGACGACGACATTCGGCTATTCGACGGCGCTCGGCCGCGGGATCACCGGGGGCGTCACGATCGGCTTCAAATTCGGTTCGTGACGGCGTGACGAGGCGGCGGGGCGGCGATGAGGCGGTAAGGGCATCGCCGGCCGTCCCGCCGCCTTAGTCGTCAGGCCGCAGGCGCATCGCGCAGGATGATGTCGGCGCCGCGCCAGGCCATCGCCATCGTCGGGCCGTTGGTGTTGCCCGACGGGATCACCGGCATGATCGAGGTATCGATAATGCGCAGGCCCGCGACGCCGCGGACGCGGAGGGCCGGATCCACGACCGAAGCCTCGTCCTTGCCCATCCGGCAACTGCCCACGGCATGATAACCGCAGGTGCCGAACCGGTCATAGGCATCGAGAATTTCGGCGTCGGTCGCAAAGGCGGGACCGGGCAGCGTTTCCTCGGCGATCATGCTGGCCAGCGGTTCCTGCCGTGCATATTCGCGCATCACGCGCACGGCGCCGGTCATCGCGGCGCGATCCTCCTCGGTGTCGCGGTAATTGGGTCTGAAGCTGGCCGCGGCGTCTGGATCGCGCGTCGCGATATGGATGCTGCCGCGCGAGGTCGGACGCAGCGGATAGATCACCGCATTGATCCCGGGATGCTTTTCGAGCGCGGTGCGCTGCTTTTCCATGTCGAAGCTGAACGGCGCGATCAGCATCTGGACGTCGGGGCGGTTGAGCCCCGGACGCGATTTGAACCAGCCGCCGATTTCATAGGCGGCGGCCGACATCGGCCCGTCGCCGGTGAGATAATATTTGAGCGTGGCGAGCAGCAGGCGCCAGCCGCCGAAGACGCGGTTCTGCGACAGCGCCGCTTTCGTCAGCTTCCACTGCATGATGATCCCGCGATGCTCGATCAGCCCTTCGCCGACCTCGGGGCTATGGTGGACGAGCGGGATGTCGAGCGCGGCGAGGCGGCTCGCATCGCCCACGCCCGAGCGTTCGAGGATCGCCGGGCTCGCCATCGCGCCGCCGGAGAGGATGACCTCATGCTGCGCATCGATCCGCTCGCGCACGCCGTTGTGGACGACTTCGACCCCGACCGCGCGAGTGCCGTCGAAGATCACGCGGTCGACGGTGCGTTCGGTCAGGACGGTAAGGTTGGGGCGCTTTTCGGCGGGGCGCAGAAAGGCTTGCGCGGCGCTCTGCCGCTTGCCTTTCCAGATCGTCCGCGGCGCATAGCCGATCGCGACCTGATCGTCGGGCGCGTTGATGTCGGTCTTTTTCGCCCAGCCCATTGCTTCGCCCGCCGCGACCTGTGCGTCGCTGACCGGCAGGCGCTGCGTCGGCATCGAAATCTTCATCGGCCCCGCATCGCCGCGCGTCTCGGCGGCGCCCAGCTCGTGATTTTCGAAGGCGCGATAGGCGGCGCCGATACGCGCCCAGCTCCAGTCGTCACTCGATTTCTCCGCGATCGCGTCGAAATCGGCAGGCTGGCCGCGGACATACATCATGCCGTTGACCGACGACGATCCGCCGAGCACGCGTCCGCGCACCCACGCCTCGGACTGGCCCGCGGTCGACGCCTCCGGCTCGCTCATATGCACCCACAGATGCTTCGGATCCTGCATCACCTTGGCGAGCCCCTTGGGCATCGAGATGAAGGGATGGCGGTCGCGCGGCCCCGCTTCGATTAGCGCGATCTTCAGATGCGGATTCTCGGACAGGCGGTAAGCGAGGACGCAGCCGGCGGCGCCGGCGCCGCAGATAATATAGTCGAAACTCATGCCGCAATCCCCTCGATTTGGCCGTTTTTACGGCACTCTCATCCTCATCATAAAAAACTATTGTCATTAGGTAAAGGGTCGAATAGGCTGAGGCCAACGAAAAGGAGAGGATCGCGATATGAGTGACGTTGCAGACGTTGCACGCCCAGCCCGCAAGCTGACGACGCTCGCCGACCTGACGCCGAGCCAGATCGAGGCGATCCGCAAGATCCCCGCCGAAAAGGATGCGGTGGTCGTCCCCTTCGGGTCGACGCGCCCCCACGATATCTTCACGGGTCAGGCGCGTTACGACCGCGAGCAGGAGCGGATTTTCCGCCGCTATCCGGTTCCCGTCACCGTCTCGGCGCTGCTCGAACCCGGCAGCATCGTCGCCAACGACAGCTATGGCTTCCCGATGCTCGTGTCGCGCACCCGCGACGGCACGATCAAGGCATTTATCAACGCGTGCCAGCACAAGGGGGCGAAGATCATCGAGGATTGCGCGCTCCACAAGCAGGGCCGCATGACCTGTCCCTATCACGCCTGGACCTATGGCATCGACGGCAAGCTGATCGGCGTGTCGCGCAGCGAGGCCTTTCAGGGACTCGACAAGAGCCAGCGTGGGCTGATCGAGCTTGAGGCGCGCGAATGGGGCGGCATCGTCTATGTCCAGCTCAACCGCGACATCGCCGCCGACTGGTCGAACCTGTCGCAGCAGGTCGCCGACGATTTCGACGCGCTCGGGATCGGATCGGCGCATGTCTATGGTCGCAAGACATTCGACCTCAAGGCGAACTGGAAGGTCGTGCTCGAACCCTTCCTCGAGGGCTATCATGTCCAGCGGCTCCACGCCGCATCGATCGGCGACCGCTTCCAGGACGCGCCGAACATCGTCGACATGTTCGGCCCCAACATCCGGCAGGTGTCGGGGCGGATCGGCTATGTCCCCGAAATGCTCGACGAGGACCCGGCGGCGAACGTCCACAAGCTCGTCACCCATGCCTATACGGCCTTCCCCAACTGCGTCGTGGTGACCAGCCAGTATTATACCAGCGTCATGCTCCTGATGCCGCGCGGCCCCGATCGCACGACGGTCGAATATTTCATGCTGACACCTGAAGCCGCGGCGACGCCTAAGGCCGAGGAGGTGTTCGCGCGCTCCTACGAACTGATCCTCGGTGTGTTCGGGGGCGAGGATTTCCGCGCTGCCGAGATCAGCCAACAGGGGCTGAACGCGGGTGTGCCCGAAGAGACGATCTATTGCGGGCTCGAGACCAATATCATCCGCTATTATGAAGCGATCGAAGCGCTTCTTTGAACGATAAGCCGGCAAAGACCGGATGGAGAGGGACTGAATGGCGCAGACTTTGCCGGGCGCAATGGATTGGTGGGCGCGGATGCGGCCGGAGCAGCCTGCTGTGGTGCTCGGCGGCGACCGGCTGAGCTTTGCCGACTATAAGGATTGGTCCGACCGCGTTGCCGCCATGCTCGAGGCCGACGGGTTGCAGCCCGGCGATCGCGTCGCGATCTGCTCGACCAACAGTCTCGCTTATTGCGCGCTGATCATGGGGATCATCCGCACCGGCGGCATCGTCAACCCGGTCAACTTCCGCTTCACCCCGCGCGAAATCCGCGAGCTGTGCGAGACGACCGAGCCGCGCTTCGCTTTCGCCGCGCCCGAGTTTGCGGCGAATGTCGAGGCGGCAGGGCTAACCCCGCGTCCGATGGCAGAGGTCGAAGCCTTGCGTCATGCTGCACCCGCCTTGCCCGCGCACGATCCGCTTCCCGATGCGCCCGTGGTCATCATCGCGACGAGCGGATCGACCGCCAAGCCCAAGGGCGTCGTCTTCACCAACCGCTCGATGACCGCCTATGCCGCCTGCTGGGCGGTCGAGGAGACGTCCTCGTCGCCGGGGTCGCGCGTTATTACGCTCGCGCCGCTCAATACTTCGGCGGGCTTCGTCCAGCTCGTCCATTATACGGTGCAGGGCTGCACCGTTTATATGGAGCCGGCTTTCGTTCCCGACGCGATCCTGCAACTGATCCAGGACGAGAAGATCAGCTGTTTCGGCGGTGTACCGACCTTCTTCGAGGCGATCACGCGCTGTCCGGGTTTCGCCGACGCCGACCTGTCGTCGATCCGCCTCGCGACCGCGGGCGGCGCGCGGGTGAGCCGGAAATTGCTCGACACGTGGAAGGCAAAGGGGATCACGATCCGGCAGATTTACGGCCAGACCGAAGTCGGCGGCAACGCGACGATGATGCCCGAACATCTGGCGATCGAAGAGCCCGAGAAATGCGGTTGGGGCGGCGTCTTCATGGATCTGCGCGTCGTACGCCCCGACGGCAGCGATTGCGATCCGGGCGAACCCGGCGAGATATTGATGCGCTCGCCCGGGATGATGCAGGGCTATTGGCGCAACCCGGAGGAAACGGCGAAGGCGATCCGCGATGGCTGGCTCCATTCGGGTGACATCGGCACGCTCGACGAGCGCGGGCTTCTGACCTTCGTCGACCGGATGAAGGATCTGATCATCTCGGGCGGGCTCAACATCTCGGCGGCCGAGGTCGAGCGGGTGGTGTGCGAATTCCCCGGCGTGATCGAGGCGCTTGCCATTGCTGCGCCCGATCCCAAGTTCGGCGAGACGCCTTTCGTCGTCTACCACGCGGCCGCCGAGGTCGATGTCGCGGCGCTGATCGCGCACTGCAACACCAATCTCTCCAATTACAAGGTGCCGCGCTACGTCGCTTTTTCGGCCGAACCGCTGCCGCGGCTCGCGACCGGCAAATTGTCGAAGCCCGCGGTGCGCGAAGCCTATGCCGGCGCGCATGAAAGGATGGAGCGCGTCAGATGAGGAGCCAAGGATGACTGCTGCCCAGCTCGCCGCCGCGCCGGTGCCGCCGCATATCCCGGCGCATCTGGTGTTCGATTTCGACATCTATGCCGACCCGCGCATCGGCGAGGATGTGCAGGGAACCTATGCGGCCGCACTCGAGGACGCACCGGGCATTTTCTGGACGCGGCTCAACGGCGGACACTGGATCGTCAAGAGCTTCGACGCGATCAGCCAGATCGTACTCGATCCCGAGCATTTTTCGGTGCGCGAGATGCAGATTCCGCGCGTCCAGAACCCGCCCTTCATGATCCCGCTGAGCCTCGATCCGCCCAAAAACCTGCCCTATCGCCGTGCGATGATGCCGATGTTCGGACCCGCCGCGATCAAGGCGCTCGAACCGCGGATCCGCGAATGGGCTGCCGAATTTGTCGAGGCGGTCGCCGACAAGGGCGCCTGCGACTTCCAGGCCGATGTGTCGAAGGTGTTTCCGGTCAGCGTGTTCATGGAACTGATGGGCATGGACCTCGCGCGGTTGCAGGATTTCCGTCATCTCGCCGAGGATTTCTTCTCGGCGCAGAATGACGAGGCCGAGCTTGGGCGGCTGAGCGCGCTGATCCTCGGCGAGCTCAAGGGGCTGATCGCGGAGAAGCGTGCGGTTCCCGACGGCAAGCTGATGTCGCACTTCATCACCGTCGATGTCGACGGGCGCACGATGAGCGACGACGAGATATTGGCGATGAGCTTCGTGCTCTTCCTCGGCGGCATGGATACGGTGACCAATGTCACCGGTTTCGCCTTTCAGCAGCTCGCGCAGATGCCCGAGGTTCAGGCACGGCTCGCCGCCGACCCGTCGCTGATTCCGGCCTTCGCCGACGAGGCGGTGCGGCTCTATGGCGTCGTCAACACGCCGCGACTAGTGGTGCAGGACCAGCAGATCGGCGAGGCCCGGTTTCGCGACGGCGAGATGGTGCTCAATGTCCTCTGTCTCGGCAGCCGCGACCCGGCGAAGTTCGAGCAGCCGAACATCTTCGATCTCGACCGCAAGAAGACCGCGCATCTGACCTTTTCGTCGGGGCCGCATCTGTGCGTCGGCCATGTCCTCGGCCGCGCCGAACTGCGTATCCTGACCGAAGAATGGGTGAAACGCGTCCCCGCTTTTCGTGCGGTTCCCGGCGAGAAGCACGGCTTTCGCATCGGGACGGTGATGGCGCTCGAATCGCTGCCGGTCGAATGGGATATCGCGGACTGAGCTAGTCGGTCTCGCCGAGCGGCGCGCCGATCGTATCGGTGCCGAGCCGGCGACGCACCCCGACGAGAAACATCCGCAGCGCCTCGACGAACATCTCTTCGTCGCCGAAGGGATTGTCATCGACGGCCTTCGCAAAATTCGGATATTTGGCGGCGTCGACCGGCGGAATCACCGGGATACCGCGCACCTGCGCCGACGCCTCGAACAGCGCGGTGCCGAAAGTGTACTTCTCGATCGCGTCGATCACCGTCAGGTGGATTGAGGGGGGATAGGGTTCCTCGGATGCCGCCCGCTCATAGGCGGCGAGCAACAAATGGCGCGGGAAATAGCGGAGCATCAGCGGCGCGGCATTGGGGTGCTTGAGCAAGGCGCGGCGGGTGACGACGCAGCGCGCGATGATCTGTTCCTCGAAGGATTGGGACGGATCGTTCACGGTCGGGATGCGCACGAACATCATGCGCGCGACTTCCTGCAACAGCTCCGACTTGTCCTTGAAATGGTGATAGAGCGAGGGCGGACGCACGCCGAGCTTTTGCGCCACGAGATTGAGGCTCAACTCTTCGAGCCCGGCCTCGTCGATGACTTCCAGCGCGGCCTCGGCCGCATTGGCGCGCGATATCAGCGGTTTGGATGGTCGTGCCAAAGATTGTTTCCCCTTGCCCGGTTGCTCATGGCAGTGAGGCGCGGCTAGCGCCAGTGCTAAAGCCGTCGTCCGGTTGCACATGTTCAATCTATTGACGTTAGGTAAGCGCGGGGTCATTGTCGAGACTGAGGAGAGAAAAGCGATGGCAGATCGTCTGAAGCGCAGCGTTTTCGTATCGGCCGACGGCGTCAAGCTGGTCGGCGATCGGGGCGGTGACGCCGACGCGCCGTGCGTCGTGTTGTTGCACGGCGGCGGGCAGACGCGGCACAGCTGGAGTCGCGCGGTCGACAGTCTGATCGGGGCGGGGCTGCAGGTGATCAATTTCGACGCGCGCGGACATGGCGACAGCGATTGGTCGCCGAGCGGCGCTTATGCATTGAGCGACCGGGCGGCCGACCTTCGCGCGGTGGTCGCGGACCTTTGCGTGCCGTTCGTGCTCGTCGGCGCATCGCTCGGCGGCGCGACCGCGATCCAGGCGGTGCACGAGGGGCTGCGGCCGGCGGGGGTGGTACTTGTCGATATCGTGCCCGAGCCAGATCCGCGCGGGATCGAACGCATCGTCGGTTTCATGCACGGGAACAGCGGCGGCTTTGCGAGCATCGACGAGGCGGCGGCGGCGGTCGCGGCCTATAATCCGCAGCGCGCTCGCCCGGCCGATGCCGGCGGCTTGATGAAGAATCTGCGTCCGCGCGACGACGGGCGCCTCTATTGGCACTGGGATCCGCGCATCCTCGATACCGCGCCGACGACGCATCATATTGTCGTCGAACGCGCGACCGAGACGTTGGGCGCGTTGGTCAACATCCCGGTCCTGCTGGTTCGGGGCCTGTCGAGCGACGTGGTGAGCGATGCCGGGATCGCCGCCTTCCGGCGACAGGTGCCGCGTCTCGAAATCCTTGATGTGCAGGGCGCAGGGCACATGGTTGCGGGCGATCGCAACGATGCCTTTAATGACGGCGTGATTGCCTTTGCGAAGCGGCTGCTCGTGCCTGCTGACTGATACCTCAATAGAGGTAAGATACTGATTTAAAACGATATACGCCGCCATTTTCAAAAACCTTATGGCGTTAAATTTGCGATTGACTTTAAATCTAATGACTGTAGGTTAATTCCCAAGGCCGCAGATGATGGCCTCATCTTGGGAGGAGACGGTCATGGATCGCACATTTTCGCGTCCTGCAATTCGCTACGCTTGCCTGGCATCGGTTATCGCGCTCGCGGCGGTCGCCGCACCGGCTTCTGCCCAAGACGATCCGGCTGCTCAGGCGCCGGCTGACGAGGCGACGACCGGCAGCATGGCCGACAGCGAAATCATCGTCACCGCCCGCCGCCGCGATGAGCGTCTGATCGACGCGCCGGTGGCGATCACCGCGCTCGGCGGCGCGGCGCTCGACAATTATGCGGTTACCGAATTCAACGATATCGCGCAGCTTGTGCCGACGATGGTGGCAGGCAAGGCGGCGTCGGGTTCGTCGGCAAGCATCTTCCTGCGCGGCGTCGGATCGACCGCGCTCAGCGCCGGGTTCGACCAATCGGTGTCCTTCGTCGTCGACGGCATGCCGATGAGCCGCGGCCGCGAGATCGGGCTCAGCCAGTATGACGTCCAGCGCGTCGAGGTGCTCAAGGGTCCGCAGGCGCTGTTCTTCGGCAAGAATGCGACGGCCGGCCTGATCTCGGTCACCACCAACAACCCGCGCGACGTATTCGAGGCGGGGCTCAAGCTCGGCTACGGCTTCGAGGCGAAAGAGAAATATGGCGAGGGCTATATCTCGGGCCCGCTCGCCGAAGGGCTGCGCGCACGGCTGGCCTTCCGCATTTCGGACAGCGAGGGCGCCTTCACCAACACCGCGGGCGAAACCTATATCGATCCGTTCGGGCTCGAACGCCATCGCAACAGCAAGAATCGCGGCTATGGGCGGACCTACAGCAGCCGTGCGACGATCGAATGGGACGCGACCGACAATCTGACCTTCCAGGTCAAGACCGGATATACCGACCAGAAGGACGGCGGCCCGACCGACATCATCGAACGCATCTGCGGCGGCGGCCGCACCGTGCCCTTCGCCGCGAACGGCATCCCGCCGAGCCCCAACGCCGATTGCGTCATCAACGGCCGGTCGGACAGCTCGACGATCCCGGTCGAGGTGGCAGAACTCGATTACCGCTACGCCGGCGACGGGCGCATGTATTCGCGGCTGAAATCGGGCTTCGGTATCCTGACGGCGACGCTGACCAGCGACGTGTTCGACGTGACCTCGATCACCTCCTATTACCGCTTCAAGCAGACCGACCTCAACAATGTGTCGGGCGAGGCCTATCCGGCCACCTTCTCGCAGCTCGCCGATTATCGCCAGACATCGGAGGAACTGCGCTTCCAGTCGAAATGGGACGGGCCGGTCAATGTGCTGTTCGGGCTGTTCGCGTCGAGCAACAAGTTCATCTTCAACACCGACGCCTATATCTTCCCGCTGCCGGCGGTCGCGGCAGGCACGACCTATGTGACCTTCAAGCGCGACAATGGTTTCAAGGGCAGTTCGATGTCGGCGTTCGGCGAAGTGACGGCGAATCTGTCCGATGCGATCGAGCTGGCGGCGGGTGCGCGCTACAGCTATGAATCGCGCGACAGCTTCCAGCAGTCGCTTGCCGCCAATCCGGCGTTTGGCGCCGCCTTCCCGGGTGGGCTGCGGCTCGACGATCGTTATCGGGAGTCCGACGTGTCGCCGCAGGTGACGCTGCGCTACAAGCCGTCGCGCGACCTGACCTTTTATGCCGCCTATAAGGAAGGCTTCAAATCAGGCGGGTTCAATATCTCGCAGACGCTGACCCCCGCCGCAACGGTCGCGGCCGGCGAGTTCGGCGCGGAGCGCGCCCGCGGCGGCGAAGTCGGCGCGCGCGCAATTCTGATGGGCGGCGCGCTGTCGCTCAACGCCACCGCTTATTATTACGACTATCTCGACCTGCAGGTGCAGAATTTCGATCCGGTGACGATCGGGCAGGTGGTGGCGAACGCCGGCACGCTGCGCGTCAAGGGCATCGAGGGCGATTTTAACTGGCGTTCGGGCGGCTTCTCGCTGCGCGGCGCGGCGGCGTACAACAATGCGACCTACAAGGATTATGTCGGCCAATGCTATGGCGGCCAGACGATCGCACAGGGCTGCAACCTGCTCGCACCGGCGCCCGGGGCTGCTTTCACCAGTCAGGATTATGACGGACTGACCCCGCCCAAGGCGCCGCGCTTCGCCGGCCGTCTCGGCGCAAGCTATGAGGTCGAGCTGTCGGGTTCGGGACTGCGGCTCGAGGCGAGCGGCGACATGAGCTATTCGTCCAAATATAATTTCTCGGACACGCTGCGCCCCGACGCAATCCAGCCGAGTTTCACCAAGTTCGATGCGTCGTTGCGGCTGAAAGGCCCCGAGGATCGTTGGACCCTCGCACTCATCGGCCGTAACCTCAGCAACAAATATGTCGTGACCGGCGGTTCGGAAATCCCGTTCACCGGGGGGACCGGCACGGGCACCGCAGGACCGGGCGTGCTCAGCGACCTGTCGGCCTTCGTCGATAATCCGCGCGAATTTTACATCGAAGCATCCGTGAAATTCTGATGTCCGGAACGACATGGAGCCCGGCACCGCGTAAGCGGCCGGGCTCATGCTGTTGCTATTGTTGGCCACGACGGTTCCGGCAGCGGCCAAGCCGTCCGATGTCGGCGACGGCGGCGTGCCGTCCTTCTATCGCTGGTCCGGCGCTTTGCCGAACGAAGGCGGCCGCTCGCGGCGACCTGCAAGCCGTAGCCGGGTCAGTACCCCTCATCGGCGACGCGGCGGTGCGCCATCGTGGCGAGCAGGATCAGGCCGACGGTGAGCGGCAGCATGATCAGGGCCAGCACCGACAGGCTCTGGCGCAGCGCGTCGTCGTCGGTGAACACCGCATCGGACAGCCACGCCGACAGTGCCGGGCCACAGGTCAGACCGACGAGATTGCCGACGAGCACATAGAGCGAGGTGATCTTGGCGCGCATGCGCGGCGGGGCGATGTGCTGGATGATCAGCACCGCAAGCCCGCCCGCCGCGCCATAGCCGAAGGTTGCGATGGCGATGAGCGCAATCGCGCCGTCGATATCGCTTGCGAGCAGGAAAGCCGCAACCGCGGCGTGACCGATGCCCAGGCCGATAGCGAGCGCGAGCACTGCCAACTCGGCGCGGCCGCGCTTCAGCACCCAGGCGCTGATGGCTGGCCAGAAAATCGCGGCGACGGCCGCTGCGATCACGCCCACCAGTCCGAAGATCGCACCGGCCTCGGCGACGCTCTGCCTATAGCTGCGCGTCAGCATCGTCGCGGTCCAGGCGATGAAGCTGTAGCTCGCGAGCGCCGACACGCCGAAGCTCAGATAGAAGGGGAGATAGAAGCGCCAGTGGCGGCGGAGATAGGCGAAGGCGACTGCGATACTGGTCTGGTCGGCCTGTCCCGGCTCCTCGATGCGCTGAGGTTCGGCGACGCTGATCAGCCAGAGCGGGCCGAGGAGCAGTCCCGGCACGCCGACGATAACGAGCGTCAGCCGCCACGGGCTGAGCCCGAGGTCGGGCGACAGGACCGTCGCCAGCTCGAAAGCCCAGGCACCGATCAGGAAGGCGCCCGATGCCATGAGGGTTGATACCGCCATGAACAGCCCGATCGGCAGTGCTCGCTTTTCGGGCGGGAACAAGTCGGCGACGATCGAGACCGTCGCGGGCACCAGCACTGCTTCGCCAATCGCGACTCCCGCCCGTGTTCCCAGCAATATCTCGAAATTGGGCGCGAAGCCCGAGGCGACCGTCGACAGGCTCCAGACGATGACGCCGATTCCGACGATGCGCACGCGCGTGCCGCGGTCGATCAGATAGGCGACGGGGACGCCCGACAGCGCGTAGAGCAATCCGAACCCGAGCCCAATGAGCAGGCCGATCGCGGTTGCATCGATGCCCATATCCCTGATGATGGGATCGGCGAGCAGCGCGATGATATAACGGTCGAGATAGGAGAGCGCCGCGATCATGCAGAGCAGCGCCGCGACATACCAGGCGCGGCGGAGCGACGGCCATGCGGTCTCCGTCATGCCGCGCAAATCTCGACCGCAAAGCCTTCGAGCCAGCTCATGCCCGACACCTGCTCGGCCTGATCGGGGGTAGCCGGGGTAATCTCGTTGAGGTTGCGCCCCGGTTGGGCATTGGCCCCCTGCCAGCCGCCGCGATGACCCCAGCCGTGCGGATAGGCGACGCAGCCCGGGCGGACCTCGTCGGTTACCTCGGCCACGACCTCGATCGTGCCCCACTGCGTCGAAATCTTCACCGCCATCCCGTCGTCGATGCCGCGCGCGGCGGCGTCCGCCGGGTTGATCAGCAGCGCGGGCGAGTCCGAGCGGACGAGCTTGTCGACATTATGCATCCAGCTGTTGATCGAGCGCAATTTGCGCAGGTTGATCAGGCGGAGCATATTGGGGTCGGGATCGGGTTCGGCGCGGAGCCGCGCGACCTCGTCGCCCGCGATATCGTCCCACAAGTGGATCTTGCCGTCGGGGTGGCCGATGCGCTTTTCGAAGTCGAAGGCCCAGCGGCCGCGTTCGATCATCACACCGTGCGGGTTGGCTTTCAGCTTGGCAAGCGACAGTCCGTCCTGGCCCTCGATTCCCGCTTGCAGCGCGCCGTCGGCCATCTCGAACGGCGTCATGTTGCCGAAGGCGCCGTCGCGGTCCATCCGCGCGGCGAGGTCGCGCAAAATTTCATATTCGCCGCGCGCCTGCCCGGTCGGCGGGACCACCGCGGGGACATATTGCGCGAAGGGGCGGACCATGTGGTTCATGAAGAACTGGTTGATATCCTCACGTTCGAGCGCGGTGGTAGCGGGAAGGATGTAGTGTGCGTGGCGCGAGGTTTCGGTCATGTAGAGATCGACCGACACCATCAGGTCGAGCCCTGCGAAACCTTTGGGCAGGCGCGGGCCGCCGGGCATCGACAGCACCGGATTGGCGCCGACGGTGAGCAGCGTCCTGATCTGCCCCTCGCCGGGCGTCGTCATTTCTTCGAGGAAGGTCAGGCTCGACTGGGTGCCCCAGACCGAGGCCTGGCCGCTGACGCGCGAACTGTGACGTTTGTGGCGCGCGTGCCCCGGCCCGGTCGATTGCGCCTCGGTCGCGGTGCCGCCGTGCCCCCAACCGACGCCGCCCGGCTTGTGGAACTTGCCGCCGAGGACGTTGAGCAGGTGCAGGAAATAGTTGGTCAGCGTCGAGTAGCTGGCGCGGCAGATGCCGATGCGGCCCATCGCGGCGGCACGCGGCGCGGCGACGAAATCGCGCGCGAGGGTCCGGATTTCGTCGGCCTCGATGCCGCAGCGCGGCGCCGCCAGTTCGGGGGTGATCCAGTCGATTGCCGCCGCCAGCTCGGCAAAACCGGTGCAATGGCGTTCGACAAAGTCCATGTCGGCCAGCCCTTCGACAAGCACGGTCCGCACCATGGCGCCGAGCAGCCAGACGTCGCCGGCGGGGATAATCGAGACATGTTCGAACTTGCGCGCCGTCTCGCTGCGCCGCGGATCGACGACGATGACGCGGCCGCGCTCGGCGATCTCGACCAGATCCTCCTTGAAGCGCGGTGCGATGAGCAAGGAGCCATGGCTGACCAGCGGGTTCGACCCGAAGATCAGCAGGTGATCGCATTGTGCGAGGTCGGGGAAGACGAAGCCGTGGGTGCCGAAGATCAACTCGGTCGCGAGCACGACCGATGTGATATCCTCCGAGGACGGCGTGAACAGCTTGGTGCAGTCCATGGCGCGGCTGAAGAGGTAATTGCCCATTGAGCTGGGCCAGCCCATGCTCGGCGGGTTGCCGGTGTTCATCGCAAAGCTCTGGCTGCCATGCGCGTCGATCGAGGCCGACAGGCGCGCGGCGATATCGTTCAGCGCTTCGTCCCAGCCGACCGGCGCAAACTCGCCGGGGCCGCCGACGCGCTTCAGCGGCGTGGTGACGCGGTCGGGATCATAGGTAACCTCGGCGAGCGCCGGGCCCTTGACGCAGATGTGGCCGCGCGAATGGGGATTGTCGCGGTCGGGGCGGACCTTGACGATCTTGCCGTCCGCGACCGTCGCGATCATGCCGCACAGCGCCTCGCAGACACGGCAGTACGTGATGTGGTCGCCATCGGCGCCGGGGATGGTGGTGAAGGCCATGCGACTTCCTCCTTCTGTCACTGCGCCCTTGGCGGGGTGATCCGGATATTGACGGTACGGATGCGGCCATCGAGCACGCCCGCGGTCTTGCCATCGGCAAGCGGGCCCGATCCGCTGTCCTGTCCGAGGTCGAAGGTTTCGCTCGGCGAGAAGGACAGGCGGGGCAGGGCGCCTTTGATCGTGCCGCTCGCGACTTCGGCGCCGTCGGCGAGGATGTGGACAAGCGCCTCGCTTTCGCCGCGTCGTTCGAAGCGGAGCAGCACATTGGCGGCACCGCGGCGAAGCACGCGGTCGGCGGCGACCTCGCTCAGCTTCATGTCGAGGCTGCGATAGGTGAAGACCGGACGGCCCTTGCGCATATGGAGTGCGAAGCCGCCGTGACGGCCACCGATCGCGGCGATGGTGCCATTGGCGTCGGCATCGAGATCGAGCGCTGCCTCGATCGTGAAGCTCGTCGACGGGACAGGCGGGGCGAGCGCTTCGGGGATGCGCGCAGTGGCGCCGGTGTAGGTCCACAGATAGCCGCGGCGCGCCATATCCGCCGCCATGATCTTGCGGACATAGCCCCATGCGTCGCTGGTGTTGGTCAGCGGATAGACGTTGTTCGCCTTTGCCTCGCGATCGAACAATGCCTTCATTTCGGCAAGCTTGCGCGGGTTTGCGGCGGCGACGTTGCGCTGTTCGCCGGGATCGGCCGCGACGTTATAGAGTTCCCACTTGTCGTCGCTAAATGTCGGCCGGTTCATGAAATCCCACACGTCGAGCCGGTGCGGCACGACGGCTTTCCAGCCGTTCGCATAGATCGACCGGTTGCCGTACATCTCGTAATATTGCGTCGCATGGCGCGTCGGCGCGGCGGGGGCGGCGAAGCTGTATTTCATGCTGACGCCGTCGAACGCCATCTGCCGCTGGCCGTTGACCATCGCCGCGGGGGCGATGCCGGCGGCGTCGAGGATCGTCGGAGTGATGTCGGTGACATGCTGATACTGACCGCGCAGCTCGCCGCGCGCCGCGATGCCGCCGGGCCACGACAGGATCAGCGGGACGCGGGTGCCGCCCTCATAGGCCGTCTGCTTGTAATAGCGGAACGGCGTGTTGCCCGCGACCGCCCAGCCATTGGCGTAGTGCGGATAGGTCGAGGGGCCGCCCCAATCGTCATAGTGGCGCAGATTTTCAGCGAGCGTCGCGAAATAGGCGTTGGCGAAATAATGTTCGCTGAAGGTGCCCTGCGGTGCGCCCTCGGCACTGGCGCCATTATCGGCGGTGATCACGACGACCGTGTTGTCGAGTTCGCCCCGCGCTTCGATCGCATCGAGGATGCGGCCGAACTGTTCGTCGGCGTGGCTGAGTTGCGCCGCGAAGGCCTCCATCTGACGCGCGAACATGCGCTGCTCGTCGCGGCTGAGCTCGGCCCAATGTTTTACCCCGGCGGGCAGCGGCGGGAGCGCCATGTCGGACGGGACGAGGCCGAGTTTCTTCTGGCGATCGAGCACCTGTTGCGCCGCGACGTCCCAGCCCGCGTCGAAGCGGCCCTTATAATGGTCGAGCCAGCGCTGCGGCGCGTGGTGCGGGGCATGAACCGCGCCGGTCGCCCAATACATCATGAATGGCCGCTTCGGATCGGTGGCGTCGCGCGCACCGATCCAGCCGATCGCCTTGTTGGCCATGTCGGCGCTGAGATGATAGTCGGGGCGCGGCGACAGCGTGACCGGATCATGGTCCGACCAAAGCTTCGGGTCGAAGTTGTCGGCGTCGAAGGCGAGGAAGCCATAATAGCGGTCGAACCCTTGGCCGCTCGGCCAATAGGTGAAGGGCCCCGCAGCCGAGGCATCGGTTTGCGGCAGATGGTCCCATTTGCCGATCGCATAGGTGAGATAGCCCGACTGGCGCAGATTCTCGGCGACGGTGCCCGCGCTCCGCGGGACGAGCGCGTCCTGCCCGGGAAAGCCGACCGCGATCGCCGAATGGCCGCCGATATGGACGCGGTGCGAATTGCGCCCGGTGAGCAGCGCGGCGCGGCTGGCGGAGCAGATGGGGGTCGTATGGTAATTGGTGTAGCGCAGGCCCCGCTGCGCGACGCGGTCGATGTTGGGGGTTTCGACGAGGCCGCCATAGCTGCCGAGCTGGCCGAAGCCCATGTCGTCGATCACCCAGACGAGGACATTGGGGGAGCCTGCGGGGGCAACGGTCCGAGCGATTTTGCCGGGCGCCGAATCGGCGAAGGTCTTGCCGATCTTCGGCTGGTCGCCGGGCGCCGCCGATGCCGGCATGGCCGCCGCCGCTGCGATCGCGCAGGCGCTCGCCATGTTGAAAAAGCGGTAGTTCCTCATTCCCGTACACCTCGTGTCTGTCGATCGCCGGATGCTTGACGCCGCACTATAGATGAATTACAATCTTCGTAAAGTGTAAACATGCAGGATGGCGAGGGACAGGACATGAAAATCGAGCTGGATACGATCTATCGCCGCATCGTCGACCATCTGGAAAACGGCACGACCGACATGGCCGCCGATTCGATCGAGGTCCCCGCCGCGCATTTCACCGATACCGATCATCTGGCGCGTGAGCTGGAGGTGTTCCGCCGCCAGCCGCTCGCCGCCGCAACGAGCATGGAGGTGCCCGAGCCGGGCAGCTTCGTGACGCGCGACATATTGGGCGTGCCGCTGCTGATCGTGCGCCAGAAGGACGGCAGCGTCGGGGTGTTTCGCAACATGTGCCGCCACCGCGGCGGCAAGGTCGAGCAAAGCGAGAAGGGGAAGAAGCCCTTTTTCGTCTGCGCCTATCATGGCTGGAGTTTTAAGGGCGACGGGAGCCTGCGCGGTATTCCGTTCGAGGATCAATATGGCACGCTCGACAAGGGGTGCCGCAACCTCTTCTCGGTCGAGGCCGAGGAACGCCATGGCCTGATCTGGATCAAGCTGCCACAGGCGCCGCAGGACTTGTCGCTTGCCGACTATCTGGGCGAGGCCGACGAGCGGCTCGCAGCCTATGACATCGACCTGCTCACCGTGTTCATGGACCAGAAGATCGACCTCGATATCAACTGGAAGCTGGTGATGGACGGTGCGATCGACGTGCTGCACCCGCAATTTCTGCACGCCGAAGGGGTCGGCAAGCTGATCCAGACCGGCGCCGCGGTGTGGCTCGACCTCGGGCGGCACGGCCAATCCTATTCGGCGCGCAAGCGGTTGGCGCGCAAGCTCAAGGCGGGCGAGCCGATCGACAAGGGATTCCGCTATCTGACCGGCAACCTGATGATCTTCCCGAACATGAGCGTGATCCCAACACCCGACCATATCGAGCATTGGACGGTGTGGCCGCACCTGACCGACCCCGGCAAATGCCATGTCCATATTCGCTTCCTGACCGATCCGGCCAAGCTGACCGACGAGGTCGCGGCGCGGATCAACCGGAGCTGGGACATATTGCGGCAGGCGGCGACGGAGGAGGATTTCCCGATGGAGGAGATGATCCAGGCCAATGCCGCGGCGCTGCCGACGACCGATTTCCTCTATGGCGCGAACGAGGTGCCGACGCAGCATTTGCACCTGCAGATGGCGCGCGAGTTCGAGGCGTTGACCTGACGAGCGCGCCGCGCCGATGATCGAATGAAACGACCGGACGAAGAGCCGGGCTCCGCGACAAACCCCTCGGGAGAGACTGCATGAATATCGCCGAACTCGTTCGCTATTGGGCGCGCTGGAGGCCGGGGCACACCGCGGTGATCACCGACGACGTCCGCACGAGTTGGGCCGAGTTCGACGCGCGCAGCGATGCGATCGCGCGCGGGTTGCGCGCTGCCGGCGTGGTCAAGGGCGACCGCGTCGGCATGCACCTCGACAACCGGATTGAGGCGCCGCTGCTCACCGTCGCCTGCCTGAAGCTCGGCGCGATGATCGTGCCGCTTAATTTCAAGCTGACGGCGAGCGAAATCCTGCCGCTGCTTGAGGATGCCGACTGCAAGCTCGTCGTCACCCAGGCGAAGCATCTGGACCGGCTCGAACTGGCCGCGGCGAAGCTGCCGTTTGCGATCTATAGCCTCGACGGCAACGATGTGCCGAGCTTCTCTTCGCTGCTGATCGACAGCGGTCCGGCGCCGGTCGAGGCGATCGGGCTGAACGATGCGGGTTTTCTCTGCTACACCTCGGGCACGACGGGGCGGCAGAAGGGCGCGCTGCTGACGCATGGCGGCGCCATGTATCCGGGGCTCGCCAAGAATATCGCCGAGGGGCTGACCTGGCGCGATTCGATCATGGTCGCAGTGCCTTTCGTCTTCACCGGTGCGATCGTCTCCTGCTTCATCCAGTTCGCGGTCAATGCCGGCGGCACGATGGTGCTCGAATCCGATTTCGACATCGACCGTTACCTCGACGTGATCCAGCGTCACCGCGTCAGTGCGGCGACGACGGTGCCGGTGGTATGGGAACGGCTGATGCGCTCGCCGGGGTTCGACAAGGCCGATCTGTCGAGCATGATTTCGGCCGCCGCGGGCGGCGCGCCGGTCAGCGTCGACCTGATCGAGGCCTATCGCGCCAAGGGCATTTCGCTGATCCAGTCCTACGGCCTGACGGAAGCTTCGGGGCTGGCCGCGACGATGCATGGCGAGGATGCAATCGCGCATATCGGCTGGGCCGGGCGCCCGATTGTCGGCAGCGAGATGAAGATCGGCGATGCCGACGGCAACGCGCTCGCCAATGGCGAGGTCGGCGAGATCATGGTGCGCGGGCCGCATGTCATGCGCGAATATTGGCGCAATCCGGAAGCCACCGCGGCGACCTTCGCGGGCGACTGGCTGCGTACCGGCGACACCGGCATGATGAACGACGAAGGTTTCGTGAAGGTCGTCGACCGGTCGAAGGACATGATCATTTCGGGCGGCATCAACGTCTATCCGGCCGAGATCGAAAAGATCCTGTCGGCCAACCCGCATGTCCCTGAACTGGCGGTGATCGGGGTTCCGGACAGCGACTGGGGCGAAGTGCCGATGATCGTCGCGAGCGGCGTGAAGGACGAGGGCGCGGCGCTGTCGGTCTTCGAATGCGACGGGTCGGCGCAGCTCGCGCCGTTCAAGCGTCCGCGCCGCGTGGTGTTCATCGACGAACCGCTGCCGCGTACGCTGTCGGGCAAGATTTCCAAACCGACGCTGCGCGGGCTGTTCCCGGCGGTGCCCGAGGGGGCGAGGGCGCTGTTCGGGAAATAAGCGGCGGGTTTCGGCCGAAAGCTGCCGTCTCTTTCATCGTCATCCTGAACTTGTTTCAGGATCCATTGTCTGTCGTTTACTTCGGCGCTGCGCCAAATTCGAGTTCGGGCCATAGATGCTGAAACGAGTTCAGCATGACGAGATTTGAAGGGCAGCTCCCCACCCCCAAAGCGGACATTCGCCACGCCCCGGTAAGGTCTCTACGGCGTCATCGTGCCCGTACAACTCCAGTTGCGCGCATCATTGATGTCGCTGCCCGCCGCACCCGTAAACTGCGCCACCTTCGGAAAGGCGCAGATGCGGTACGTACGCGCGGGCGGGGCCTCGACCACCGCCGGTTTTTCCTTGCTCATCCCCGACACATACATGGCGGTGTTCGAGGTCGAGTTGAGCTCGAGTTCGCGCGGGGCGTTGGTCATCAGGATTTCGGTCGGGCGGTGGCCGCCCTCGACCCACCGCTGCATCGTCTCGAGCAGCGCGCGCGAGCTGTCGGTCGGGGTGCCTTCGCCGCCGCGGCAATGATACATGCCGGGGACGAAGAAGCTCTGGAAAAAGTCTTCGCTCGCGGCGCCGTATTGCTGGCGGACGCCGGCGCTGTAATTGGCGGTATAGGCGGGCGGGACCGCTTCGTCGGATGCCCCGGTCCACATGATCAGCTTGCCGCCGGTCCGGGTCATGCCGGCGAGTTTTCCGGGGGCATAGCCATAGCCGCCGACCTTGTCCCAGATCGCCGCTTCGGCGTTGCGCTGGCGCGGATCGGCGAAATTCATTTGGGTCAGCGCGTCATAGCCGGTGCCGCGCAGCGCCTTCATGCTGAGCACGGTCGATCCGAACAAGGGCGAGCGTGTCGCGTCGGTCCACGGCGGCGCGGCGGTTCCCAATCCGATCGGGCCGAGCAGCGCGGGGTTCGCGAGCCAGTAGCCGGGCGCCGATACCGCCGATCCCTTGATCGCGGGCAGCCCGCCCGCGAGCCGTTCGAGCGTGGAATATTGCGCGTCGCTGAGGAATGGGAAGAGGGTGCGCGACAGCTCGATGCGCGTCGGGTCCCAGATCAGGCCGTCGCGCGCGCCGTCGCTTTCGTCGAACCGGTCCATGAACACCTGTCCGACGCGGGCCATATCCGCCGGGGAAATCCACCGCTTCGGATCGCGCGCGACATGCTGCGCGATATAGGCCCAGAAGGTCTGGATATAGGCGCTGGTGGGCGCGCCGCCGGCAATGAAACCGTCGGCGTCGCCCGGATAGCGCTCGGCCTCCATCAGCGTGCTGACGCCGCCGCCCGAGCAACCCATGATATAACGCGGCATGCGCGGCCGGTCGTAATAGCCGCGCGCGATCGCCTGCGTCGCCAGCGCCGCGACATGCGCGCCGCGATGGGCATAATCCTCCGACTTTCCGGGGTCGGCGCGGAACGACATGTCGAGCGCGCCGGTCGAATGCGACCCCTTGTCGGTCGATGCGACGGCGTAGCCCGCGGTGATATGCTCGCGCGACGGGTTGACAATGTATCCGGCCGACCCGCCGGGAATGACCATCAGGTAGCGGCCGTTCCAGCTCTGCGGCAGCGCGATCATGAAGCCGACGCTGTTCGGCCCGGGCTTGTCGGTGCGCACGATGCCGTCGACGCGGCAATAGGGCGCGGGATCGGAGAGCCATTGCGCCGACCGGATTTCGACATCCTTGCCGGCCCAGGTCATCACGTCGGCCGAGCAGGCCGCCGCGGCCGTGCCGGGGATTGCGACGGGGGCTCCATCCTGCGCCGCAGTTGCCGATGTTGCCGCTATCATGCCAGCCGCCATCAACATCGCCCGATACAGCATGTCTTTTTCCTCCACCCAATGTGATTTTGACGGATCGAGAATCCGTTGAGGCATCAAATAACAAAAAATGGAAAATGTAAATAACGATGCTATGCTCGGAACCGGACGCGGAGTCGGCTGTCGGGTTCGCGGGCGGCTGCGCTGGTCAAAAGCGCGGCGGAAAGCTAGGCAGGGGGAAGGATGGGAGAGGCATTGGACGATCCGGCACAACAGGCCATGCCCGATATCGGCAAGACCGGCGCGAGGATCGTCGACGGCGCGCGGCGCTGCTTCGAACGTTACGGTATCGAGAAGACGACGATCGAGGATATTGCGCGCGCCGCCGGCGTCTCGCGCCCGACGGTCTATAAATTCTTCGGCGGCAAGATGGATATCGTCGATTACATCGGTTTCGCCGAGCTCGACAAGATTCAGGAGCTTGTCCGCGCGCGCATCCAGCGCCACCGGAATTTCGCCGACACGACCACCGAGGCGATCGTTGCGTCGGTGCAGGTGGCGAGCGGCAATCCCTATATCCGGCGCTTCGTCGAGGATCTGGAAGTGTCGGCGCAGAGCCAGCTCCCCACCAGCCCCTATCAGGAACAGGCGCGGCATCGCTGGGAGTCGGTGATGAAACGCGCGCAGGCGAGCGGCGAACTTGCGGCCGATCTGGATCCCGCCGACGTCGTCAACTGGCTGTCGCGCAACCAAGTCATGCTGCTGCGCGTGCTCGACCAGTTTCGTGGGGACGAGGACAAGCTACGCCACATCGTCCGCCGCTTCGTTGTCGAGCCCCTGCTTGCCAATCGGGCGATCACGTCAAGCTGACTCTTTTGGACGGCACGGGCCCGATTCGCCGTGCGCCCGACATCTGCCATATCCTGGGCCGCGATCGAAATTTCGAGGGTAACGGCCGATCCGGCCCAAGAATATCAAGCTTTTCTGCGCATTAAACTACATATCATAGATTGTGCGCTGCAGCGTCGTTTCTGCGTTTGGCGACACAGTTGACATTTTATCGAATCTGTTGTCTGTAAGTTTTGGGAGTGATGCACGGCAACAGGACCGGCCGACACGATCTGCCCTGATCGCGTCGAGCAGCGCGCCTCCCACGATTTTGGACTGCGCGGGCTCGCCTCCACGAATGGCGGGCACCGCAAATGGGAGGATGCAATGCGCTTTTCTTACAAGCTCGCCACCTGCTCGCTGGCAATTGCGGTTTCGACCGTCTCGACGGCGGCGATGGCACAGACCGCCGACGCCGCCGACGACAGCTCGGGCGCCAATGAAATCGTCGTGACCGCGCAGAAGCGCGACGAGCGCCTTCAGGACGTGCCGATCGCCGTCACTGCCTTCACGCCCGACCAACTCCAGCAAAGCGGCATCTCCGACGTTCTGGAACTGGCCGCGGTTACCCCGTCGCTGTTGATCACCGAAGGATCGAGCGCGGCGCAACCCTATATTCGCGGCGTCGGCGGCCGGAACATCACGCCCGGCAACGAAGCCACGACCGCGGTTTATGTCGATGGTGTCTATCAGACCGACAAGACCGGTATCCTGTTGCAGGGTTTCCCCGATGTGCAGTCGGTGCAGGTGCTGCGCGGTCCGCAAGGCACGCTGTTCGGCCGTAACGCGACCTCGGGCGCGATCCTCGTCACCACCCTGAAGCCCGACACCGAATTCGGCGGCATGCTCGAAGGCACCTATGGCACCGACGAGGAGGGCGCGCGCGGCTTCCTGACCGGCGGCCTGTCGGACACGCTGGCGGTCAGCGTCAGTGGCTTCTACCGCAACGAGCGTCCCTATATCCGCAACCGGACCCAGGCCCTGAACGGCGCCGGAAAATATGTCGGCGGCGACCAGAGCTTCGGCTTTCGCGGGTCGCTCCTGTGGGAAGCGACCCCCGATTTCACGGCGACGCTATCGGGCTATTATTCCAAGGGCGAAACGAACGCCGTGGTGGCTTTGCAGCCGATCCTTGGAGAAACCACCACGACCGGTCAGGTCGCATCGGGTATCGACATCTCGCGGCCCGAACGTTCCTATTACGGCGAAATCGATCCCGAGGTTCGCTTTCAGGGCTATGGTGCATCGCTGACCCTCGACGCCGATGTCGGCGCGGTTAACATCAAGTCGATTTCGGCCTACAGCCACAGCACTTCGGGCGTCGAATATGATCTCGACGGCTCGCCCGCGTCGGTCTTCTGGTTCGATACCGCGCTCAAGGGGCGGAGCTACCAGCAGGAAATCGACATCACTTCGCAGAACGACGGCCCGTTCCAGTGGATCCTTGGCGGTTTCTATCTCAACTACCGCGATGGCTATGCGGGGCTCGATCAATATGTCGGCCTGCCGGTTCCGGCGACGCTGCGGCCGCACACCATCCCGCAGGCGCTGCTCGATCGCTCGGCTGCGGGCGCTGGTCCGACCTCGGGCCTCGCTTACATCGATCAAAGCGCCTTTGTGACGGTCAAGTCGCTGGGGGTGTTCGGTGAAGCATCTTATGAGTTCAGCGACGCCGCCAAGCTGACGCTGGGGCTGCGCTACACCGACGAGAAGCATGTGCTCGACAAGGATAATGCCGGCACGACCTATGTGCCCGACGGCACCGGCGGGGTCATTGCGATCGCGAGCAGTTCCGCCGCGATCTGCGCCGCAAACCCGGCGTGCAAGGGCCTCAGCGCGCCCTTCTCCGAGCTGACCTATCGTGCGGTTTTCGACTATAAGTTCAGCGACGATGTCATGGGTTATCTGAGCTACAACCGCGGCTTCAAGAGCGGCGTCTATAATATTTCGTCGATCCCGAACGTCATCCCGACGCAGCCGGAGACGATCGATGCGTTCGAAGCGGGTCTCAAGACCAGCCTGTTCGATCGCAAGGTGACCTTCAACGCCGCCGCCTATTATTATAAATACGACAATCTGCAGGTTCCGGTGGTCGATCCGGTAACCAACACGCAGCAGTCGATCAATGCGGCGAAGGCGACGATTTCCGGTCTTGAAATCGAAGCGGCCTACCGCCCGAATGATCGCTTCTCGCTTTCGGCCGGCTTCGCGACCTTCTTCAAATCGGAATATGACAGCTTCAACAACTGCGCCATCTACCGCCGCCGGGCATCGGGGCTTGCGGTCCCCCCCAATGCGGATTGTTCGGGCTTCGACCTGCCGGCAACGCCTGACGTCACCTTCAGCCTCCAGGCCAATTACGACATTCCGCTGGCCAATGGCGGGAAGTTCGAACTCAGCGGCCTGTTCAGCTATGTCGATGAATTCGATCACGCAACCTACGGCGCCTATCCGGCGGGCGGCACGGGTGCCGGCGCCTATCCGGCCGGCATCGGACGCGCGCCGGTCCAGAAGGCGACGGAAACGCTGAACCTGTCCGCGACCTTCCATGCGCCCGACGACGCCTTCTATGTGTCGGTGTGGGGCAAGGATCTGTTCAACCAGAACGACGTCTTCCGCAACGTGTCGACGACATCCTTCGGCTATTATTCGGTGCTGTCGCGTGGGATCACGGGCGGCGTCACGATCGGGACGAAGTTCGGATCGCAGCGCTAAAAAAGGGGCACGGCCGCCGGCGGGGGCACTGTCGGCGGCCGCGTTTTTCGAGGAGAACGACGTGGCTACTTCCCCGGGGGCCGCGGGCGGGATGCTGCCGCCCGATCTTTCGGCGCATTGGTATAATGCCGACGATTTCGCGCCGGGCGAGCCGTGGAGGGCGTTCGATCCCCGCCGGACCGCGCTGGTCCTCGTTGACCTCATTAACTGGCAGGTCGATCCCGGCGGCCGTTCGATCGCCGCGATCCGCGCAGCCGGACACCCCGAGCGCGCCGACCATCTGCTCGATCGCTTCGCGGGCACCATCGCACCCAATCTCAAGCTGCTGTTGTCTGCAGCGCGCCGCGCGGGCGTCCGCGTCGTTCACGCGCGGCTCGCCAGCCGGCATCCGGACTATGCCGACATTGTTCCGGCGCTGCGCCCCTATGTGAAGGCGGCCGAGGCCCGTGACGGATCGCTCGCCGCGGCGCCGATCGCCGAGGTCGGCGACGAACCCGGCGACCTGTCGATCGTCAAGCGAGGGTCGGGCGCCTTCGGCGGAACCGAGCTCGACTTCCTGCTCCGCCGCGAAGGCATCGACACGATCCTCTATGCCGGGGTGGTGACGACGGCGTGCGTGCTGCTCAGCGTTGCCGCGGGGTTCGACCTTGGATACCGGCAATATCTGGTCGCCGATTGCACCGGCACCCTGTCGGCGCGCGATCAGGAGGATGCTGAACGGCTGATCGGCAATTATCTCGCCGAAATCGTGACCGCCGCCGATGCCGTGGCGGCGATGGAGAAACACAGCGATGCCCTATGATTTCCTGACCGATCTGCTTGTGATCGAGGTTTCGCATTTCGGCCCCGATGCGCTTGGCGGCCGGCTTGCCGACATGGGCGCCCGGGTGATCAAGGTCGAGGACCCCGACGGCGGCGATCCGGTGCGCCGCGCCGGGCCGTGGTCGGTGGGTGAGGAACATGGCTTCTCCTATCTCCACCTCCGCTGGAATCGCGGCAAGGAAAGCGTGATCATCGACCTTGCGACCGACCAGGGCCGGGCCGACTTCTTGACGCTGACGGAAAAAGCCGACGTCGTGATCGAAGGAATGCGCGCGGGCGTGATGGCGCGGCTCGGCCTCGGGTACGAGGTGCTGAAGGCTGCCAATCCCGCGATTGTCTTTTGCTCGCTGTCGGGGCTCGGTGAGACGGGTCCTTACGCTAAGCTTGCTTCGCACGGCCCGTCGTTCGACGCCTATGGCGGGCTCGGCACGCCGGTGGGCGAGAGCATCTCGCGCTACGACGGGCCGCAGGCGCCGTCAATCGGCATGTATGCTTATGGGTTGGAGGCAGCCTTTGCGGTCGTCGCGGCGGTGCATCGCGCGCGCCGGACGGGCGAGGGCGCAGCGATCGAGGTCGCCGCCGCCGATTGCTCGGCGCACTGGATGCCCGAGGCGCTCGACCCGCTGCTCAATCCCGACACGACCTTTGCGCGGCCGGGCTTCCTCGACGCGAGCGGCAAGATGCGCTTCTGGGCGCGGATGGAGAATTATCGCTGCGCCGACGGCAAGCTCATTTTCCTGATGACCTTTACCGCCAAGAGTTGGCACGCGCTGCTGAAGCTGATCGGCCGCCCCGATCTCGATGGCATCTACACGCGCGCGGCGCAGACCGGGACCGAGGATGCCGAGGTTAATGCCGCGCTGATCCCGATCTTCGCCTCGCGCCCGCGCGCCGAATGGCTCGCCGATTTCGAGCGCGACAATGTCGCCGCAATGCCGGTGAACAGTTTCGCCGACGTCATCGCCGACCCGCATTTCCGCGCACGCGACAACGTCTATCAGGCGACGCTATCCGATGGGCGGAAACTGACGCTGACGTCGACCGCGATCCACGTCGCGGGGCAGCATTTCGGCATGCCGCTTGCTCCCGAAGCCGGCGAGGATAGCGCCGCGATCCGCGCCGAATTCGGACTCGGCGGGGACAGGGAGTAGGGCGGCTTTTGGTCGGAAGCGGACTTTTCTTTGTCGTCACCCCGGGCTTGACCCGGGGCCTGCCTTTTCTTTGATGCGGCGACGAAAGAAGAAAGGCGGGTCCCGGGTCAAGCCCGGGATGACGACTTAACAAGCGACAGTTCTCTACCCCACAGCGGCCGTTCAGCCGCGCGCGGCGCGCGCCTGTATCGGAACGACGCTGGGCCCCGCCATCACCCGGTCATAGCTGCGGTGAAACTGCTGGTTGATGACCTCGTTGTGCGCGAGCAGCATCGTGCCGGTGTTCGGCATGTTCGCCGAGCGCTGGATGCTGTCGCCGATCGGCACGTCCTCGTTGAGGATCGCGGCCTCGGCGATGTCCCAATTCTTGGCGAGGATCGTCTGGCCTTTCTCGTCGTAATCGCCCGGCGCCTTCGGGGTCAGGAAGCGCAGGTGGACGCGCGAGCGGCCGGGATCGTGGACGTCCTGATACATGGTCCAGAATTCGGCGTGATGCGGGTGCAACTGGATGCTGACATTGGGGAAAACCATATTGCCATAGACCACATAAGGATCGAGGTCGTGCTCGCCCGGCTCGCTATCGAGGATTTCGTCAATCTTGCGCCGCGGCGTCGTCGTCACCGCATGATCGCCGGTGCCTTCGACGCGCGCCATCATGTTCATGTAGAAATAGGGCCGGATCGTCGGGCCGTGGACCCATTGGACATGATAGCCGTCGGTCAGTCCGTCGACCATGATCTTCCAGTTCTGGTCGAACTCGAAAAACGCCTCGCGATAGAAATATTGCCGGTCGAGGCCGTAATTGGCGAGCACGCCGTCCATCACCGGGCCGAGATGCGCAGCGACGTCGATCGAGCCTTCGGGATTTTCGACGATCCAGACAAAGCCGTGGCGTTCCTCGCACGGCAGCGCGATCAGGTTGCGCTCGCGACACGGCAGGGTGAGGCCGAGCGTCTGCTTGAAGGTGAGGCCGATCAGTTCGCCCTCATTGGTATAGGTCCAGCCATGATAGGGGCAGGAAAAGCGCCCCTGCTTGCCCTCGGCCTCTGCTACCAAAGTCGCGCCGCGGTGGCGGCACATGTTGAGGAAGGCGCGGACCTGCCCGTCCTTGCCGCGCGTGACGAGCGCTTCGCTGCGGTTGAGTTTGACGGTGACATAGCTGCCCGATTCGGGAAGCTGGCTGCTGTGCAGCGCCATCATCGGATAATGTTCGAAGATCTTCTCGCGCTCGGCGACCGCGATATTGGGGTCCGAATAGACCGAGAGCGGATATTCGTAGGTTTCCTCGATCATGTCGGTGCTGTTGTCGCGGATATGGCGGAACAGTTTCTCCGCGACCTGCCGGTTATGTTCGGGGCTCAAATACATTCGTCTCTCCGTGGGGGCGCCCGCGACGGGAGCGATCGCCTTTACACATATGTAGCATTGTAAATGGAAAAAACCTATATAAAAAGGGCTTTGCAAAAAATGCGACTTTACGCAGCCGTGAATCGGCAAGGCAAAGCGCGGGGAGAGTTATGGTCGACACGCTGAAGATGCCCTCGGTCCCGGTGCTGATCCGCGAACGCGCGGCGCGCGATCCGTCGGCGCCGTTCCTCACCGACGTCGCGGGCGGCACGATGACCGGCGGCGCGTTTCACGAGGCGGCGCTGCGTATTGCCGATGCCATGGCGGCAATCGGGATCGAGCCCGGCGAATGCGTCGCGACGATGCTCGATCCGTGCCTGACCGCTTATACGGCGTGGATCGGGCTGAGCTGGCGCGGCGCGCTCGAGGTGCCGATCAATCCCGAATATAAGGGCAATCTGCTCGCCTATGCACTGAACGATTGCCGTGCGCGGGTGCTGATCACCAGCAATGGCTGCATCGATCAGGTCAATGCGATCCGCGATCGGTTGGAGACGCTCGAACGCATTATCACGATCGATGATGCAGCGTACGTCAGCCAAATTCCGCTCGCGACGCTGGCATCGGTCGAGGCGGGTGCGCCGCGGCTCGAGCATGCGGAACCGACACTCACCGACACCAATGCCGTTATCTACACCTCGGGCACCACGGGCCCGTCGAAGGGTGTGTTGCAGGCGTGGGGTTCGATCCAGCAGGTCCAGCATAATTTCAGCGGTGAGGTGATCGATCCCGAACAGGTGCCGGTCTATTATTCGCCGTGGCCGACCTTTCATTCTTCGGGGCGTGTCGGCTTTGTCTTCGCGGCGGTGCGTGGCGGGCATATGGTGTTTCGCAGCCGCTTTTCGGTCAGCCATTACTGGGCCGATGTGCGGGCACATGGCTGTACCCATACGCAGTTGATGGGGATCGCGGGCTTCCTGATGAACGTCGAGCGGCGGTCGGACGACGCCGACAATCCGTTGCAGTGGGTGCTGATGAACCCGGTGCTCCCCAATTATCGCGATTTCGAGGCGCGCTTTGGGGTGAAGGTGTGCACCGGCTGGGGCATGACCGAAATCGGCTTTCCATTGAACGCGTCGAACCTTCCCAATGCGCAGACCTGCGGCAAGCTGTCGCCGCTCTATGAGGTGCGCATCGTAGACAGCGAGGGCCGCGACCTTCCCGACGGGCAGGCGGGCGAATTGCTGATCCGCGGCAAGGCGCCCTTCCTGATCACGCAGGGCTATCTGAACAAGCCCGAGGCGAACCGGAAGGCATGGCACGACGGCTGGTATGCGACGGGCGACATCCTGCGCCGCGATGCCGACGGTTATTTCTACTTCCTCGACCGCGCCAACGACTATCTGCGCGTGCGCGGCAACAATGTCTCGTCGCTCGAACTCGAAGGCGAGGTGCGCGGACATCCGGCGGTTGCCGAGGCAGCAGCGATCGCGGTGAAGGCGGCTGACGTTCCGGCGCTGTCCGGTAACGCCCGCGCCAGCGAGGACGAGATCAAGATCGCCGTGCAACTCAACGGCTCGGCGTCGCTCGCCGAGGGAGATCTTGTCGATTATCTCGCCGAGCGGCTGCCGCGCTACATGGTCCCCCGCTTCGTCGAGTTCGTTGCCGAGCTGCCGCGCACCCCGACGGGCAAGATCCGCAAGGCGGGGCTGCGCGAGGCGCCGGTCAACGACGCGACGTGGGACCGGCTCAGCCGATCCGTTCCCGCCGCAACCTGATCCCCGCCGCCTCGCGGTCCCAGGTGTCGGCGGTCACCCCGTCGTCGCGCAACGCATATTTCTGGATCTTCTGCGTCGGGGTGCGCGGCAGGTCGGGCATCAGGCGGAAATAGCGCGGCACCATATAGTGCGGCAGGCGCGTCGCGAGGAAATCGGTCAGCGCCTTGAGGTCGATGTCGGCGCCGTCCGAGGGCATGACGCACGCCATCACCTCATCCTCGGTCTTGTCGCTCGCGACCCCGATCACCGCCGCCTCCCGTACCCCGTTGAAGGCACGGATTTCCTGCTCGACCTCATAGGCCGAGATATTCTCGCCGCGCCGGCGGATCGCGTCCTTGCGTCGGTCGACGAAGAAATAATCGCCGTCGGCATCGCGGCGCAGCAGGTCGCCGGTGTGCAGCCAGCCGTTGCGCCAGGTTTCGGCGGTCGCTTCGGGATTCTTGTAATATTCGGTGAACATCGTCCAGGGCTGGTCGCAGCGCAATATCGCCTCGCCGACCGCCCCCTCGGGCACCTCGATGTCATGCTCGTCGACCAGCCGGATATGCTGCCCGGCGCGCAGCCGGCCGGCGACGCCGATCTTATCGGGGTTGAGCGGGCTCTGCACCGGGTTGGCGAGTTCGGTCATGCTATAGGCGGCGAAGGCGCCGACCCCGAAACGCGCGGTGAAAGCCTTGACGTCGGCGGTGTAGGGCACCGCGCTCACCGATCTCAGGCTGTGGTCGCGGTCGTCGTCCGACGGCGGCGCGCTGAGCAGGAAGGGGATCATCGCGCCGAGCAGCGTTGTGGTGTTCGCGCCATGCTCGCGGACAATCTGCCAGAACTGGTCGGTCTTGAACGATTCGACGAGCACGACCGATCCGGCGTTCGAGAGCTGGCCGTAAAGGCAGCCGAAGCCACCCGAGTGGAAGATCGGCAGATGCGCGAGATGACGGTACTCGCGGCCGATCATCGCCGGCATCGCGGCGTGATAGAAGGTCCACATATGCGCATAGGAGCACATCACCGCCTTCGACGGGCCGGTGGTACCCGACGTGAAGATGATCGTCATATTGTCCCAGGGCGCGAGCGGCCTCGCGAGGTCGCCGGCATGTCCGGGCTCGTCGAGCATCGCCTCGCCGTGGAGGGTGAGGCCGTCGACCGGATCCGCCTCGCCGCCGATGACGATGACCTTCTCGAGCATGCCGCGCTCGACCTCGGCGAGACGGGGCATGAGGTCGCGATGGACCAGCCCGACCCGGGCATCGGCGAGCCACAGCACATGCCGGAGCAGGCTGCCGCGATAGGCGAGGTTCGCAGGCACAAACACGGCGCCGAGCATATGCGTGCCGAGCCAGGCGCGCACTGCGGCCTTGCCATTGGGCAGCCAGTTGAAGACATGGTCGCCTTGTTCGACGCCCAGTTTCTTCAGGGCCGCCGCGGCGCGGTGTCCCTGTTCCAGTGCCTCGGCGAAGGTCCATTCGCTGCCGTCTTGAAAGCGCATGTAGAGATCGTCCGGATGCTCGCGCGCCTGCCGCTCGAGCAGATGGCGGGTGACGGCCTGGTCTGGCGTGGGGAAGGGCATGTCAGACATCGGCGTCATTCCTGCTGTGCACGGGTGAAGGGAAAAAGCGCGGCATCCTTGCGGCGGAGACCGGCGCGCGCGTTGGCGAGGCGGAGCGAGGTGGGGTAGCGTTCGGGCTGCGAGCCGAAGCAGGTCGCGGGCAACGGGCCCGACAGCGCGCCGTCGCGGCCATAATATTGGGCGATGTCCATGCGCCGGCCGCGCCCGACGAAGGCGCCGCGCTGGATCAGGAACAGGCGTTCGAATTCCACCGCCGACAGTCGCTCGGCGGCCCAGCGCGCGAAGCCTTTCAATAGGGGCGCTCCCGCATAGGCGGCGGGCGCGGTGATATGAAAATCGGCGTCGATCATGATTTCCAGCACAAGCGCGCCGTCCTGAAGGAGCTGCACCGGCTGTTTGTCGGCGTCGGAATCGGGCAGGATGACGTCATGCCGCCGGTCGTCGCGCGCCTGCGCGATATGCACCGCCGCGAGGCGCAGCGTGTCGAACATATGCGTACAGTGCAGTGTGGGTTCGGCCTGCAACCAGCGGGTGCGGAGGTCGCCGATCAGCCGCAGGCCCGCGAGGCCGGCGAGCGCGCTACCCGCGCCCGCGCAGCTCGTCAGCGGATGGCGCTCCCAGCGTCCTTCGATGGCGGTCAGCGCGCGGTCGTCGTGTTGGATCCGCAGCGCGAGAGCGTGAAACGGATCCTCCAGCACCGCTTCGATCCGGTCGGGAGCGAGGCGGCGGAAGCGTGTCGTCCGGACGAAATAGCCGTCGCCATAGGTGGGATTGGCGGGCCTTGGGTGCCCCGGATCGTCGGTCATCGCTCGATCGGGCCTCCCATGCTCTGTCGCGATTTTCGCGGCTATTTAATCGATTGATTAAATAGCTGTGTCAGCTTGGAGAGGAGGCGTCAAGCCGCCTGTGATGACCTCAGCGGATTTCGCTGCCCGCGAGCAGGGGTTGGACGATGAAACGCCGGATAAAGCGGCGCTTTTCGGCATCGTCGATCTGTGGCGAAGCGACCTGCAGCATCAGCATCGCTTGTGCCCGCGCGAGCCAGTAGATGCATTCGTCGATCTCGAGGTCGGTTGCGATGTCGCCGCGGGCGCGCGCCTGTTCGAACATGTTCGCCCACCAGGTGCGCTGCAACTGCTGCATCAGGCTGCTCGGCGAGATTACCGATTCCTGAAATTCGATGCTTTCGACCATGCGGCGAATATAGATATTCTCGTTCGCCAGCCGGATGACGAGCAGCAGCGTGTCGGACAGGAAATCGGCGAAATCGTCCGAGCGCACCAGCCGCCGCCGCACTTCGCTGTTGACCCGCCACGTCTCTCGCACTGAAATCTCGTCGAGGATCGCATCCTTGCTCGGATAATATTTATAGACGGTTGGACGCGACACCTTGGCACGGCTCGCGATATTCTCGATCGTCGTCTTGCCGATCCCATATTGCTCGAAACAATCATAGGCGGCGCGCAGGATGCGCTCCTGCGTCGAATTGTCGTCCGTCCGGGCTGCCACCGGGCCGCTGTCCATCACCTGATCTCCTGCCCCGCGACGGGGAATGCTGCATCGCGTCGTCGTTAGCAAGGCTGGCAGTGCGAACAAGTCGCAAATTCGTCACGCTGCGTCGGCGATCTTGCGGATCGATACCTCCAGTCCGTCCATGATCGTCGTGCCCGAGATCGCCTCGACCGCCTCCGGACCGACCGGGAGCAGCCAGTTGATGTTGCTGCCGCCCTGCGCATTGGCATGCTGCCAGCCGCCGTGGTGGCCCCAACCGTGCGGATAGCTGACAGTGCCGGGGCGCATGTCATCGGTGACCGCGATGCAGACGATGACCGTGGCGGCGCCGGTCGACAGGTCGACGGCCTCGCCATTGCTCACGCCCAGCCGCGCGGCATCGTCGGGATGCATCAGCAATTCGGGATGCTGGCTGCGGACGAGACGCGGTACATTGTGCAGCCAGCTGTTGAGCGAGCGGATGTCGCGGTGCGTGATCAGGCGCAGCGTATCGGTCGGTGCGGGCGTCAGCCGCGCGAACTCGTCGGCGATCATCGCATGCCACAGCTTCGCGCGCCCGTCGGCGATGCGCGGCCATGGAGCATAGGGATCGGGCAGGTCGACCATCACGCCGTGCGGCACGTCGCGGAGCTTGTCGAAGCTCCATCCGTCGCGCGCGCCCATGTCGTCGCCGGCGGGGCCGAGGCGGAAGGCCTTGTCGAGATCGTCCATCGGCCGGCCGTGCGTCGGCTTGCCCATGCGGGTCAGGATCGCGTTGAAAATCTCCCATTCGGAACGCGCCTCGCCCACCGGGGGGATGACCGCATCGGTGACCTGCACGAAGGGGCGGATCATCGAGCCGAGCCCCGCCATCGGATAATCGTCGCGCTCGAAAAAGGTCGGGACGGGCAGGATATAGTCGGCGTAGCGGTTGCTTTCGGTCTGGTAGAGGTCGAGCGCGACGATCAGGTCGAGTTGCCCAAGCGCATCGACCAGCGCCTGCCCGCCTGGCGCCGACATCACCATGTTGCCGCCGGTCAGGATCATCGCGCGCACCTGTCCGGGGCCGGGTTCCAGTATGTCGGCGGGCAGCATTGCCGAGGCGAGGAACTGCGCGACGCTGGGGAAGTCGCCGACGCGGCTGCGTGTGTCGCCATAGCCGCCGGTCAGCACCTTCTGCGATCCGCCGAGGATCGTGCGGCTGAAGATCGCGCCGCCCTGACGGCCCAATTTGCCGCCGAGCAGGTTGAGCGCGATCAGCAGGAAATTCTCGAGCGTCGCATGCGGCCCGCGGCACACGCCGAGACGGCCATAGGCGACCGCGCGCGGCGTCGCGGCGAAGCTGCGCGCGAGATCGCGGATCGTGTCGACATCGACGCCCGCACGCTCGGCACAGTCGGTGAGGTCGTTCCGCGCGACGGCGGCTGCCAAGTCCGCGAAGCCATCGGTATGCGCGGCGACATAGTCGGCATCGTACAATTCTTCGTCGATCAGGACCCGGAGCAGCGCGAGCAGCAGCCAGATGTCGCCATTGGCGCGCACCGCGACATGTTGGTAGCGGCGCGCAGTCTCGGTGCGGCGGGGGTCGACGACGACGACGCGTCCGCGTTCGGCGATCGCGTCGAGGTCGTGGCGCACGCGCGGCGACCAGACCATCGATCCATTGGAAACCAGCGGATTGGCGCCGAACATGAGCAGCATATCGGTATGCGGCAGGTCGGGGATGTCATAGGTCACCGCCGACCCGAAAGCGAGATAACAGGCGGTCAGCCGTGCGTTGGTATCCTGCGACCCCGCGCCATAATATTTGGTGATACCCAGCGTCTTGAGAAAGGCTTTCAGGCTGAAAGATACGTCGATGCCGAAGGCGATCGGATTGCCCTTGTACGATGCCACCGCGTCGGGGCCGTGGGTTTCGATCACCTGGCCGAGCCGTACTGCGATATCGTCCAGCGCCTCATCCCAGCCAACCGGCGCGAACTCGCCCGGGCCGCCGACGCGCTTCAGCGGGGTCAGGATGCGGTCGGGGTCGTAGGTGACATTGTGGAAGGCGATGCCTTTCAGGCAGACATGGCCCAACGAATGGGGATTTTCCTTGTCGGGCTGGACGTCGGTGATGCGGCCGCCCTCGACCTTGGCAGCAAGTCCGCAATGCGCTTCGCAGAGGCGGCAGAAGGTGACATGCACCCCGTCCTCGCCGGGCTGGAGCCGCTTCGGCTGGCTCTCGGTCATCGCCTGCTCCTCATGAATTGAACCTAATATCTAATATCATTTGATTATCGCCGCAAATGCTGCAAATCCGGGGACGAGAACCGGATTTCCGAACGAAATGGGCGAGACTAAAATGGACTTCACCACCAACTACACGCTGACCATCGATGGCGCTGCGGTCGACACTGCGGAGCGCGTCGACGTGATCAATCCCGCGACGGGCAAGGCCTTTGCTTCGGCTCCCGCGGCGGGGCAGGCCGAACTTGACCTCGCGGTCGCCGCGGCGAAGCGCGCGCTGCCGGCGTGGACGGCGCTCGGCTGGGAGGGACGGCGCGAACTGCTGGTCAAAGCGGCGAAGGCGATCGAGCCGCACCTTGATCAGTTTGCCGCCTTGTTCGTCGCCGAACAGGGGCGGCCGACCGCGCTTGCCAAGGGTGAGGTGCAGATGGGCGCCTGGTGGCTGAAGTCGGTCGCGCGGCAGGACCTGCCCAACGAAGTGGTCGAGGACAGCGACACGCGGCAGGTGATCGTCAAGCACGAGCCGCTGGGCGTCGTCGCCGCGATCGTACCGTGGAATTTTCCGTTCCTGCTCGCGATGTGGAAAATCGCGCCGGCCTTGCTCGCGGGTAACACGATGGTGCTGAAGCCCTCGCCCTACACGCCGCTCTGTTCGCTGAAGCTCGCCGAACTGTGGCGCGATATCCTGCCCGCCGGGGTCTATAACGTCATCTCGGGCGATGATGCGCTCGGTCCGCTGATGACCGCGCATCCGGGCTTTGCGAAGATCAGCTTCACCGGCTCGACCGCGACGGGCAAGCGGGTGATGGAGGCGGCATCGCGCGACCTCAAGCGCATCACGCTCGAACTCGGCGGCAACGATGCCGCGATCGTGCTGCCCGACGTAGACGTCGCCGAGGTCGCGCCGAAGCTGTTCTTCGGGTCCTTCTACAACACCGCGCAGGTCTGCATCGCGACCAAGCGCATGTATATCCACGACGATATCTATGACGAGATGCTGGCCGCCTTCCACCGGCTCGCGAAGGACGCGGTGGTCGGCGACGGGGCGCAGCAGGGGGTGCAATATGGTCCGGTCCAGAACCGCGCCCAATATGACCGCGTCCGCAGCCTGATCGACAGCGCGCGTGCCGAGGGGCTGAGCTTGCTGCAGGGCGCCGACGTGCCCGAGGGCGACGGCTATTTCATCCCGATCACCCTCGTCGACAACCCGCCCGAGGACGCTGCGGTGGTGACCGAGGAGGCGTTCGGCCCGGTGCTGCCGCTGCTGCGCTTCTCCGACATCGACGATGTCGTCGCGCGCGCCAATGATTGCGATTACGGGCTCGCGGGCGCGGTCTGGTCGAAGGATATCGACGCGGCGGTCGCACTCGCCGATCGGATCGAAACCGGCACCGTCTGGATCAACGACAATTTCCAGAACGGCCCGCATATCCCCTTCGCCGGCGCGAAGCAGTCGGGCTTCGGGGTCGAGAATGGCGCCGATGGCCTGCGCGAATTCACCTTTCCGAAGGTGATCTTCGTACCGAAGAAACCGGCCTGACGGGCGAGGGCGCATCGGCGGTTCCGGCATGCGCGCCCGGCCTAGATCCCGGCGATCCGGGCGAGGTGCCAGTCGCTATCCGCCCACAGCACCTCGATCGCCATCGCGCGCTTCACATAATGGCCGACCGGCAGCTCGTCCGTCATTCCCATGCCGCCGTGAAGCTGGATCGCCTGCTGCCCGACAAAGCGGCAGGCGCGGGCGACATTGACCATCGCGCTCGACACCGCTCGGGCGCGATCGGGAGCGGCTTCCCCGAGTGCCTCGACCGCGAGCCAGGCCGACGAGCGCACCAGCTCGCATTCGAGATACATGTCGACCATGCGGTGCTGGAGCGCCTGAAAGCCGGCGATCGGCTGGCCGAACTGGCGCCGCTGGCCGGTGTAGGCGATCGTCTGTTCGAGCAGGCTGTCGAGCAGGCCTACCGCCTCGGCGGCGAGCAGCGCGAGCGCGCGGTCGCGGGCTTCTTCGAGCAGGTCGAGCGCGCCGCCTTCGGGGCCGATCAGGGCTTCGGCGGGGAGGGCTTGGCCCTCGAAAATCAGATCGGCGGCGGGGTGGCGATCGATCGTCCGATAGGGCGACAGCCGGAGGCCTGCGGTCCGCGCGGGGTCGATCCGGAAGAGCGACAGCGCGTCGCCACCGGTGCGCGCGGCGACCAATAGGACATCGGTTTCGGCCGCCCAGCCGACGACCGCCTTGGTCCCGTCGAGACGCCAGCCGTCGCCGTCGCGCCGTGCGTGCGTCTCGATGCCTGCAAAATCGTAGCGCATAGCGGGCTCGGCCCAGGCGAGGGTCGCGATTACTGCGGCGGGCAAGGCCGGGGCGTTGCAGCGATCGAGCAGCCACGCCGCCGTTGCCGCGTCGGCGAAGGGCAGATGCGCGCAGGTGCGGCCGATCTCTTCGGCGATAATCGCACCCTGCCGCGTGTCGAGCAGCGCGTCGCCGATGCCGAGCCGTTCGGCGAAATCGGGCCAGCGAGGAGCTTCGTCCCTGCTGAGATACCCCCGCACCGCGTCCCGCAGCATCGTCTGTTCGGTTTCGGATAGCGGCGCGCTCATCGTGCCATCCCCGCCAGCGAGCGCCAGATGATATTCTTCTGCACTTCGGTCGAGCCGCCGTAGATCGTTTGGGCGCGCTCGAAGAGATAGGATTGCACCGCCACCGGGCCGAATGGCGAGGTCGCGGGTGCTGCCGCTGCCCAGTCGGCGCCGCCGCGATCGAGCATCGGCAGCCGGTTACGGCCGGCGAGGTCGATGGCCAGTTCGGTGATCGCCTGCGCGCATTCGGTGCAGGCGATCTTGAGCGCCGCCGCGGTCGCCATCGAAATCTCGCCGCGCAGCGCGCGCAGGATCGAGGCTTCGATCGCCGCGAGCCGCGCCTCGACGCGGGCATGGGCGAGGCGGAAAGCGGCGTCACGGTCCATCGTGCCGCCGCCGTTCGCGGGCAGCCGCGCCGCTTCTTCGAGCAGCTTGGCGAGATCGCGCTTCTTCGATCCGATATGCGCGTAGGACAGTCGCTCGTTCTTGAGCAGCACATTGGCATAGTGCCAGGCCTGACCCTCGTCGCCGATGCGGTTGGTGACCGGCACGCGGACATTGTCGAATTCGATGCGATTGAGCTCGTCCGACCCGTCGATCAACCGGATCGGGTGGACGCTGATCCCGGGCAGATCGAGCGGCGCGCAGATCAGCGAAATGCCCTGCTGCTTGCGCTCCTCGCGGCTGGTGCGCGCGAGGCAGAAGATCCAGTCGGCCCACTGCGCGCCCGACGTCCAGATCTTCGTGCCGTTGAGGATATAATCGTCGCCGTCGCGCACCGCCGAAAAGCGCAACGAAGCGAGATCGGACCCGGCTTCGGGTTCCGAATAGCCCTGCGCCCAGAAACTGCGCGATTCGAGGATCGCGGGCAGCCATTCAGCCTTCTGCTGTTCCGATCCGAACGCCGCGATGATCGGCCCGATATAGATCACCGCCATCGGAATGATCGCGGCGGCGTGCGCGAGTTCGAGTTCCTGATCGAAGATATAGCGTTCGGTCGGCGTCCAGCCGGTGCCGCCGACCTCGCGCGGCCAGCCGACGCCGAGCCAGCCGCGCGCATTCAGCGCGCGCTGCGCGTCGATATGATCCTGCTTGGTAAGCCGCTGCCCCGCCTTGTTCCTGGCGATGACGTGCGCGGGATAGTCACGTGCGAAAAACGTCCGCACGGCATCGCGAAATTCGGCTTCTTCGGCAGTCAGTTTGAGCACGTCGGGATCCTGTCGACAGGGTGGGACAGCGGGTTACGGCCCCACCCTAGAACATGGTCAGGACGCGCGGAAGGTGACCGGCAGCGTTTTGAGCACCCGCGATTCCCCGACCGCGAAATCGGGCTGGAAATCGGAGCGGATCTTGAGGTCGGGCAGGCGCTCGAAGATCGAGCGGATCATCATTTCGAGCAGCGCCTTGGCGAAATGCTGGCCGATGCAGATATGCGCGCCGCCGCCGAAGCCCAGATGGTCATGCTCGCTGCGCACCGCGCGGTCGAAGCGGACCTCGTTGGGGTCGGCGAAATGGCCTGGGTCGTGGTTCGCGGCGCCGTTCATCGCCATGATATAGTCGCCGGCCTTGAGCGGACAGCCCTCGAGCTCGGTGTCGCGCGTGACGGTGCGGCGGAGGCCCTGGATCGGCGAGGCATAGCGCACGAATTCCTGCAGCGCGGTCGGGAAATCGATCTCGCCGTTCAGCAGCTTTGCGCGCTCCTCGGGATGTTCGATCAGGTACCAGAGCGACATGCCGGCGACCGCGCTGGTCGTGTCGAGCCCGCCGAACAGCACCAGCGTCGCAATGCCGACGATTTCGTCATCGGTCAGCTTTTCTCCGCCGATTTCGGCGTCGATCAGCGTCTGCATCAGATCGTCCTCGGGCGGCGACTGCCGCCGCCGCGCGGCAAATTCATACAGATACTGGCTGAGTTCGAGGCCATATTGGCCGCAGGTTTCGGGATCCTCGACGCGCATGCGGGTGAGGAAGTCGATCTTGTGCGACAATGTTTCCCAGTCCGCGCGGGGTACGCCGAGGAAGGGCATGATCACCGTCGCGAGCGTCGGGCGGACAAGCTGTTCCTGCAATTCGGCCTCGCCGACCGGGACGATCGCGTCGAGCAGCTCGGTGATGATCGCCTCGAAACGCGGGCGATATTTCTGGATCGCGTCGGGCAGGAAGATCGGGTTGAGCAGCTTGCGCATCCGCGTCTGCTGCGGCGGATCGAGGTCGATGGGATAAAGTGCCAGCGGCTGCTTGGGGAGAGCAGTGCCGTCGGCCGAACTGAAGGTCCGGAAATCGTCATAGACGCGGCGCGTTGCGGCATAGTTGGTGGTGTACCAGAAGCCGCCGAGCTGTTCCGACCGGGCGACCGGACAGCCGCCGGCGCGGACCTTGTCATAGAAGTCATAAGGGCGCTGCATCAGCGTGCGGTCGTGCTGGCTGAATTCTTCCACCGCATAGTCTTTGACGTCCGCCATCGATCGATCCTCTCGCCTGTGCCACCCGCGGGCCTTTTCGCGATGCAATTTCGATCAAACGGCAAGCCGTGTCAACCAATCGATTAATTGTTTTCGGGGCGCGCTAACAGAAAAACGGCACTTTTCGGCTATTTCATCGATCTGTGGCGACTTTACATTTCGAAGAATATGGACAGTCGGCGAAAAGGATGAGAGGTTCTAACCGATCAACTAACTGGAGCGAATCATGCGGCCAGCGACGGGCGAGGACGGCGACCATATCACCTTCTGCCGCATCTGCACGGCGGTGTGCGGGCTGGTGGCGACGGTCGAGGACGGCAAGGTGGTGCGCGCGCGGCCCGACCCCGACAACCCGTCGTCACAGGGTCATGCCTGCGTGAAGGGTATCGCCTATCATGGCGTGACCCACGACCCCGACCGCGTGACGCGGCCGATGAAGCGTGTCGCGCCGGGGCGTTTCGAGCCGGTGAGTTGGGACGAGGCGCTGGGCGATATCGCCGCGCGGCTTTCGGCGATCATCGCCGAACATGGTCCCGATGCGGTGGCGAGCTATCAGGGCAATCCGCCCGCCTATGCCACCGACGGCATGACGGGCTTCCGCATGTTCCTGAAGGCGCTGGGAACGACCAAGATTTATGGCGCGGGGTCGCAGGACACCAACGCGCGCTTTACCGCGAACTGGATACTTTACGGCAGCCCGCTGACGATCGACGTGCCCGACGTCAACAATGCCGACTTCATGCTGATCTTCGGCGCCAACCCGCTGATCTCGCACGGCTCGCTGATCTTCACCCCGCGCGTCCGGCACCAGCTCGACGCGGTCGCGGCGCGCGGCGGGGTCGTCGTTGTCGATCCGCGGCGCAGCGAGACCGCGGCGCGCTACGAACATGTCGCGATCGAGCCCAATTCGGATTGCTGGCTGATGCTGGCGATGCTCAAGACGCTCGCCGACGAGGGGCTGGCCGATGAGGCGTTCCTCGCCGAACGCTGCGCGGGTTGGGGCGAGTTGCAGGTGGCGCTTGCGGGTATCGATTATGCCGATGCCGCGCAGCGCACGGGCATCGATGTCGAAACGATCAAGACCCTCGCGCGGCGGCTGACCGCCAGCCCGAAGTCGGTGTGCTACGGCCGCGTCGGCATCTGCCGCGGGCCGCATGCGACGCTCGCGAACTTCCTGCTGTCGGCGCTCAACATGGTCGGCGGAACCTTCGGACACGAAGGGGGTAGCACGTTCGCGACGCCGGTGCTTGCGGGCAGCGACCGTGCTACCGCTGGCGGCTATGACGAGGTGCGCAGTCGCGTCGGCAATTTCCCCAGCGTGACGCAATTCCTGCCCTCGGCGGTGATGCCCGACGACATTCTCGAACCCGGACCGGGCAAGGTCCGCGCGCTCCTGTCGCTTGGCGGCAATGTGCTGCTCGCGGCGCCGGGGGGTGACCGGTTGCGGCGCGGGCTCGAACAGCTCGAGCTATCGGTGTCCTTCGACCTCTATATCAACGAGGCAGGGTCCTACGCCGATTATGTATTACCCGGCCTGACCTTCTACGAGCGTGCCGACCTGCCGATGGTGCCGTTCATGAGCATGGTGCAGCCCTTCCTGCAATATGCCGAGCCGGTGATCGCGCCGGTCGGCGAGGCGCGGAGCGAGTTCGACACCTTTTGCGAGATTTTAGCGCGGATGGGGCTGCGCATGCCCGCTTCGTCGCCCGATGAGGTGGCGGCGCAGGCGGCGGGCGGGCAGATGCGCCCGCTCGAAGTGCTCGACGGCGCGATCCGGCAGGGGCCGGCGGGCGTACATGGCGACTGGTCGATCGACAAATTGCGCGAGCATCCGCACGGCGTGATGCTCGATATCCCGATCCCCTGGGGCAATCAGGAGAAGATCGCGCACGCCGACGGCCGTATCCATCTGTGGGATGATATGGTCGCCGCAGAACTCGGCCGCCTGTTCGCCGCGGCGCCGGTCGAGGGGCTGAAGCTGCTGTCGCGGCGCGACATGCGCTCGCACAATGGCTGGCTCCACAATGTCGACCGGCTGATCCGCTCGCAGAAGCCGACCTTGCATATCCATCCCGACGATGCCGCCGAGCGCGGCCTCGCCGACGGCGACCGCGCGACCTTGTCGAACCGTTTCGGCGCGATCGAGGTCGAGGTCGAACTCAATGACGATCACCGGCGCGGCACCGTTTCCTATCCGCATTGCTTCGGGCATGACACGGGCGGCTGGCAGCGCGCGAACCGGGCCGGCGGCGCAAACGTCAACATCCTGCTCGGGCACGGCCCCGATGTCGTCGAGGCGGTGTCGGGGACGACGCTGATGGACGGGATCGCGGTCGAGGTGACCGCGCTACAGCCGGCGTGAACGCGGTGGCTTTAGGGCGCGAGGCCGCGCAGATAGATGTCGCAGACCATCTCGGCATATTTCTGCTTGATCCCATCGTCGAGCTTCGCGACCCCCAAGGTCGACGGCACCGAATAGCCGGCGTGGAAAATATGGTCTGCCGCGCCGACGAGGCAATAATAGAGCAGTCCGGGATCGACGTCCTTCAGCACGCCTTCGCGCACCCCCTGCGCGACGATGTCGCGATAGACCTCGATCATCGGCTCGATGAAGATTTGCGCGACGCGCTTGCTCGCCGCGGGGCTGCCGGACTCGACCATATAGTGGATCAGCCGGTTGATGTAGGGCGAGCGATAATAGGCGTTGATGATGCCGTTGATGTGGATCTTCAGCTTCTTTTGCGCCGGAATGTCCATTTCGCTGAGCGCTTTGAGCGCGGTCATCGCAGTCTCGGCGTCGCGTTCGAGCACCGCGAGCAGCAGCCCTTCCTTGTTGCCGAAATAATATTTGATCATCGCGCTGTTCACGGACGCACGCTGCGAAATCTCGTTCAGCGACACGTCGATCGTCGTCGCCTCGGACAGCAGCTGCGCCGTCGCGTTCAAAAGCGCCTCGGCCGATGCCGAACGTTCCTCGCGCCGGGCTGCCTTGATCGTCAAGCCGCTGTCTTTGTCCATGCTGATGTCCGTTGTCTCCGCCCCGCCTACCGTTGGGACTCGGGAAGGAAGACTGTCAAGCCCTCCAGATCGTCGGTCATCGCGATCTGGCACGAAAGGCGGCTGTTCGGGCGCGGGTCGTTGACGCAGTCGAGCATCTCGCTTTCGTCGGCGCCGGCGGGGCCGACACGCTCTAGCCAGTCGGGGGCGATGTAGATGTGGCAGGTCGCACAGGCGCAGACCCCGCCGCAATCGGCCTCGATCCCCTCGACCATATTGTCACGCGCGCCGCGCATGACGGAATCGCCGACCTCGATCTCGATCGTCTCGACGCTTCCGTCCGCTGCATGGAAATTCACGCTCGGCATATGCTTTTCCCCGTCCCGGCCATGGTGGATCAATCCACTTTCAATCGATCAATTAATATTGCATGGTGACGGTGTCAATGAATGCGCTTATGCAGAGAAAAATTAATTAGTCGATTGATGGAGAGGTCATGGCGGGCGAGGAAGCGGACTATGAAGCGGACTATATCGTCGTGGGCGGCGGCAGTGCGGGTTGCGTCCTGGCGGCCCGGCTCAGCGAGAATCCGGGCGTCCGCGTCGCGCTGGTCGAGGCGGGCGGCGAATCGACCGGTTTGATGGTCCAGATGCCCGTCGGCTTCGCCAAGATGCTAGTCGACGACCGATACGACTGGAAATATTGGCAGCTCCCCGACGAATCGATCAACGGGCGGCGCTTCATCTGGTCGGGCGGGCGGATGCTCGGCGGCGGCAGCGCGATCAACGGCCAGGTCTATATCCGCGGAACGCGCGCCGATTTCGACGCGTGGGAACGGCTGGGTGCGACGGGGTGGAATTTCGACAGCGTCTTTCCCTATTTCCTGCGCAGCGAGAGCTGGAACGGCGCACCGAACCAGAGTCACGGATCGCAGGGGCCGCTGTCGGTGTCGCCGATGCGCGACCCGCATCCGCTGTGCGATCTCTTCCTCCGCGCCTGCGAGCAATATGGCCTTGCGCGGCTCGACGATTATAACGGCGGGCAGATGGAGGGGGCCTATCTCACGCAGGCGACGCAGCGCGACGGCTGGCGCTGCAGCACCGAAAAGGCCTATCTTCGCGACGCGCGGAAGCGGCCCAATCTGACGACCGTGACCCATGCGCATGTCGAAACGATCATTCTCGAAAATGGCGAGGCGGTCGGCATCCGCTACCGGCAGGGCGGCGATGCCAAGGTGCTGCGCGCGCGCCGCGAAGTGATCGTCTCGTCGGGGTCGATGGGATCGCCGGCGCTGCTGTTGCGCTCGGGGATCGGTGCCGGCGACTATCTGCAATCGCGCGGGATTGCGGTGCAGGCCGACCGGCCCGAGGTCGGCCACAACCTGCAGGAACATCCCGGCATCACCCAGAACAAGTTCGTCAGCGTGCCGACGCTCAACAGTCAGGTCGGCCCGCTCGACATGGTCCGCCACCTCACCAAATTCTTCTGGAACAAGACGGGGCCGATGGGCGCCCCCGCGGTACAGGCGATGGGCCTCGCACGGACGCGCGACGGGCTCGACGAACCCGACGTACAGCTCCATTTCATGCCGCTTGCCTATAATGTCGAGCCCGAGACGGTGTCGTCGGCCGAGGCGGTGATGCCCAAGGAACCGTGCATCAGCATCAACGTCTCGCTGACGCGGCCGAAGTCACGCGGCCGCGTCGAGCTGGGCGATGCGCTCGAGCCGGTGATCAACCACCAGTTGCTCGGCGAGCGTGCCGACGTCGACACGCTGATCGGCGCGATGAAGCTGGTCGACCGGCTGTTCGCGATGCCCGCGCTGAGCGCGATCACGCTCGGCGACCGCTCGCCCGACCCGGTGCCGGCCGACGATGCCGGCTGGGAGGCCTATGTCCGCGCCAAGACGATGATCACCTATCACCCCGTCGGCAGCTGCCGCATGGGGTCGGACGCCGGCTCGGTCGTCGATCCCGAGTGCCGCGTGCGCGGGGTCGGGCGGCTACGCGTCGCCGACGCCTCGATCATGCCGCAGATCACCAGCGGCAACACCAATGCCGCAACGATCATGATCGGCGAAAAGGCCGCCGAGATGATCCGCACCAACGCATGAGCACTACCGCTGCCTACGACTTCGAGTACATAACGGTCGAGCGGCCGGCGCCCGGCATTGTCCTGTTGACGCTCAACCGGCCCGAGCGGATGAATGCGACCAACGACGTGCTGCACAGCGAACTCGTGCGGCTACCCGCGCTGATCGATGCCGACCCGGATGCCCGCGCCGCGGTCGTGACTGGGGCGGGGAGCGCCTTTTGCGTCGGCGGCGACTGGGCCGACATCGCGGGCGACGGCAACGATTATGCCAACAAGATCCGGATGATGCGCGAAACGTCGCAGATACTGACCGCACTGATCGAGATGCGCAAACCGCTCGTCTCGGCAATCAACGGCCCGGCGGCGGGGATCGGGCTCGCGCTCGGGCTGCTCGCCGATATTTCGGTGGTGAACGAAGAGGCCAACCTCTCGGACGGCCATCTGCGCATCGGGCTCGCCGCGGGCGATCATGCTGCGATGGTCTGGCCCTTGCTCTGTTCGATGGCGAAGGCGAAGCGCTATCTGCTCACCGGCGACAAATTGAACGGCCGCGAGGCGGAGCGCGTCGGGCTCGTTTCCGACGCGGTGCCCGCGGCCGACGTGCTGCCGCTCGCGCTGCGTTATGCCGCGACGCTCGCCGAGCGCTCGCCGCTCGCGGTCGAGCTCAGCAAGCGCGCGCTCAACCATTGGCTGCGCGATGCGATGCCGATTTTCGAAGCGTCGCTGGGTTACGAGATGGTGACCGCCTTCGACCCCGACCAGACGGCGCATGTGCCGTCCAGGAACTGAGGATATAGTGATGACCACCGAACCGACGCTGATCGTCGCGACCCCCGCGCCGGGCGTGCTGCACCTGATTTTCAACCGGCCGGATGTGCACAACGCCTACGACACGCCGACCTTTACGGCCTTTGCCGAACAGCTCGACCGCGCCGCGAGCGACCCCGATATCCGCGCCATTGTAATAAGCGCGCGCGGGGGCAAGGCGTTCAGCGCCGGCTTCGACATCCATGAAATGGCCGGCTTCGATGCCGCGACGATGCGCCGCGCCTTCGAGAGGCGCGATCCGGTGTTCGGGCGCGTCGCCACGCATCCTTTGCCGATCATCGCCGCGATCGACGGCATCTGCTTCGGCGCGGGCGCGCTGCTCGCGCTCGCCTGCGACATGCGCATCGCGACCCCCGGCTTTCGCTTCAAGGTCACCGCCGTCGGCTATGGCTGCGCCAATGCCACCTGGTCGCTGCCGCGTGCGGTTGGCGCACCACGCGCCAAGGCGATCCTGATGACCGGGCAGGTCGTCGGAGCCGAGGAGGCAGAGCGCATCGGGCTGGTCAATGCGGTCGTCGAGGCGTCGGACCTCGACGCGCACGCCATCGCGCTTGCCTCGGCCATCGCCGCGCATCCGCCGCAGGGGATCAAGGGCATCAAGACGCTCGTCGACGGCAGCCTGACGCGCACACCGATCGAGGGCTGGCAGGCCGAATATGACTGGATGATCGCCAGCATGACCGACGCCCCCGGCGGCGGCGAGACTTTCGGAAAATTCCTGTCCGAGCACGACGACCACAAACGCTGAACACGAGATCAGGAGAGTAGAATGATCGGCCAAGCCAACGCGCAGGTGGCGCATCCCGACCGGCTTTTCATCGGCGGACGCTGGATTCCCGTCGAGGGCAGCGGGCGCTTCACGGTGACCAACCCCGCGACCGAGGAAGCCTTCGGCGAAGTCGTCGCTGCCGGCGCGCCCGAGGTCGAACGCGCCGTCGCTGCGGCACGCAAGGCGTTCGACGAGGGACCCTGGCCGCGGATGTCGGCCGCCGAACGCGCGACCTATATGCGCGCGCTGTCGCAGGCACTGCAGCGTCGCGGCGCCGCGCTCGACAGCGCGTGGATATCGCAGGTCGGGGTGCCGATCTGGATGGCGCAGGGCTCGGGTGCGGGCACGGCAGGGCTGCTCGACTATTATGCCGGGCTCGCCGAGGCATATCCGTTCGAGGATGTGCGTCCGTCGAACGGCATGATGTCGAAGGTTGCGGTGGTGGTGCGCGAGCCGGTCGGCGTCGTCGCTGCGATCGCGCCGTGGAACGGGCCGCTCGCTTCGTTGCTGATCAAGCTGGCGCCCGCGCTCGCGACCGGATGCACTGTCATCCTGAAGCCCGCCCCCGAAACCCCGCTGGAGGCGTTCATGCTCGCCGAAGCCGCCGAGGAGGCGGGTTTCCCTGAGGGGGTAATCAACCTGCTGCCCGCCGACCGCGAGGCATCGGACCTGCTCGTCCGCCATCCCGGCATCGATAAAGTCGCCTTCACGGGCTCGACCGAGGTAGGGCTGCATATCGCCCAGGTCTGCGCCGGGCGCATGGCGCGCTTCACGATGGAGCTCGGCGGCAAGTCGGCGGCGATCGTGCTCGACGATTTCGAGCCCGAGGCGATGGGTCCCGCGCTCGCGCCGATGATCACCCTGCTGTGCGGCCAGGTGTGCATCAATTTCAGCCGCGTGCTCGTCCCGCGCGCACGCAAGGATGCCTACGTCGAAAGCCTTGCCGCCGCGATGGCAGCGACCAGCATCGGCGACCCACTCGACGCGAACACGATGATGGGCCCGCTCGCGATGGCACGGCACCATGCCAAGGTGTCGAGCTATTTCGACAAGGGCGTTGCCGAGGGTGCGCGCATCGCGACCGGCGGCCGCCGCCCGCCCGCGCTCAACAGCGGCTATTATGTCGAACCGACGGTGTTCGCCGACGCGACCAACGACATGGCGATCGCACAGGAGGAAATCTTCGGCCCTGTCACTGCGGTCATCCCCTATGACAGCGTCGAGGAAGCGATCGCCATCGCCAACGACAGTCCGTTCGGCCTGTCGGGCGGCGTCTACACCCACGACACCGACCGCGCCTATGGCGTCGCGCGGCGCATCCGCACCGGCCATTTCACCCAGAACGGCCGCGATTTCGACCTGACCAACCCGTTCGGCGGCTTCAAGAAATCGGGCGTCGGACGCGAGGGCGGACCCGAGGGGATCGAACCCTTTACCGAGGTCAAGACCGTTTTCCTGCCGCAGGCGCCCGGCACGCTCGCATGAGCGCCGACTACACCGCCGGACTGTTCGACGTCGCGGGCAAGCGGGCGCTGGTGACCGGCGCGACCTCGGGCATCGGCCGGATGATCGCGCGTGGGCTGGCGCAGGCGGGTGCCGAAGTGTGGGTCGTCGCGCGCGGCGCCGACGACGTCGATGCGATTGTCGGGGAATTGGGCGGCAAAGCGCAGGGTGTCGTGGCGGATATCGCGACCGAGGACGGCATCGCGCGCATCGCCGAGGCGCTCGGCGACCGGCCGCTTCATATCCTCGTCAACAATGCGGGGACCGATCGCCCGACCCCGCTCGACGCCGAGGGGCGCGAGGATTTCGACGCGGTGCTCGGGCTCAACCTCACCACGCCCTTCCTGCTGACGCGCAAGTTGCTCTCGCAGCTCGAAGGCGCCGCCAGCCCCGGCGACCCGGCGCGCGTGATCAACATCGCGTCGATCGCCGCGCTCAACCCCGGCCATCTCGAAAATTTCGCCTATGCGTCGAGCAAGAGCGGGGTCGCGATGATGTCGCGCCATCTCGGCCGCCATCTCGCCAAGCGCAACATCAGTTGCAACGCGATCGCACCGGGCCTGTTCCCCTCGCGCCTGACCGAGCAATTTCTCGGTATGGGGGAGGCGGACGAGGTCCCCAAGGCATTCGTTTCGCCGCTCGGTGCACGGGCGGGCGAGATGGACGATATCGCGGGCGCGGTGATCTATCTTTCGTCGCGCGCGGGCGCCTGGGTGACCGGCGTGCTGCTCCCGGTCAGTGGCGGCATCTCGACCGTCAGTTAATCCACCCCGAAGATTGCCGAACTGATCGTCGGCGCGCCGGGGCCGCCGGCGAGCAGACAGGTCCGCGCGTCCGGCACGGGGTTCGGGCTTTCGCCGCGCAGGCAGCGCACCGCTTCGACCGCGGTGACGAAGCCGTGGACGAAACCATGCGCGAGGTTCCCGCCCGAGGTGTTGACCGGCAGCTTGCCCGACGGCGCGATCAGATTCTCGAAGCGCACGACCTCGGCGACATTCTCGTAGGTGCAGAAACCGTGATCGATCAGCGACGCGATGCCCTGCGCGCTGAAATTCTCATAAAGCTGGACGACGTCGATATCGGCGGGGGTCAGCCCGGCGGCGCCGTACAGCCGGTCGCGGATGGCGCGGAAACCCGCAGTCGGGTATAGGTCGGTCGCGTCGTTTTCGAGCAGGTCGCCATAACCTGCTTCGGTGCCCTGCGCGACCGACAGCAATTTGACCGGTTTCTTCTTCAGGTCGCGCGCCATCTCGGTCGACACGAGCAGGATCGCCCCGGCGCCGTCATTCTCGCGGCTGCAATCGAAGAGGTGGAAGGGTTCGGCGATGATCCGCGACTCGCGATACTCATCATGGTCGAACTCTTTGCCATAGGCGACCGCGTCAGGATTGCGGCTGCCGTGGTAATAGGAAGCGCGGACCAGTTCCTCGCACAGCTCGTACGGCACGCCGTGATATTCGAACATCCGCTGCGCACGCATCGCGCAGACCTGCGCGGGCGCGAGGATGCCCGACGACACCATATGGTCGTTGAGGTGGTGCGCCATCACGGCCGCCGACAGCCGCCCGCTATTGCCCTCGACCAGTGCGCGAAAGACGACGACCGCGCGCGCCTGGCCGGTCAGGATCGCCGAGGCAGCGATGCCGAAGGCGCCCGCGATACCGCCGCCGCCGCCGCCCCACACCTGCGCCGACCAATTGATCGCCTTGGTACCGAGGTCGGGCATCAGCCGCACCGGCTCGTTCTTGTCGTCGCCATAGGAGACGAAGCCGTCGACGTCGGCAGGGTCGAAGCCCGCATCCTTGCACGCATCTACGATCGCGTGGACGAGCACGCCGCGCTCGGGCAGGGGCGCGGTGCCGCGCTTATACTGGCGATAGCCGACGCCGGCGGCGGCCGTCAGGCCGGACAGGTTGGGGGTCATGCAAGCCTCCAGCGCAGCGCAGGGATTTCTGCGTCACCGAAGGCGGTGCGCGCGATGGTGCCGGTGACGGGGGCGCCGATTTTCAGCCCCGCCTCGTCGCCTTCGAGCACGCCGACCAGACGCACCGGCACGGTATCGAGGGTGACGACGAGCGTCGAAAAGGGTTTGGCGAAGGATTCGGTGCCGCCGAACGGGTGGTGCGTGCGGGTGTAGGTGAAGACCGTGCCCGTCAGCGGCTGCTCGACCCACTTATGGTCCCAGCCGCCACAGCTGCCGCACCGCCACACCGCAGGCCAGTGCCATTCGCCGCAACCCGTGCAGCGCGGCAATTCGAGCCGCCCTTCCAGAAGCGCATCCCAATAGCGCCCTTCGGCGCCGATCGGCCCCGTTGCTGAATGATAGGTCATTCGCCCCGCATCCTTTCCCGCCGCTTTCCAGCGGCCATTGCATCATTTATCTACACTATATAGATTCGATGCCGACGTGCAATGGTGAAGTGCGCGGGACGGGATAAAGCCCGCGCGAATGGGAGAGACGATGATGCTGCGAGTAACCTTCTGCCTGAAGCGGCTGCCCGGGCTGACGCGCGCGCAGTTTCAGGATTATTGGCGGAACCGCCATGCCCCGCTGGTCCGGGAACATGCCGCGGCGCTCGGCATTCGCAAATATGTCCAGTCGCACAGCCTGACCCTGCCCGGCGCCTTTCCGCTGGCCGATGTAAGGGGCTCATCGGGCCTCGATTTCGACGGCGTCGCGCAGCTCTGGTGGGACGATATGGCAAGCTTTACTGCGGCCGGGACGACCGAGGCGGGGCGCGTTGCGGGTGCGCTGCTGCTCGCCGACGAGAAAAAGTTCATCGACCTGCCCAATTCGCCGATCTTCCTGTCGGACGATTATCACGTCATCGGTTAGACGGGACGGGGAGCCCTATTTGGGACGCCCCGTCGCGGTCACGGGTTGGCGGCTTGCCATATGCGCCTCCGCCTGTTGCCGGGTCAGTTCGGTGAGCGGCTCGAGGACGGCATTGTCCTTGAGTGCGTCGATGCCCTCTGGGTCGACCCCGAGCCAGTCGGCGATGACCTCCGCGCTCTGCTCGCCGCTCAGCGGCGCGGGCCGCAGGGGCGGCGCGGGCAGGTCGCCGGTCCGCGCGATATAGGCATCGCCGAACACGTCTTCCTGCAACCAGGGGTGACCTTCGATCCGGTAGAAGCCGCGTTCGCGATAATAGGGAAAATCGGGAAGTTCGGAGAGGCGCAGCATCGGGGCGGCGGCGATCCCCGCCGCCTGCAGTATCTCGGCTGCGTCATATGGCGTGCGGTCGGCCAGCCAGGCCTCGATCCGCTCATCGATCGCGGGGCGCGCGGCAAGCCGCTTGGCCGCCGTATCGAACGCCGTGCCCTCGACATAGCCGATGGTGTCGCACAATCGCGCCCAGTCGGCGTCGGACTCGACGGTGATCACGCACCATTCATCATCGCCCGCACTGCGATAGGCGGCCCACGGCCAGTCGGTCGGGGCACCGCCCGCCGGCGTGCCGCGCACGACGTCGGCGGCGAAATGGCCGATCATCACCTCGGACTGCGCGACCTTGGCAACTCCGCCCAGCCCGGTGCGCAGCCGGCGGATCAATAGCGCCGCAACGCCGATCGCGCAGATGCGGCCTGCGACATGATCGGGATAGACTGTGATCGAATCGCTGAAGCTCTGCGGGTCGTCGGGGTAGCGCCAGGCAAGCGTCAGCCCGGTCGATGCACGGACGAGCGGACCATAGCCCATGCGCCCGCTCCAGGGTCCGGTGTCGCCGAAGGCCGAGCTTTCGGAAACGACGATCCGCGGGTTGATCGCGCGCAGTTCGGCCTCGCCGAGGCCCAGCTTCTCCATCGTGCCGGGTTTGAAATTCGAGCAGACGACGTCGGCCTGTTTCACGAGGTCGAGGAACAATCCGCGCCCGGCCTCGCTGCGCAGGTCCAGCCCCAGGCTGCGCTTGTTGCGATGGCCGGCGGCGAAGCTGACCGACATGCCGTGCTCCAGATAGGATTGGCGGCTGCCGTCGGGGAAGGCCTGGCTTTCGATCTTGATCACATCGGCGCCGAAATCGCCGAGCAACCGCGCGCCCTCGGCGCCGACGACGATGACACCAAGGTCGAGGACCTTGAGGTCGCCGAAGGGGGCGAGGGGAGGAACAGCGCTTGCCGCGGGAAATGCGACGTCTTCCGGGACGGGGAGCGGTCCCATGCGCTCGCCGTCGACCGTCAGGAAGCCGTTGGGCAGCCGTGTCCCGTCGCCGAGCGTCGCCACCGCCTCGCGCGCCGCCGCATGATAGCTGTCGAGAAACTCGCCGAGCGTCAACACCGACGCGATCGGCACGCCATGCTCCTGCCCCTCGCGCTCCAGATCGACGCGATGCTTGTCGGCGAAGAAGCCTGCAATATAGGGAAGCAGGTCGGCCGACGCATAACGGTGCGACGTCCGGTCGAAATCGGGCGAGGCGAACTGCTCGGGCTCGCCCATCCAGCGGAACATGCCGCGCCACTGCCGCTTCGCGAGCAGGCAGATTCGCACATAGCCGTCGGCGCAGCGCATGATCGGATATTGGAAACCGGCGCGCGGCCGATCGCGGAGCAGCAGCCCGACCGGCTTGCCCATCGTTGCGCTGCCGTTGATGCCGAAGCCCGGATCGAGACCTTGGACCGCACCGTCGAGTGCCGCGAAGTCGAAATGCGCGCCTGCGCCGCCGCCGAGTGCGCGATAGAGCGCGCCGAGCAGCGCAAAAACGGCCTGCGGGGCGGCGCACTGGTAAGCAAGATCGCCGGGCGGGATCAGCGGCTCGCGGCCTCGAATGCCCGAACGCGACAGCACGGCGGACAGTGCGTGAAGGACCGGGCCGGTTGCGCGCCAATCCGCCAGCGGGCCGTTTTCGCCGAAGTCGCTGACGGTCATGGTGACTAGCGCGGGTCGGTCGCGGCGCAGCGTGGCGAGGTCGATGTCCGCCGAACGATCGGCGATGACGATATGCGCTCGTTCGATGAGGGCGGAGGTCCCGGTCAGCGCTTCGACGTGAATCCGTTTGCCTGCTTGCGCGACGATTGTTTCGGCACTGCGATCCGGATCGGGTGCGAAAGTATCGACCTGCGCTCCCAGATCGGCAAGATAACGCCCGATCATCGCCAGCGGACCACGCACGCTTTCAACAATGCGAACGCCGGAAAGCGGTCGGATGGACATGGACTTACCTTTCTGTTCGGCGCTCGGCCAGGCGTAAAATCATCCGGCTGGCATCACGGGCGCTTGCCATATCCGCGCCACGAAGAAAAGTTAATTAATCGACTAATTCGTTTTGCGGGCTCGGACCTTCTATGTTAGCGGCCCTGTCACGGAGAGCTGATGATGGACTTCACTTTCACCGACGACCAGCGTCAGTTGCGCGACGCGTTGCGCGGCTATCTGGCACGCAACAATGGATTTTCCGGGCGTACGGCGAGCGCCCGGAGTGCGTTGGGCTGGAACGAATCGCTGTGGCGCGGGCTCGCCGACGATCTCGGCATTCTTGGCGTGCTCGTCGCCGACGCCGCGGGCGGTGCCGGTGGCGATGCGGTCGACATGATGGTGGTGATGGAGGAACTGGGCGCCAACCTGCTTGTCGAACCCTATCTCGAGACCGCAGTTATCGGCGCTTCGGCGCTGGGTGCCGCCGGAGGGCGCGAAGCCGAGCTGAAAGCGATCGCGAGCGGCAGCATGCGCGTTGCCTTTGCCTGGGCCGAGGCCGAAACGCGCTTCGACCGCATGCCGTACGATAGCATCGCGTCGCGCACGGCCACCGGGTGGCGCCTCGACGGCGCCAAGGCGGTGGTGATCGCGGCACCGATCGCGACGCACTTTCTCGTCACGGCGCGCGCCGAAGACGGGCCGGCGCTTTTTCTCGTCAAAGCCGATACGGCCGGCATCTCGCTCACCGCTTTCCCTACTATCGACGGGCGCCGCGCGGCCGATATGAGCTTCGACGCCGTGGCAATACCCGAGCGCGCGCTCGTTGCGCGGGGCGCGGAAGCGATCGAGCGGTTATGCGATGTCGCGACCGCGATGCTCGGCGCTGAAGCGTTGGGGGTGATGCGCGTGATGCTCGACGACACCATCGCCTTCACCCGCGAGCGCCGCCAGTTCGGGCAGGCGATCGCCACCTTTCAGGTGCTCCAGCACCGCATGGTCGATATGTATATGCAGCTCGAACTCGCCACTTCGGCTGTGTATCGTGCGGTGCTCAGTCTCGATGCCGCACCCGCCGAACGCGCGCGCGCCGTGTCGGCGATGAAGGTGACGGTCGCGGGCGCCTGCCGCTTCATCGGCCAGAATGCGATCCAGCTCCACGGCGGGATGGGCATGACCGACGAGGTCGCGGTGACCCACTATTTCCGCCGCGCGACCGTCATCGAAAGCGAATTCGGATCGGCCGACTGGCACCGCCGCCGCTTCGCCAGCCTGTCGCGCGCGGCCTGAGGAGGGATAGATGGATATCGCCTGGAGCGCCGACGAAATCGCTTTTCGCGACGAAGTGCGTGCCTTTCTCGCCGACAAGCTCACCGACGACCTGCGCGCCAGCGGCGCGCATATGACGAGCGTCTATGCCGACCCCGATCACGCGCGGGCGTGGCAGGCGATCCTGCACGAAAAGGGCTGGGTCGCGCCGTCCTGGCCGGTCGAGCATGGCGGCACGGGCTGGAGTCTCGCGCAGCGTTACATCTGGCAGCGCGAACGCATCGCCGCGGGCGCGCCGCCGGTGTCGCCGATGGGCGTGCAGATGTGCGGCCCCGCGATCATCGGCCATGGCAGCGCAGAGCAGAAGGCGTTTTTCCTGCCGCGCATGCTGTCGGGCGAGCATTTCTGGTGTCAGGGTTATTCGGAAACCGGCTCGGGCTCCGACCTTGCCAGCCTGCAATGTCGTGCCGAAGAGGCTGGCGATCATCTGGTCGTCACCGGCCAGAAATTGTGGAGCACGCACGCCCATGCCGCGAACTGGGGCTTCTTCCTTGTCCGCACCGCGACGCTCGACCGGCCGCAAAAGGGGATCAGCTTTCTGTTGATCGACATGACCAGCCCCGGGATTACCGTGGTGCCGACGATCTCGCCCGCCGGCGAGAATATCCAGAACGAGATTTTCCTCGATAACGTGCGCGTGCCCAAGTCCAACGTCGTCGGCGCGATCGGTGACGGCTGGACCGTCGCCAAATATCTGCTCGAGTTCGAACGCGGCGGCGCCGCCTATGCGCCGGGGCTGCAGATCGATCTCGACGAAATCGAGCAATTCGCCAGCGCGGCGCGCGGCGACGATGGCGGCCGGCTGATCGACGACACCGCCTTCGCCGACGCCATGGCGCAGGCGCGGATCGACGTGCTGGCGCTTGAAATCTTCGAATTTCGCGCGATGAGCGATGCCGGGGCGGGCCGTTATCCGCATGCGATCCCCTCGCTGATGAAAATCCGCGGTACCGAATTGCAGCAGCGGATCACCGAACTGCGCCTGCTCGCCGCGGGACGTTATGGCATGGCTTATCAGCCGCAGGCCGGCGTGTCGGCCGGCCCCGTCCACTTTCCCCATGCGGAGGGCGGCTTTGCCGGGCCGCGCGAGGCGGCGATCGCGCCGATGCGCTACGTCAGCGAACGCGCCGCGTCGATCTATGCCGGGACCAACGAGATCCAGCGCAACATCATCGCCAAGATCATGGGCCTCTAACCCCTTTCGGAGAAACAAGATGACCGAAGTGCTCGCCGAACGTCGCGGCCATGTCCTGATCCTGACGATCAACCGGCCCGAGGCCCGCAACGCAGTGAACGCCGCCGTCCATGTGGGCCTTGGCGAAGGCCTTGAGCTGGCCGAGGCCGACCCCGAAATTCGCGCGGTGATCGTCACCGGTGCCGGCGATCAGGCCTTTTGTGCCGGCGCTGACCTCAAGGCGCTCTCGCGCGGCGAACGGCTGGAGCCAGAGGACAAGGCGCAGCGCGCGTGGGGTTTTGCGGGCTTCGTGCGGCACCCGATCGGCAAGCCGATCATCGCCGCGGTCAACGGTTTCGCGCTCGGGGGCGGTACCGAACTCGCGCTGGCGTCCGACATCGTCATCGCCGCCGACCATGCGCAATTCGGCCTGCCCGAGGTCAAGCGCGGCATCATTGCCGCGGCGGGCGGTGCTTTCCGCATCGTCCAGCAGCTCCCCCAAAAGGTCGCGATGCAGATATTGCTGACCGGCGAGCCGATTTCGGCGCAGCGTGCGCTCGACCTCGGTCTCGCCAACGAGGTCGTGCCGCTCGACCGGCTGATGGAGACTGCACTCGATTTCGCCGATCGCATTGCGGTCAACGCCCCGCTCGCGGTGCAGGCGAGCAAGCGGATCGCGATGGGCATCGCCGAGGGACGGATCGCCAGCGACGAGGATTTCTGGGAAGCGAACAAGCGCGAAACACGCCTTGTCTTCACGTCCGAGGATTCGCGCGAAGGCCCGCGCGCCTTTGCCGAAAAGCGTCAGCCCGTCTGGCAGGCTCGCTGAGGAAGCAGGATATGTCGGAAGAGAATATCCCCATCATCGTCGGCGTCGGCCAGATCAACGATCGACCGGAAAATCCTGTCGACGGACACAGCCCGGTCGGCTTGATGGCCGAGGCCCTCAGGATCGCCGAAAAGGACGCCGGAGGCGCATTGCTTGCCGACGCCGATTATCTCGGCATCGTCCAGCAGATATCGTTCCGCGACATCCGCGACGCACGCGGCCCGCTGGCCCAGGAACTCGGCATCGCGCCCGCGACGATGGTGCAAAGCGAGGGGCCGAACGGCGACAGTCCGGTCATGCTGCTCAACGAGGCTGCGAACCGGATCGGGGCCGGCGAGTCCCGGATCGCGCTGGTCTGCGGTGCCGAGGCGCTGCGAACCGCGGCGGCGAGAGCGGCGGCGCAGGAATCCGGTCGGCGCGTCGACGCGACGCGCGAAGCAGCGCAGCGGCGCGAGCCGAGCTATGCCCAGCAATATGGGCTGGTCGCGCCGGTCGACGTGTATCCGCTTTACGAAAATGCGCTTCGCGCATCGCTCGGGCAAAGTTTCGCCGAGGCGCAGGCCGAGAGCGGGCTGATCTGGTCGCTTTTTTCGGAGGTCGCGGCCGCCAATCCGAACGCGTGGCTTCGCAAGCCGGTCAGTGCCGACGAGGTTATCGCACCGTCCGAACGCAACCGGCCGATCGCCTTCCCCTATAACAAGCTGATGGTCGCCAACGCCTCGGTCAACCAGGGCGCCGCCTTCATCGTGACGAGCGTCGCGGAGGCGCGCCGGCGCGGTATCGCGGAGGATCGCTGGATCTATGTCGGCAATGGGGCGGCCGCTCACGAACCGAACAGCCCCCTGCAGCGCGATCGTTACGACCATAGCGCGAGCATGGAGGTTTCGATCCGCCGGACCCTGGCGCTGAATGATGTCGACCCGTCGAGGCTGGATATGGTCGAACTGTACAGCTGCTTTCCCTGCATCCCGAAGCTCGCCCGCCGGATCATCGATTGGCCCGCCGAACGGCCAGCCACGGTCTTTGGCGGTCTCACCTTCGGGGGCGGGCCGATCGGCAACTATATGGGCCACGCCATTGCGAGCATGACCGATCGGTTGCGGGCGGATTGCGGCACGGGGCTGCTCTTCGCAAATGGCGGTTACGCGACGCACAATCACAGCATCGTGATCAGCAGCGAGCCGATCGCCGCTGCCTCTTTTCCCCGCAGTTACGACTATCAGGAGGAGGCTGACGCGATGCGCGATGCAATTCCGGCGCTGGCGCGCGACTATCTGGGCGACGCGACGATCGAAAGCTACACAATCCTCTATCGGCGCGACGGATTGCCGAAGGCGGGCGTGGTCGTCGCGAGGACCCCGGCGGGCGAGCGGACGCTCGCCCATGTCCCACCGGGCGATGAAGCCGTGCTGCGCCGGCTGGCCGATGCGGAGGCGGATCCTGTCGGCGCCACCGGCTGGATCGTGGAGGGCGCGGCGCTTCGCGAATGGCGCTTTGCGTGATCGCGAGCGGCAGGATTGAAGGGGAAGCGACGCATCGCAGCCTCCTGACTGTTCAAAGCCGGGCAATGGTGGCATCTGTCGGCCTAATGCCGATAGGGAAAGGAATGGGTTTGCCCGCCAGCCAAGCCAGGAAGAAAAAGGGGCCGGGACGCCCGCTGACGCCCCTGATCACGCGCGATACGGCAATCGCCGTGTCGATCGACCTGCTCGATCGCAAGGGGCTCGACGCCTTGACCGTGCAGGCGGTGGCGCGCGAACTGAACGTCCAGGCGCCGTCGCTCTATTATCATTTCAAGAATCGCGACGAGCTTCTCCACATGATCGCGAGGACCTTGCTGGTCGAGGTGGGGCAGGGCGAGAAGCCGGGCTCGTCGTGGGAGGAGCGGGTGATCGATCTCGCGGTTGCGACGCGGCGCGTGATGTTGAATCATGCGCATGCCGGGCCGTTGATGCTACGCTTCTTCCCGCGCGAGTTGATGCTCGGTGCCTATGAGCGCGGACTGTCGGACTGCCCTTATCCGCCCGAGCATCACCTCGCGGTTCTCGAGGCGCTCGAAAAGCTGACCTATGGCAAGTCGCTTTTCGACGCGGCGGCCAAGGCGCACGACCATGCCGCGATGCCGCCGGTGGATGCGACGCGCTACCCGCTGCTGGCCGCGGCGATTGCCAAATCGCCGGTGTCGGACGAGGCACTGTTCGTCGAAACATTGCAGGTGCTGCTCGACGGTTTCAGATTTCGATACGGACAGAGAGGTGAAACGATATGATCGAGGGCGGATGCAATTGCGGCGCGGTGCGTTACCGCGCCGAAGGCAACCCCATCGTGGTGGCGCAATGCCATTGCACCAACTGCCGCCGGCAGTCGGGCAGTGCCTTCTCGGTCAACCTGCTCTTCAAGGGGGCGGCCGTCAGCCAAGACGGTGAACTGTCGGTCTATGAAGACAGGGACACCTTCTCCGGCAACGCGGTGCTGCGGAAATTCTGCGGTCGCTGCGGGTCGCCGGTCTTTTCGGAGCCCACCGATGGAAAGGGGCTGTTGATCGTCAAGGCGGGAACGCTCGACGATCCGGCCTCCTTCGTTCCGACGGTCAGCGTCTGGACGTCGACCGCGCTGCCTTGGGTCGTGTTACCCGAAGGGCAATATGCGTTCGAAAAGAACGCCTGACGCGCGTTGCCTCTTTCTGACGGCTCAGGCGGTGTAGCCGCCGTCGACGACGACCTGTGTACCCGTCACGAAGCTGCTTTCGTCCGAAAGCAGGAACAGCACCGCACCAACGCTCTCTTCCGGTTGCGCGACGCGCCCGAGCGGCGTCAATTGCGCCCCGCGGACGAGGGCCTCGCTGTTCGTCGTCTCGGTCAGCAAGCGCGTCGCGAAAAAACCGGGGATCAGGACATTGACGCGAATGCCGCGGGGCGCGAGTTCCTTGGCCGCCGCCCGCGACATCCCGATCACTGCCGCTTTGGCGGCCGAATAGGCGACAAGATTCGCATGGGCCTTCGTGCCCGCAGGCGATGCGACGTTGACGATCGAGCCGCCGCCCGATTGCAGCATCGCGCGCGCGCCCTCGCGCATGCCCCAGAATACGCCATTCTGGTTGACCGCGATGATGCCGGCCCACTCCTCATCGCCGATGTCGATCAGCGGGCGCGTGGCGCCCACCCCTGCATTGTTCACAAGCCCGTCGATCCGGCCGAACCGCTCCACCGCGAAGTCGACTACAGTCTTCCATTCCTCGGGCTTGGTGACGTCGAGCGGCACAAAATGGGCCTTGCCGTCGAGCGATGCCGCGACCGCCGTTCCCGCGTCCCGGTCCCGCCCGCCGAAAACGACCTGCGCGCCTTCGCGTACCATTCCGCGAACCTGCGCTTCGCCCATCCCCCGGGTCCCGCCCGACAGAAGAATGATTTTCCCCGACAACCGGCCTTCCATCGAATCTTCTCCCCAAGATCTGCGGCACCGCAGCCCTCATTGGCCATCCGAGCCTATTATCTATAGGGTATAAATATATTCCCTCGGTTGCAATGGGTCGTCCGCCGCGAAGGTCCGGCAACAGGCTGTCAGGGATTGGCGAGCGCAAAGTCGATGGCGGCGCGCACCGCCACGACCTGCGCCTCGATGCACTCCTCCGGCGATGTGCGCGGGCTGTCCGGATAGACTTCGGTGGTTGTCGTATACCGCGCCCCCGTAATCGCGCCGCAGAGGCCGAGGTCCTTCAGGGGATATTCGATCACGCCATGGGCCACGACCGGTGAGCCGATGATCTCGCCATTGTCGTCGGGCGGAGCGATGTGGGTTACGCGCTCGACCGCGGCGATAATCGCCTGCTGGAACGCCGGCTGCCGATTTGCGCTGTCGTCGACAACATAAAAGCCGTCGGGGATCAGTTCGAGATCGTTGACCTTGCCGTCGCGCGCCGCCCGCGCGGGCCCGAATTCGCTGGCGTCGGTGTCGGTCGTTTCATGAAGGTCGATATGCATCAGAAATGGCGACGGCACCGACGCGATCAACTCGATGAGCGCCGTCGCTTCGCGCGCCGGCCCGTCGGGACGAAAGTTGCGGTTCGGATCGACCGCGTCGTAATTCCATCGGTTGATACGCTCATAGGCCCACGGGCTGACGCAGGGGATCGCGAGAAGATTGACCTTGCCGGCATAATCCGAAGCGGCGGTTTCCATAAAGGTCAGCGCGCCGAGGACGCCGCTTGTCTCGTAACCATGCACGCCTCCCGTCACGAGGACGGTCGGAAGATGGGGCGCGAACGAGCGGTCGCGAAGCGCGAGCAGCGGGTATGTTTCCCCAGCATAGTCGACTTCGCCGTAAACGACCCGATCATAGCGTCCGGCCAATGCGTCGATACGGGGTATGATATCGACATCGTAATGGCGCTGGCGCGATTGCCGGCTGCGCCACGTCTCGATTTCGGCGGCGCCCCAAGGCTCGCCGGGGGTGCCGATCGGATAAATCTGCGACTTGGTCATGATCACCGTCCTCTCGCGGCCCGTCACTCCCACTCGATGGTGCCGGGCGGCTTCGAGGTATAGTCGTAGACGACGCGGTTGATGCCCTGCACTTCGTTGATGATGCGCGTTGCGCAGCGGCTGAGGAAGCTGGCGTCAAAGGGGTAGATGTCGGCTGTCATGCCGTCGGTCGAGGTAACGGCGCGCAGGGCGCAGACATGGTCATAGGTGCGCCCGTCGCCCATCACGCCGACCGTTTTCACGGGCAGCAGTACCGCGAAGGCCTGCCAGATCGCATCGTAGAGGCCGGCATTGCGGATTTCCTCCAGATACACCGCGTCGGCTTTGCGCAGGATGTCGCAGCGTTCCTTCGAGACTTCGCCGGGAATGCGGATCGCGAGGCCGGGGCCGGGGAAGGGGTGACGGCCAACGAAGATGTCGGGAAGACCCAGCTCCTTGCCGAGCAGGCGAACCTCGTCCTTGAACAGTTCGCGCAGCGGCTCGACGAGCTTCATGTTCATGCGTTCGGGCAGGCCGCCGACATTGTGGTGGCTCTTGATCGTGACGCTCGGTCCGCCGGTAAACGAAACGCTCTCGATCACGTCGGGATAGAGCGTGCCCTGCGCGAGGAAATCGGCGCCGCCGATCTTCTTCGCTTCTTCCTCGAACACGTTGATGAACTCGGCGCCGATGAACTTGCGCTTCTTTTCGGGGTCGGTGACGCCCGCGAGGCCGCTCATGAAGCGCTCTTCGGCGTCCACCACGACGAGCGGGATATTGTAATGGTCGCGGAACAGGCGCTCGACCTGTTCGCGCTCGTTCATACGGAGGAGGCCGTGGTCGACGAAGACGCAGGTGAGCTGCTCGCCGATCGCCTCGTGGATCAGCACCGCAGCGACGGCGCTGTCGACGCCGCCCGACAGGCCGCAGAGCACGCGCTGGTCGCCGACCTGCTCGCGGATCTCGGCGATCTTGGTGGCGCGGAACTCGGCCATCGTCCAGTCGCCCGAACAGCCGCAGACGTGGCGGACGAAATTGGCGATCAGCTTTGCGCCGTCGGGCGTATGGACGACCTCGGGGTGGAATTGCGTGCCGTAATAGCGACGCTCGTCATCGGCGATCAGCGCGAAGGGGGCGCCGTCGCTGATCGCGACGATGCGGAAGCCGGGCGCGAATTGCGTGACGCGGTCGCCATGGCTCATCCACACCTGATGGCGCTCGCCGACCTCCCACAGGCCGTCGAACAGGACGCAAGGCTCGGTGACGGTCAGGAAGGCGCGGCCGAATTCGCCGTCGCGTTCGCCATCGGAGCCGCCGGGCTCGACCTGTCCGCCGAGCTGCTGGCTCATCACCTGCTGGCCGTAGCAGATACCGAGGATCGGCAGGCCGCTGTCGAAGACGGATTGCGGGGCGCGGGGGCTGCCGGATGCGGGGACCGAGGCGGGTGAGCCCGAGAGGATCACGCCCTTCGGTTGCATGCGTTCGAGCGCGGCTTCGGCAGCACTGAATGGCACGATTTCGCTGTAGACGCCGGCTTCGCGGACGCGGCGGGCGATGAGCTGGGTGACCTGGCTACCGAAATCGATAATCAGGATCGATTCAGGGGCGGCGGGAGAGTCGGGAGTCGGCATGGCTGGCCGATAAAGAGGCGCGGCGTCGCTGTCCAGCCGCCAAGGCGATGCATCGGTCGACCTTTTGCCGCACTGCCACACTGTTGCGACAAATGCGACATAGCTGAACCGCAGGAACAAACCGGTGTCATGACCGGTTCAGCCGCCGACGATAAGAAATAACAAAGACAAAAAGACAGAAGGCATCTCTCCCGATGAATAATAATCGCCTCTCGCTTTCGATCCGCGCCGCGTTGCTGGCAGCGACCGCGATCGCATCGACGCCTGTATTGGCGGCCGACGAGCAAATCGCCGACCCGGCCCTCTCGACCGCCAATATCGACGATGGCGAAGAGGATATCGACGGCGAGGAAATCGTCGTGACCGCCCCCCGCCTTGCCGGGCAGCTCGACACCGACTTCGCGGCGGAGGCCGAACTCGACGAAGCGGCAATCGCCAGTTACGGTGCATCGTCGATCGAGGAACTGCTCGACGCCCTCGAACCGCAGACGCGGTCGGGCCGCGGCCGCGGCGGCGGGCGCCCGGTGATCCTCGTCAACGGCCGCCGGACCTCGGGGTTCGGCGCGGTGCGCAATATCCCGCCCGAGGCGATCGCCAAGGTCGAAATCTTTCCCGAAGAGGTCGCGCTGCAATATGGCTATGCGGCGACCGAACGCGTCGTCAATTTCGTGCTCAAGCCCAATTTCCGGCAGGTGTCGGCGGAGGCCGAGGCGGGCATCCCGACACAGGGCGGACAGTTCAAGAGCGAGTTCGAACCGGCCTTCATCGCCATCGGTCAGAACGGCCGGCTCAATCTCAACGGGAGCTGGGAGCATCAGACGATGCTGCGCGAGGACGAGCGGAACCTCGTCTATGACGATCCGGTCCTCGCGGCCGGCGCCCCGGCGCGCAGCCTGTCACCCGCGAGCGACGCCTATGTCATCGACGGGACGCTGGTCCGCAACATCGGCAAGGTGACCGAGGCATCGGTCAGCCTGCGCTTTGACCAGACCGACAGCCTCAGCCTGCTCGGCCCCGGTCCGGGCGGCGCGACCGACCCGCTGCGCCGCGACAGCCGCAGCCAGAACTGGACCAGCTCGGCCAGCGTCAACGGCATGCTCGGCGACTGGCGCTGGTCGGTCACAGGCAATTATGCCGACGCCGACACGCGCACCTTCACCGACCGCGACAGCGGCACGCGCGACCGCTTCGACAGCAGTCAGCAGAGCTTCGGCGCCAATACCAATTTCTCGGGCAGCCTTGGCGACGGCTGGGCGGGACCGATCCGCGTGTCGGCGACGGCGGGTTATTCGGGGCTACGCTTCGACAGCCGGTCGCAGCGCGGGACGACGATCACCACCACCGACCTTGCGCGCGACGTGCCGAGCGCCTTCGGTTCGCTCAACATCCCGCTGCTCGATCCCGACTATAATGCCGGGCCGTTCCGCGTGTCGGCGACGCTGAGCGGGCAGATCCAGAAGCCGAGTGATTTTCAGACGCTCAAAAATTGGGGCGCCAACCTCAATTTCAACTTCACCGACAATCTGTCGCTCGTCGCGAGCTTCAACAGCGACGAGGAAGCGCCGACGGTGACCCAGCTCGGCGCTGCGCCGCAGGTGACCGACGGCGTCACCTATTATGATTTCCGTACCGGGCAGACGGTGCTGATCTCGACGATCAGCGGCGGCAATCCCGACCTGCTCGCCGAGCGTCGCCGCGATTTCAAGCTGGGGCTTAACTGGTCGCTGCCGATGGTCGAGGGGCTCAAGTTCTCGATCAACTACAACAGCAACAAAAGCTATGACACGGCGAACAGCCTGCCGGTGCTCACCCCCGAGATCGAAGCAGCTTTCCCCGGCCGCGTCGTCCGCGATGACGACGGCAACCTGCTCTCGATCGACCAGCGCCCGGTCAATTTCGACCGCGCGAGCAATTCGCAGATCCGCTGGGGCTTCAACTTCGGCAAGAGCTTCGGACAGAAGGATGAAGCGGGCGGCCGTGGGCGCGGCGGTGCGGGCGAAGGACGCGGAGCAGGCGGCCCGCCGCCCGGAGCCGGCGACGGGCAGGCCGCGCCCACTGGCGAAGGCCGGCCGCGGGCAGATGGCGAGCGCAGGCGCGGCGGGGGTGGCGGTGGCTTCCGCGGCATGGGTGGCCCGCGCGGCATGTTCGGCGGACAGCAACAGCAGGGCGGGCGTTGGCAGATGTCGCTCTACCACACCATAAAGCTGACCGACAAAGTGCTGATCGGACCCGGGGTGCCCGAACTCGACCTGCTGGGCGGCTCGGCGACCGGGAGTGGTGGTGGCAGCAGCCGTCACCTCGTCGAACTCGACGGCGGGCTGTTCTACAAGGGCTTCGGCTCGCGCGTCAGCGCGAAATACGACAGCGGCAGCACCATCGTCGGCGGGGCCAACGGCGACCTGAAGTTCCACGACCTCGCGACCTTCAACCTGCGCTTCTTCGCGGATTTCAACCAGATGCCGAAGCTGACCGACGATCTGCCCTTCCTCAAGGGTTCGCGCCTGCGTCTGTCGATCGACAATCTATTCGACGCGCAGCGCAAGGTAACCGACGGCAGCGGCGTCGTGCCGCTGAATTATCAGCCCGGCTACACCGATCCGCTTGGCCGCTATGTCGAGCTGGAGTGGCGCAAGGCCTTTTAGGCCCTAGGCGGTGGCCGGCGCTGCGGCGGCGTGGCGGGGCATCGGTTCGACGGGGATGAACGTGAGCGCCTTCAGGAACTGCTGGGTGCAGTTCGGCCAGTTGTAGCGTGCGCCTAGCGCCGCTGCGTCGGCCCGGTCGCACGCCAGCGCGGCGGCGATTGCGATATCGAGATTATCGTCGAGCGCGCCCGCGCCATCGCGGACGATATCGCCGGGCCCCGGGACCGGATAGGCCGCGACCGGCGTCCCGCACGACAGCGCCTCGATGACCACCAGACCGAAAGTGTCGGTGCGGCTGGGAAAGACAAAGACATCGGCGCCGGCATAAGCGCTGGCCAGGGCTTCGCCGCCCAGCTTGCCGAGGAAGAGCGCGTCCGGATGCAGCACCTTGAGCTCGGCGAGCGCGGGACCGTCGCCGACGATCACCTTGGTGCCGGGCTGCGTGGTATCGAGGAAGGCTTCGATATTTTTTTCGACCGCGACGCGTCCGACATAGAGCTGGATCGGCCGCGTCAGCCCTTGATAGGCCGGACATGGAGCGCGATCGGAGCGGAACAGTGCATGATCGACACCCCGTTCCCACATCATCGTCTGCCCAAGTCCCTGCTCGGCGAGTTCGCGCGCGAGGCTGCGGGTCGCGACCATGATGTGGCGGGCGGGACGGTGGAACCAGCGGATGAAGCGCCAGACGAAGGCGGGCGAAACGGGCAGGCGCGCCGCGACATATTCGGGAAAGCGCGTGTGATAGGCGGTGGTGAAGGGAAAGCCGTTGGTCAGGCACCAGCGCCGCGCCGCGAGGCCGAGCGGCCCTTCGGTCGAAATATGGATCGCCTGCGGGCCGAACCGTTCGATCAGCCGCCCGACCTTGCGCGCACCCGCGAAGGCGAGACGGATTTCGCCATAGCTGGGGCAGGGGATCGACCGGAACAGGTCGGGCGAGACGACCTCGACCTCATGGCCGTCCGTGCGCAATTCGCCGATGGTCGCTTGCAGCGTGCGGACGACACCATTGACTTGCGGATCCCACGCGTCGGTGACAATCAGGATCTTCATGCCCGATTCCTCAAGCTGCGCGCGCCGGTGCGGGCAGTTCGAGCGTTGCGGGTACCGACCGCGCCGCAACCTCTTCGGCCCAGTGCAAAATCTCCATCGTGCCGTCGTGATGTTCGACCAGCGCGGTGCAGCCTTCGACCCAGTCACCGTCGTTATAATATTCGGTGCCTTCGATCTCGCGCATCTCGGCGCTGTGGATGTGGCCGCAGACGACACCGTCGACCCCGCGCGAGCGTGCGGCGTGCGCCACCACTTCTTCGTAGCGGCCGATGAACTGCACCGCGTTCTTGACCTTGTGCTTGGCGACCATCGACAGCGACCAATAGGGAAGGCCAAGCTTGCTGCGCACCGCGTTCACGATCACGTTGCACTTCATCAGCGCGGTGTAGGCGGCATCGCCGACGAAGGCGAGCCAGCGGTGCGCCAGCATCACCGCGTCGAATTCGTCGCCGTGGACGACGAGCAGCTTTCTGCCGTCGGCGGTTTCGTGGACCGCCTCGCGGCGGATTTCGACGCCGCCGAAATCGAAGCCGTCGAACGGCTTGACCATCTCGTCATGGTTGCCGGGAACATAGACGACGCGCGTGCCGCGCTTGGCGCGTTTGAGCACCCGCCAGACGACGTCGTTGTGCTCGGGCGGCCAGAAGTGCCGCTTCTTGAGCCGCCAGCCGTCGATGATATCGCCGACGAGGTAGAGCGTCTCGCAGTCGACATGGTCGAAAAAGTCGATCAGCATCGCGGCGTTGCAGCCGCGCGTGCCGAGGTGGATGTCGCTGACCCACACGGTGCGATAGCTTCGCCGCTTGCCGATAACGCGTTCGGGAATATGCGGATCGGTCGTGAACGGGTCGGGAAAGCGGGCGGGGATCGGCAGGGTCGAAATCGTGGCCATGTCGCACTCCGGAAGCAGGTTTTGCTGCCCCCGGCCTAGACAGGAGATTTGTTACATGGTGCGATTCAAAGCCGCGACAGTTTGAAGAAAGTTTGAGGGCGGATTTGTGAAATTGTGGGTGATCCTCCCTACGGCGAAGCCGTGGGGAGGGGGACCATCCGAAGGATGGTGGAGGGGCGGCGGCTTGGCACGACGCTGACGGCGGCGGCCCCTCCGTCAGCGCTTCGCGCTGCCACCTCCCCATGCCTGCGGCACAGGGAGGATCAGACCCGCCGGATCACCAGATTGCGGATTTCGCTCATATCCTCCATCGCAAAGCGCACGCCCTCGCGGCCGAGCCCGCTGTCCTTGACGCCGCCATAGGGCATGTTGTCGACGCGATAGCTCGACACGTCGTTGACGACGACCCCGCCGACATCGAGCGTGTCCCACGCCTCGAGCACTTGATGGATGTCGCGCGTGAAGATGCCCGCCTGCAGCCCGAACTTGCTGTCGTTGACCTCTGCCATCGCCTTGTCGAACTTCTTGAACTTCGACAGGATGGCGAGCGGCCCGAAGGCTTCCTCGCGATAGGCTTTCGACTTGCGGTCGACATTTTCGAGCAGCGTCGCTTCGAGCATCGCGCCGTCGCGCTTGCCGCCGGTGAGCAGCTTGGCGCCGCCCGCGACCGCTTCCTGGATCCAGCCGTCGAGCCGCGCGGCTTCCTTTTCGGAAATCATCGGGCCGATGAAGGTGTCGCGCTTCTTGGGATCGCCGGCGATCAGCGTCTTCGTCCGTTTGACCAGCATGGCGCGGAACTTGTCGTAGATATCCTCGTGGATGATGATCCGCTGCACGCCGATGCACGACTGGCCCGACTGGTAGAAGGCACCGAAGATGATGCGTTCGAGCGCGTGCTTGAGGTCGGCGTCCTTGTCGACAATCACCGCCGCGTTGCCGCCGAGTTCGAGAACGATCTTTTTCTTCCCCGCCTTTGACTTGAGGTCCCAGCCGACCCCGGGCGAGCCGGTGAAGGAGAGGAGTTTCAGCCGCTCGTCGGTGGTGAACAGGTCGGCGCCGTCGCGGCTCGCGGGCAGGATGCTGAACGCACCTTCGGGCAGGATATCGCACTCGGCCAGCACCTCGCCCATGATGATCGCGCCCAAAGGCGTCATCGACGCGGGCTTCATCACGAAGGGGCAGCCCATCGCGATCGCCGGCGCGATCTTGTGCGCGGCGAGGTTGAGCGGGAAGTTGAACGGCGAGATGAAGCTGCACGGGCCGATCGGCACCCGCTTCCACATTCCCATATAGCCCTTGGCGCGCGCGCTGATGTCGAGCGGCTGGACCTCGCCATAATTGCGCACCGCTTCCTCGGCCGCGATGCGGAACGTGTCGATCAGTCGGGTGACTTCGCCTTCGGCATCGTTGATCGGCTTGCCGGCCTCGACGCACAGCGCATAGGCGAGTTCGTCGAACCGTTCCCGGAAGCGCGTAACGCAATGGTTGAGCACCGCCTGTTTCTCGAAGCTCGCAAGCCGCGCCATCGGCTCGGCGGCGCGCACGGCGCCCGCGATCGCCTCGTCGATCACATCCGGCGTAGCGAGCGCGGTGCGAAAGGCCGGCTTGCCGGTATATTTGTCGGTGACGACGAGATCGGTGTTCGGCTGTGCAGCCTTGTTGTTGAGGTAGAGCGGATAGACGGATTTCAACTTCACAATCATTCTCCAACGCTGTCATCCCCGCGAAAGCGGGGACCCAGGGGCGGTACAATCAAACGTTGAGCCGGTCGTACAGGTCGAGCCATTGCGGATTGTCTCTTTCGATCAGTTCCAGCTTCCACGCCCGGTGCCATTTCTTGATCGCCTTTTCACGCGCAATAGCTTCGCTGACGTCAGCGAAGGTTTCCGCATGCACCAAGCGGTGAACGCCGTAACGTTCGGTAAATTGCGACCCTTGCCCATTACGATGCTGGCTGCAACGCGCTGCGAGATCTCCCGTCACGCCCGTGTAGAGCGTACCGTTGCGTCTGCTGGCAAGGATATAAACGTGATAGGTTTGATCCATCTCGCTCCTGGGTCCCCGCTTTCGCGGGGATGACAAGAAAACAGGCGGTGGCGAAGGCTTACAATTCCTTCGACAGCTTCTTGATGTCGATGTTCAAAATCTGGTCGTTCTCCGAATAATCGACCGGGCAGTCGATCAGATGCACGCCCGGCGTGTCGCGGGTGTGCGCGAGCAGTTCCTTCAAATGCGCAGCGCTTTCGACGCGGTGGCCCTTGGCGCCATAGCTTTCGGCATATTTGACGAAATCGGGGTTGCCATAGGTCAGGCCCCAATCCTTGAACCCCATATTCGCCTGTTTCCAGCGGATCATGCCATAGCTGTTGTCGTTGAGGATCAGCACGGTGATGTTGAGGCCGAGGCGCACCGCGGTCTCCATCTCCTGACTGTTCATCATGAAACCGCCGTCGCCGCAGATCGCCATGACCTTGCGCCCCGGATAGACCATCGCCGACATCATCGCGCTCGGCAGCCCGGCGCCCATCGTTGCCAGCGCATTGTCGAGCAGCACCGTATTCGGGCGATAGGCGGTGTAGCCGCGCGCAAACCAGATCTTGTAGACGCCATTGTCGAGGCAGATGATCCCGTCGTCGGGCATCGCGTCGCGGATCGACTGCACCAGATGCGGCGGGAAGATGGGGAAGCGCGCATCCTCGGCGAGCGGCGCGGTATGTTCGACCTCGGCCTTGCGATAGGCGAGCAGATGGTCGAATTTCCAGCCGCCGTTGGGGACGATATCTTCCTTCATCTGCCAGACGGCATTGGCGATGTCGCCGATCACCTCGATGTCGGGGAAATAGACGGGGTCGACTTCGGCGGTCTTGGTGGAGACGTGGATGACCTTCGGCCCGCCCTGCTTCATGAAGAAGGGCGGCTTTTCGATCACGTCATGCCCCAGGTTGACGATACAGTCCGACGCCTCGACCGCGCGGTGGACGAAGTCGCCGGCGCTGAGCGCGGCGCAGCCGAGAAATTTCGGGTGCCGCTCGTCGATCACGCCCTTGCCGAGCTGGGTGGTGAGGAAGGGGATGCCGGTCTTTTCGATGAACTGGAGGAGCATGCGGCTGGTCATCGTGCGGTTCGCGCCGGCGCCGATGACGAGGACGGGCGAGGTCGCTTCCTCGAGCGCCTTCACCGCTTCGCGGATCGACTTGACGTCGGCGGTCGGCCGGCGGCTGTGGCTGCGCTTCAGCGGCAGGCTGTCGGTATGTTCGTCGGCAATGTCTTCGGGCAGTTCGATGTGCACCGCGCCCGGCTTTTCCTCCTCGGCAAGGCGAAAGGCCTCGCGCACCCGGCTCGGGATATTGTCCGACGAGGCCATTTGGTGGGTATATTTGGTGATCGGCCCCATCATCGCGACGACGTCGAGGATCTGGAAGCGCCCTTGCTTCGACTTCTTGATCGGCTTTTGCCCGGTGATCATCATCATCGGCATGCCGCCGAGTTGTGCGTAAGCCGCCGCGGTGACGAAGTTGGTCGCGCCGGGGCCGAGCGTCGCAAGGCAGACGCCGGTCTTGCCCGTATGACGGCCATAGGTCGCGGCCATGAACCCCGCGCCCTGTTCGTGGCGGGTCAGGATCAGCTTGATCTTCGTCGACCGCGACAGGCTGTCGAGGAAATCGAGATTCTCCTCACCTGGAACGCCGAAAATATACTCGACGCCTTCTTCTTCCAGGCACTCGATGAACAGGTCGGATGCTTTTTTCATATGCCAGTCGCCCCCTCAGCCACGCACCACCCCGGTGCGGCCCTAAGTCATGCTGGCGACCCCTCAGCACATATGTCGTTGCAGCGGCTCTCGTCATAGGCCGCGAGTCCCTGCTGCACCGGGAAGCGGTTGTAACGAGGGGGAAAGGGGTTGTCACCCTGTGTGGGAAACGTGCATCTCGTACCGATGGCGGTTCGAAATTCGAACTATAAAGTGGATGCGATCTTGATTGACAACGAAATCTTTCCCGAGGCAGGGTGCTAGTGGCGCGACGGGGAAAGAGCGCCAGCATAACTACACGATGGGGGTGGAATGACAAAAAATGCGATTGCGATGGCTGCAATTATGGCGGCTGCATTAGGCGGGTGCGCGTCTACGCCACGGAATTACACTGCTCCGACCACGCAAATTAGTTATCCGGACTTAAACACCGTAACTACGGTTTCAATCGGGTCCGATATGCTGCGGCAGGGAACTTCGACAGAAACAAAGGGAATTCAGCTTTCGTTAGCGTCCGCGCTCGTGGTGTAATTTCCGGTGTAGGCGATGGTGTATTCCGGGGTGGGGCATGCCCCACCCCGGAATGCGGCGTCGCTGGTGGCCACCGGGTTCATCGTTATGGTGGAGTTTGCACACTTCAACCGTGACGAAGAGGAGTTCCCGATGACCGAGGACAGATTACTGATCGAAGAGCTGGCTGCAAAGGGCGGCCAACCGGATTTTTTGCGCACCATCGCCGAGAACGTGCTGCAGCTGATCATGGAGGCCGACGTTGATGGCCTGATCGGCGCGGGTCGCCACGAACGCAGCAGCGAGCGCGCGACCTGGCGCAACGGCTATCGCGACCGTTCGCTGGATACCCGGGTAGGCACGCTGAACCTGAAAATCCCCAAGCTGCGTGCTGGGTCCTATTTTCCGGGCTTCCTTGAGCCCCGCAAGATGGTCGAGAAAGCGCTGGTTGCGGTGATCCAGGAAGCGTGGATCGGCGGGGTCAGCACCCGGCGGGTCGATGAACTCGTCCAGGCCATGGGCATGACCGGCATCTCCAAGTCCACCGTCTCCAAGCTTTGCAAGGACATTGACGAGCGCGTCCATGCCTTTCTGAAACGCCCGCTCACCGGCGAATGGCCGTATCTCTGGCTCGATGCCACCTATCTCAAGGTACGCGAAGGCGGGCGGATCATCAGCGTTGCCGCAATAATCGCCATGGCCGTCAACACCGAGGGCCGGCGCGAGATCGTCGGCCTGCATATCGGCCCCTCGGAAGCGGAGGTCTTCTGGTCCGACTTCCTGAAGGACCTTGTTCGGCGCGGTCTTACCGGCGTGAAGCTGGTCATCTCCGATGCTCACGAGGGCCTCAAGGGCGCGATCACCCGCGTCATGGGCGCCACCTGGCAGCGCTGCCGGGTGCACTTCATGCGCAATGCCCTGTCCTATGTGCCCAAGGGCCAGAACACTGTCGTCGCCGCCGCGATCCGCCAGGTCTTCCTGCAGCCCGATCAGAAAAGCGCAACGCAGGTCTGGCGACAGGTCGCCGACCAGTTGCGCACCCGTTGGCCCAAGCTCGGCGCCTGCATGGACGAGGCCGAAACCGACGTGCTCGCCTACACCGGCTTCCCCACCCAGCACCGCACGAAGTTACACTCAACCAATCCGCTCGAGCGGCTCAACAAGGAGGTCAAGCGCCGCGCCGACGTCGTCGGAATCTTCCCGAACGAAGACAGCATCATCCGCCTCGTCGGGGCTGTGCTGATGGAGCAGAACGACGAGTGGCAGCTCCAGCACCGATACATGCAGATCGAAGGCATGGCCGAACTCAACCAACCCATGATCGAGGAGGAAAATCAGCCCCTACACATCACCGCCAAAGCCGCCTGACGATGGCCCACGGCCACAGCCGAAATTACACCACCTTGACGGACGCGACCTCAGCTTTCCGGAGAGAATAATATAAATAATTATCTCCTGAGTAAGGGATTCTATCCTCAGATTGGCGAGGATAAGAAATGGACTTATCACTCATTTCAAGTGGGAACTGGGCTCAATGGTCTCGGTGGAATAACACTTACGGGCGGTTTTTTTGGGCAGGTCGTCTACCCGCAGTCGATTCTAGCTTCGAAAACCGAGCAGAAGATATGCGCGAAGGACTCGATGCTGGGTCAGAACCGCTGTGACACGGAGCATGGATTTACTCGTGTTACGCGCCCGGTAGTCTCTGAGAGCAACTTTCAGCAGACTTTAATCTACAGTGGTCGCGTCGGCGATAGGGTAAAGATCGGATATCGAGAATCAGCTGGCGATATGGCTAGGCCGGCTTTTTCAAACGAGGCCGAATATGACCTATCGGTTTCAAAGGAAGTTGCTTATCGCGGCGCAAAAATTCGTATCATTGAGGCAAATAATCAATCTATCACATATGAAGTGATTTCAAACTTCAACGTTCAATAGCACTCAATCGATATCGAACAATCCCGCCAGCTGCTCGACCATCGTGCCGCCGAGCTGTTCGGCGTCCATGATCGTCACCGCGCGGCTGTAATAGCGGGTCACATCGTGCCCGATACCGATCGCGCATAGTTCGACCGGGGAGCGGTTTTCGATCCATTCGATCACCTGGCGCAGATGCTGGTCGAGATAGGCGCCATGGTTGACCGACAGCGTCGAATCGTCGACCGGCGCGCCGTCCGAAATCACCATCAGGATGCGGCGTTCCTCGGGACGATTGACGATCCGGTGGTGCGCCCACATCAGCGCCTCGCCGTCGATATTCTCTTTCAGCAGCCCTTCGCGCATCATCAGGCCGAGCGACTTGCGGGCGCGGCGATAGGGTTCGTCGGCGGGCTTGTAGATGATGTGACGAAGGTCGTTGAGGCGGCCGGGATGCGCGGGGCGGCCCGCGGCGAGCCAGTCTTCGCGGCTCTGTCCGCCCTTCCACGTGCGGGTGGTGAAGCCCAATATCTCGGTCTTCACGCCGCAGCGTTCGAGGGTGCGCGCGAGGATGTCGGCGCTGATCGCGGCGATGCTGATCGGCCGTCCGCGCATCGAGCCCGAATTGTCGATCAGCAGCGTGACGACGGTGTCGCGGAAATCGGTATCGCGCTCGATCTTGTAGCTGAGCGAATGGCCGGGCGAGACGATGACGCGCGCCAGCCGCGCCGCGTCGAGCTGGCCTTCCTCCTGATCGAAATCCCACGCGCGGTTCTGCTGGGCCATCAGGCGGCGCTGGAGGCGGTTGGCGAGCTTGGTCACCGCGCCCTGCAAATGCGCCATCTGCTGGTCGAGATAGGCGCGGAGCCGCGTCAGTTCCTCGGCGTCGCACAGTTCGGTGGCGAGGATGATCTCGTCATGCTTTTCGGTGAAGCGGACATAGTTGAAATCGGGAACGTCGGTCGGCAGGCGGTTGGGGCGCACGGGGAGCATGCCCTCGTCGCCTTCGCCGCCCATTTCGGGCTCGCCGTCGGCCTCCATTTCCTGCGCGTCGGGGTCGGTGTCGCCGTCGTCGGCTTGGTCGCCCGCCATTTCGGCGCGTGCATCGACCTGGCTTTCCCCCGCGCCGCCTTCTTCGCTTTCCTGTTCCTCGGGCGATTCTTCGGCTTCGGACTGGTCCTCGTCACCGCCGTCCTCGGCGCCTTCCTCCATCGGCTCGTCGCCATAGATGAGGTCGAGGTGACGCAGCGCGAGCTTCGCGGTTTCGGCGAACGCCGCCTGATCGTCGAGCAGCATCGACAGCGCGGTGATGTCGGCGCCGGCGTCCTTGGCGATCCATTCGCGGACCAGCGACAGGCCGGTCTCGGTGCCTTGCGGTGCCTGTTCGCCGGTCAGTGCTTCGCGCAGCATCAGTTCGAGTGCGCTCGACACCGGCACTTCGTCGCGGTTCTGCGCGCGGCTGATCGGGTCCGACCGCATCCGCATCGTCAGTGCGGCCGACAGGTTGCCGCGCATCCCGTCCATGTGGCGCGCACCCAGAGCCTCGATCCGCGCGCGTTCCATCGCGTCGAACGCGGCGGCGGCGAGCGGTTCGGACGGCCGCGCGGCGGCGTGCAGTTTCTCGCTGTGATGCTTCATCCGCAAGGCATAGGAATCGGCAAAGCCGCGCGCTTCGGCGACCTGTTCGGCGGGTAGGGTGCGCGAGGGAGTCGGCACCTTGATCGCCTTGCCGATCTGTGCGGGCGCGTCGGCGGTAAACCCGACCTCGACCTCGGCATCGCGGGTGACCGCGCGCGCGACGCTCGACAGCGCGGCCTTCAGATCGTCGAGGGGAGAGGAAGCAGACATCGAGTCGGCTCTAACCAGCTTTGTCGCGCGAAGGAAGAGCTACTCCTTCGTCACCCCGGATCCGGAGTGACGAAGTGGGTGTAGGTCGGACGATAGCTATGCTCGCTTGACCCAGCACCGCAAGGGTTGCATCCGGCAACCTATGGTCTCCCCCGCTATCTCTCCCATGAAAAGGCCGTGGATCGTTATCCTCTGCGCCGCCTTCATCGTCACGCTGGCGATGGGCGTACGGCAGAGTTTCGGCCTGTTCCTGCCGCAGATGAGCGTCGATATCGGCATCAGCCGGTCGGACTTCGGCCTCGCGATGGCGCTCCAGAATCTGCTCTTCGGTCTTGTCCAGCCGTTCGTCGGCGCGCTCGCCGACAAGCATGGCGCCGGACGCGTCGTGCTTGCGGGAGCGTTGCTTTATGCGCTCGGGCTCGTCGGTGCAGCCTTTGCGACCGATGCAATGGGGCTGCATATCAGCTTCGGCATCCTCATCGGCATGGCGCAGTCGGCGACGACGTTCGTCGTCGTGCTCGGCGCGGTCGGGCGGGTGGTCAGCCCCGAAAAACGCAGCAGCGCGTTCGGTATGGTCACCGCAGGCGGTTCGCTGGGGCAGTTCCTTGTCGTGCCGCTCGCCTCGATGTTGCTCGGTGATCTCGGCTATCACCAGACGCTGTGGATCATGGCGGGGCTGGTGGCGCTGTGCGGGCTGCTGGCCATCGGCGTTGCGGGCCGGACCGACAGCAATCCGGGCGTCAGCGCTGCCGTCGAACAGACGGCGCGCGAGGCACTCCGCGAAGCTGCAGTTCACCGTGGTTACTGGCTGCTCAACGCGGGCTTTTTCGTCTGCGGTTTCCATATTGCCTTCATCGCGACGCATCTGCCCGCCTATCTCGACGACAAGGGGCTCGGCATCGAAATCGGGGCGCAGGTGCTCGCGCTGGTCGGGCTGTTCAACATCCTGGGCTCCTATGTGTTCGGGCGCGCGGGCGACCTCATGCGCCAGAAATATGTGCTCTCGGCGCTGTATGTCGCGCGCTCGGCGGTTATCGCCGTCTTCCTCTTCCTGCCGCTGAGCCATTGGACCGCGCTGGCTTTCGCGGGTGCGATGGGGTTCCTGTGGCTCGGCACCGTGCCGCTCACCAGCGGTATCGTCGGGCGCATCTTCGGGGTGCGCTATCTGTCGATGCTCTACGGGATCGTGTTCCTCAGCCACCAGGTCGGGAGCTTCTTCGGCGCGTGGATGGCGGGGCTGATCTTCGACGCCACCGGCAGTTACGATATCGCATGGGGCTTCGCGATCGCGCTCGGCCTGTTCGCCGGGATCGTCCACCTGCCGATCGCCGACGCGCCGGTCAAACGGCTGCAACCGGCATGAAGCTCGCGCGGCAGGACTGGGTGGCGCTTGGCCTGTTTGCCCTGATCGCGGTCGGCGGGCTGTGGCTGTGGACCGGCGAGGGACCGGTCGTCTGGCTCGCCGATTTCGCGGTCCTCTGCGGTTTCGGCTGACAGCGCCTATTCGTTTTCGGAGCCGCCGGCGATGCGGTTGCAGATCAGGTCGTCTTCGGGCTTGGGGTTCGCGGGATCGGGCAGCAAGCGGAAGACATGGCCAAGCTGCGTCGCCGTCCGCTCGGGCCGCGTCCGCTTGCCCGCGACGACGTCGATGAAATCGCGGCAAGCGACCGCGCTGCGCAGGAAATTGCTGTGCCCCGTCGATCCGCGCGATACGTCGGTGGTGTCGACGACGGTCATTCCGGCGATCGCCACCGGATAGCAGCGCTCGGGAAGCCCCCTCGCTTTCAGATCGGCAGCCTCGAACGGGTCGAAGCAATAGGGCGAGCCGAGCCGCGGATAGCCGTGCAGCGCGCGCGACGCGGCGAGCGCCTTGTCGGCGCGCGAGACATAGACGGTGATCCGCCGGTCGCGCGCGACGCGCCGCGCCGACAAGACCTCTTCCTCGATATCGCGCTCGAACGTCTCGCGGTCGATGTCGGGCGAGGCGAGGATGATGTTCGAGATATTGCTGCTGTCGGCGCTGCTCGACGTGCGGTCGACATAGGATATCGCGGGGATCACCAGCCGCGCGCCGAGCGAGTGCGAGACGATCACGATTTCCTTCACCCAGCTCTGTTCGGCGAGCGATTTCAGGAAGATGCGGAAATTGCGCACGTCGTGGTACATGTTGGTTTCGTCGACGACATAGCCGAGCACCTTGTGCTGCGACGGCCAGCTATAGGCGATCACCGGCCCGTCGAAGCCGGTCATTCGGGCGATCTGTGCGGCATCCTTCGTCGTCGTCTCGAAATTCTCGCGATAGCCATGGACATAGAGTAGGACACGGCCCTGCCGCCGGTCGGTCTCGGCGCGCAGCGCCGCCCACCAGTCGGCGTCGGTGTGGAAGGCGAGCGGGGTCAGGAACAGCTTCTTCTTGTCGATCTCGACGTCGCGTGGCGGCGCAAAACGCCCGTAACGCACCTCGTCACCGCGATATTGCAGCAGGCGGATATCGGCAGTGCGGCAGTCGGGCAGGCGGCTCGTCGCGAAGAACAAAGGCAGCGCCTCGCCATCGACTGCGGCGCCGGGCTGCGCGGTGCAGCGCGGATCGGCGACATAATCGGCGTGGCGGACCTTGCCATAGTCGACCGGAGTGATGCAGCCGCCGAGCAGCAGCGCGGTCAGGATCGAAAGAAAGGGCGTCGTTCGCATGGCGGCTTCCATCTTCGGTCCGGCGCGTCGCGCGATGCTGGCAGGAGAACATCGCCTTTGGAAGGCGAAAACTGCGGCGTCAAGGAGTATTGATCGAATAACACACTTCGCTTATCGAGAGACCGCAGGCGCCGCGCAGACGCCGGTTTGGGGGAGATGTCCGTGTCGCTGTTCGCCGCCTTGCTGCTGGTCACCGCCGCCGCCCCGCCGCCGCCCTATGAACCGGCTTTCGATCCTCGCGACCTCAAGGCAGGGGTGGCGGGGGAGGTCGGCGAAGCGCTCGTCCTCGGCACACCGCATCTTTCGGGCCTGCCCGACAGCTTCGCTCCCGAAAGCCTCGAGCCGCTGCTGGCGCGGCTTGCGGCGTGGAAGCCGGAGATCATCACGATCGAGGGATTGTCGGGCCGCGATTGCGAGCTGCTCATGCGCTACAAGCCGCTCTATCCGGGCGCATCGGACTATTGTTGGGATCCCGCGCCGGCGCAGAAGGTGATCGGTCTCGATATGGTGGCGGCAACGGTGGAGGCGGAGCGCCTGCTGGCCGCCTGGCCCGCCCAGCCCGCGCCGGGCGATCGCCGCCGCCTTGCGGGACTGTTTCTCGCCGGCGGCGAACCGGCCTCTGCGCTTGTTCAGTGGCTGCGGCTTCCCGCAGACGAACGCCGCGCGGGTGACGGCCTCGACGACACGCTCGTCGCGGCGCTCGAAAAGCTGCGGACGCGCCGTAACGAGAATTTTCTCATCGGGTCGGTGCTCGCCGCACGGCTGGGGCTGGAGCGCGTTTACGCGGCCGACGACCATAGCGCCGACGCGACGACGGCGTCGCTCGACAAGGATCCGGGCTATGCGGCGGCGATGCAGCGCATCTGGGAAACGCCGCAGCTCAAGGACCGGATCGCCGCCGAAAAGGCGCTGGAGGCAAAGCTCGATGGCGACGGGGTGATGTCGCTCTATCGCTTCTATAATCGCCCTTCTACGATGCGCCTCGCCTTCGACACCGATTTCGGTCCCGCGCTCGCCGATGCCACGCCGCAAAATTATGGACGCCGCTACACCGGCTGGTGGGAGGTGCGGAACCTGCGCATGGTCGCCAATGCCCGCGCTGCGATGGCTGAGCGGCCGGGGACGCGCACGCTCGCGATCGTCGGCGCGTCGCACAAGGGCTATTTCGAGGCCTATCTCGCCATGATGCACGACGTCCGGCTCGTCGACGCCGAGACCCTATTGAAGTGACCGGTTATTTGCCGATCACGCTTTCGGGCAGGTCTTCGCCGAACACGCGCTGATAATATTCGGCGACGATCATCCGTTCGGCCTCGTCGCACTTGTTGAGGAACGACAGGCGGAAGGCGAAGCCGAGATTGTTGAAGATCGCGGCATTCTGCGCCCAGCTGATCACCGTGCGCGGCGACATCACGGTCGAGATGTCGCCGTTTATAAAGCCCTGACGGGTCAGGTCGGCGACCTTGACCATATTGGCGACCGTCGTCTCGTCGGTGTTCGGCACCTTGGCGAGGATGATCGCGCTTTCGGTCGCCGCGGGCAGATAGTTGAGCGTGACGACGATGTTCCAGCGGTCCATCTGGCCCTGGTTGATCTGCTGCGTGCCGTGATAGAGGCCGCTCGTGTCGCCGAGCCCGACGGTGTTGGCGGTCGAGAACAGGCGGAAATGCGGGTTCGGGCGGATCACGCGGTTCTGGTCGAGCAAAGTCAGCTTGCCCTCGGTCTCGAGCACGCGCTGGATGACGAACATCACGTCGGGGCGGCCGGCGTCATATTCGTCGAAGACGAGCGCGGTCGGGGTCTGCAGCGCCCACGGAAGCAGGCCTTCGCGGAATTCGGTCACCTGCTGACCATCCTTCAGCACGATCGCATCGCGGCCGACGAGGTCGATACGGCTGATGTGGGCGTCCAGGTTGACGCGGATGCACGGCCATTTGAGCCGCGCCGCGACCTGTTCGATATGCGTCGACTTGCCGGTGCCGTGATAGCCCTGCACCATCACACGGCGATTATATTTGAAGCCCGCGAGGATCGCGAGCGTCGTGTCGCCGTCGAAGACATAGGCCGGGTCGAGGTCCGGCACGCGCTCGTCGGCCTCGCTGAACGCCGGCACCTTCATGTCGATATCGACGCCGAACAGCTCGCGCGCATCGACCTCGGTATCGGGCGCCGAAAGGAGCGTCGAGCCGTGGTGGTCGGGAAGGCTGTTCGGAATATCGGTCATGGTCGCGTCCATAGTTTCATGATCGTCATGCTGAACTTTTTTCAGCATCCATGGCCTTGGCTCTCGTTTGACGCCGCGCCAGCGGAAAGGTCAGGCCATGGGCCCTGAAACAAGTTCAGGGTGACGAGGAAGAGGAGTCGGCGCGTTATTGCCGACCGTCGGAGCGCGGTATCGCTGTCCGTTTCGCCTTGCAACGCCTTTTCAGAGCAGACCCAGCGCCTTCATCACCGCCGATTGGTCGTAATAGGGACGTTCGCAGAGGATCTTGTCGCTGCCGGGCGCAAACTGGAAGCTCGCCGCCATGCGAATGCGGAACGCCTTGCCGGTCGGCTCGATCGTCCGCACGCCAAGGCGCAGCGGGCCGAGGTGGGTGCCGGTCAGCCAGAATTCGACGAGCACCGTGTCGGTATCCGCGTCGGCGGCGATCGCGATGACTTCGTTCGCCTGATCGGGGAAGGGCTCGCGCGACGAAGCAAAATAGGACCGGACCGCCGTCTCGCCGTCGAAGATGGTGCCGGGGCCCATCAGTTCGTAGCGGGGATGCTCGAAGGTCGCGAGAACGCCGTCCCAGTCGTGCGTGATCTCGAGCGCCATGTGCCGGCGCACCACTTCGATCCTTGCCTCATCGAGATCGGTCATCGTTACTCTCCTATGCAAAGGCCTTCGTCTTGCGCAGCAATTGATACGCCTGGACCACCTCGCCCAGCCGCGTTTCGAAACTGCGATCGCCGCCATTCCGGTCGGGATGATATTTGCGCACCAGTTCGCTGTAGCGGCGGCGGAGCGCGGCGCGGTCGGCGTCGGCCGCGAGGCCCATCAGTTGCAGCGCGCGATGCTCCTCGCGGGTGAAGCGCGGGTCGGCCGCTTCGCGCCGCGCCTCGTCCATGCGCTGGCGAAAACGCGCGCCCAAGGCATCGATCGGATCTTTGAAATCGGCCCAGCGCGGCGGCAGGTCGGCGCTGCCCGCGGCGCGAAAGGCGCGGCTTTCGGTTTCCCAGCCAGCGGTGGGCGATTGTGCCGCCATGATCTGGTCGGCGGTCATGCCGTCGAAATAATTATAGCCGGCATTATGTTCGCGCACATGATCGAGACAGAGGTAGCGGTACGGCGGCGGCCCGTCGGGCGAGCGGTGCGGTGAGGCGGGCGCGCGAAATTCGCCGGGTTCCTCGCAGCCGGGAACGGCGCAAGCGGCTTCGCGCGGGACGCGGCCGTGGAATCGATTGGACCTGGGGCTTGTCATGCTGTTCTTTCCTCCCCAACATGGGGGCATGAGCGAAAAAGGTCCAGTGCAACGCGAGATGGAGGAGCTGCTGACCGCGGCTTTTCCCGACGCGAAATTCACCCTCAGCAACGACAGCGCCAGCCATCACGGCCATTCCGGCGACGACGGATCGGGCGAATCGCATTTCAGCCTCGCCATCGAATGGCCGGGTTTTGCGGGGCAGAATCGCGTCGCGCGCCAGCGCGCGGTGAACAGGGCGCTCGGCGACCTCCCGGGGCAGCGCATCCACGCGCTCGCGATCAAGGCGACGGCGCCGGGCGAATAGGAGGAGCGGACGTGGACGAGCATCGTGTCTATAAATACAGCTTTGCAAGCGTCTATCCGCACTATGTAGCCAAGGCGGAGCGCAAGGGGCGCACCAAGGCCGAGGTCGACGAAATCATCCGCTGGCTGACCGGTTACAGCCAGCAGCAGCTCGACGATCAGATCGCCGCCAAGACCGACCTCAGGGGTTTTTTCGATGACGCGCCCGCGATGAATGCGGCGCGCGACCAGATCAGGGGCGTTATCTGCGGCATTCGCGTCGAAGAGATTGCCGAGCCGCTGATGCGCGAGATCCGTTATCTCGACAAGCTGATCGACGAACTCGCGAAGGGCAAGGCGATGGAGAAGATCCTTCGCGCCGCCGATCCCGGCAAGCCCTGAGCAACCACGCCAAAAGGATAGCCGATGTTCGACATCATCACCCCCTCGACCCACGACCTCGGCGCCTTCGAGGTGCGGCGGACGCTGCCGAACAAGGCGCGGACGATGGTCGGCCCGTTCATCTTCGTCGACCAGTTCGGCCCGGCGCATTTCGACATCGGCAAGGGCATGGACGTGCGCCCGCATCCACATATCAACCTCGCCACCGTCACCTATCTGTTCGAGGGTGCGATCGATCACCGCGATAACCTCGGCACCTATGCGACGATCCGCCCCGGCGCGTGCAATCTGATGACCGCGGGCAGCGGCATCGTCCATTCGGAACGCACGCCCGCCGCCGAGCGTGCGACCGGATCGCCGATCTCGGGGATGCAGACCTGGCTCGCGCTGCCCGACGGCAAGGAAGAGATCGACGCCGCATTCGAGCATGTCGCGAAGGACGATTTGCCGCTGATCGAGGACGGCGGCGTGTCGGCGCGTGTCATCATGGGCAGTCTGTGGGGTGCGACCTCCCCGATCACCCAGCATGCGGCGACCATCTATGCCGATATCCTGATGAACGCCGGGGCGACGATCCCGATCGAGGCGGAGGCCGACGAGCGCGCGGTGCTCGTCGCGCTCGGCGACGCGAGCCTCGATGGCGAAGCGCTCGACCGTTACAGCCTCTATATCCTGAAACCGGGGCAGGCGATGACGCTGCGCGCCGACAGCGACGCGCGCGTGATGCTGCTCGGCGGCGAGGCGTTTACGACGCCGCGGCATGTTTGGTGGAATTTCGTCAGCTCGTCGCGCGACAGGATCAATCAGGCCAAGCACGACTGGAAGGACGGGAAATTCCCGCTCGTCCCCGGCGACAGCGAGGAGTTCATCCCGATCCCTGAAGTGCCCAAGACGGTGAGCTATCCGTGAGCCTGCTGCTCGCGCTGGCGATGACGCCGCCGCCCGAGCCGATCTTTGCGTGCAGTTTCGGGGCGAAACAGTTGGTGGTCGCCGAAGCGGGTGGTTCGCTCATCTATCGCTATGGCACCGCGACGAAGACCGAACTCCGCCTCGTCGCCAATGCCGCGAGCAATCGCGTCTTCTATCATCGCACGCTCTATCCGCGCGCCGAGGATCAGACGCTCCGCTTTGTGAACGGCGAGTATAATTATGTCGTCTATGCGCATTGGACCGCGCCGAGCGCGGGGATGACCGAGGAGGCGTCGACGTCCGAAAGCCATTATGGCGGCCTGATCGTGATGCGCGGCGAAAGGGAAGTGGCATCGTACCGGTGCAGCCGCGGCGGCGACATGCGGGAATGGCCGATCTTCAAGACGCTGCCGACCGACGAAACGAACATGACGCCGCCCGAATAGCGGTCGCTTCGGCGTTGCGGCTTGCCAGCCGGAGCGATCGCCGCCAGATTGGTTTTGAAAAGAAACCAAAAGGAGTGGAATATGGTCGGCCATTTCGAACAGCGGCGAGTGGCGCTTTCGACCGGGATCGAACTCGACGTCGTCGATATGGGGCCAAAGGACGCCCCCGCAATCATCTTCCTCCACGGCTTTCCCGAATCGCACCGCACCTGGCGCTACCAACTCCCGCATCTATCGGGCCGGTTTCGCTGCATCGCTCCCGACCAGCGCGGCTATTGCGGGTCGTCGAAACCGCAGGATGCCGCCTCCTATTCGACCGACAAGCTGATCGCCGACATTTTCGCGCTCGCCGACGCGCTTGATGTCGAGAGTTTCACGGTCGTCGGCCACGACTGGGGCGGCGCGATCGCGTGGGGCGTCGCGCTCGGCGGCCAGCCGGACGGACTGTTTCCGGCATGGTCGGGCCGCGTGACGCGCGCGGTGATCGCCAACGCGCCGCACCCGGCGATCTTCCAGAAATTGTTGTTGACCAACCCCGACCAGCGCGCCGCAAGCCAGTATATCCGCACCTTTCGTGATCCCGCGAGCGACGCAATCATCGAGGCGCACGGCATCGCCGGGCTCCTCGCGCACGCCTTCGCCGACAAGGTGCCGAGCGGCGGCATCCAGCCGCCCGACGAGATCGCCCGGTCGCTCAAAAATTGGGAAGATCGCGACACGTGCCGCGCGATGATCAACTGGTATCGCGGGTCGGCAGTCACGGTCCCGGCGATGGACGAACCCTATGCCGAGCCGCCTGCCACGCCCTTCCCGAAGCTTGCCATCCCGACGCTGGTCATCTGGGCGCTCGACGACGTCGCTTTGCCGCCGTGCAACCTCGACGGCATCGATGCACTGGTCCCGGATGCGACGATCGTAAAGGTCCCCGGATGCGGCCATTTCGTGCCGTGGGAGGCGCCGGACGCCGTCAATGCGGCGATGGATGACTTTCTCGCGCAAAGCTGAGACTGCGCCGGCGTCCGGCGGCCGGCATCATTTCGTAGTATAGCCGCCGTTCACCAGCACCGTCTGGCCGGTCATCCACCAGCCGTCGGTGACGAGGAAGCGGATCCACGGCACGATATCCTCGATATCGGTTAGGCCGGTTTTCGAAAAGGGCGACAGCGCCGCCGCGGTCTTGTGATAGGCGACGGCGTCTTCGCCCTCGGCCGGGTAGAAGAAGGGCGTATCCATCGGCCCCGGTCCGATCGCGGTTACCGAAATGCCCCGTTCGCCAAATTCCTTCGACGCCGCGCGCGTATAATGTTCGACCGGTGCCTTGGTCCCGGCATAGCTGGAGTAGAAAGGCGTATAGGCACCGAGCAGTGACGTCACGAGCGTGCAGATTTTGCCATTGTCGCTGACATGCTTTCCGGCCTCTTTCAGGAAGAAAAAGGCTGATTTCGAATTGACCGCGCTCATCGCGTCGAACTCGGCTTCGCTGATGTCGACCATCGGCTTTTTCAGCACCTTGCCGACAGTGTTGATCGCAATGTCGATGCCGCCCATCGCGTCCTTCGCGCTGGCGAACAGTTTTTCCATGGCGCTCGCCGAGGTCAGATCGGCTTGCATGGCGTGGCCCTTCGCGCCCGCCGTTTCGATTGCGGCGACCGTTTCCTCGGCCTCCGCGCGCGATGCTTCGCTGTTGTAGTGGACGTAGACGGCACGCGCTCCCTGCAAGGCGAAGTCGCGCGCAATCAACCCGCCGAGGTTCTTGCCGCCGCCGGCGATGAGAACCGCTTTTCCTGCGATATTATGGTCAGCCATGATCATCTTCCCGAACATCAGGAAAGGAGAACTTTCCTTGCGATTGACCCGGACCGCGAGCCTGGCCAGGCAGGCGGCGCCCGCGAGGATATGGCAAACGGTGACCGGAAAAAGTGGCGGGCAACGGGGTTGGCGCTGCCCGCCGGGAGGGGTCGGTTTCCGGTGGACGGGGTCCACCAAATCCTTGCCCCAATTCCCTAGTCCACGTCGGGAATTGAAGGCGCGAGTTAACCATAAAAGCCGCCAATATT